>NZ_JAENKO010000023.1 GCF_016599145.1 Tomitella cavernea
CGGGTCCTGTGGTGGTCGATGGGGAGCTTCGCAACTCTCATCTTCACACCGCAGGACCCGCCTACATGTTGTGGTCCCCCCTCACCTCGCTGGACACCCGTCTACGCACTCTGCATTCCGTAGAGCCCCGGGACCTGCGCCGTGTCCGGACGTCCTCGGGTACCCGGATGGGGCGGACCGTGCCCGAGGCGGCGATGGTGCGGGCGTGGTCGGCGCCGATGACCCCGTAGCCGTCGAGGAAGCCCGGCTCGTCGCCGCCCCGCCGCGTGCTGTCCAGCATGATCACGTGCACCAGCGGCTTGCGCTGGGCGGGTGCGCTGCGACCCGCGCGCGGGCAGGACTCGTCACCGCATGCGCACGCGAGGACTCGTGCCCCGTCGACCAACGCCATGAGGGCGTCGGCGCGGCGCTGGTCCAGCGTGCGGTCGTCGGCCTTGCAGACGTCGCGGCTCATCTCGGTGAGGCGGCCGACGAGCCGGCGGCCGTCCTCCGCGGGCAGCGACCCGTTGAGGTACACCGCGCCGTCGGTGTCGTCGCTGATGCCCACGAACCTTTCGGCGCGCTTGCGGATGCGGCGGGTACGGACGCCGTCAGGATCCTTCTTGGCGATGATCCGCGCGATAGTGTCGGTCAGACGCCGTCCGACCAGGCCACGGCGGACCGTGCGGTACGGGGATGCCGCGCTCATGGAACCAGCGGCACCCGGATCGTCGCCAGCGTGGGCTTCGGCCCGGTCCCAATCCGGCTCCGACTCGGGGGCATCGGGTGCGATGGAGCGGAGGGCCTCGGCCTCGACCTCTGCGACGCGGTCGGCCTCCACGTTCGCCGTCGCCGACTCGATCTGCCGCACGCGGAATGCGCTCAGATGGCCCGTTGCGAGGGCCACGCGCGTGCGTGGGAGCCTGTCGCGCAGGGAGAGGGCAAGGCTCAGCTCCGCGCCGGCGTGACTTCGCTTGGCGGTCGTGGCGGCGGCGATCTGGGCCTCCGCCATCTCGAACGGATCCGAGGACCACTCCCCTCGTACCTCGAGTTCGCGATCGACCACCGTGAGGAACTGCGCCGTCGCAGCCAGGCGGCGTTCCAGGAACGCCGATTCGAGCCGCGCGCAATCCGCGATGACGTCGATGAGTGACGACGAATCCAGTGCGCCGAGGTCCGGCACGGTGCGGCGCCAGGCGCTGCAGTCGCCGAGCTGCGCAAGATCGGCAAGCATGAAATCCCCCCGTCTGATCTGTTCTGCATGATGCCGAGCACCCTCCCCGGGCTTGGCATCGAACGTGATTTCTATGATACATATGTTCTAGAGTTCGTCCACGGGAACCATCAGATGGAGGCGTCACCATGGTCGGCGGCGGCGCGTCGGGTACGCAGAACGCCGGAATGAGGCCGGCGGATGCGGTTCGTTGCGAGTCGGGACGGCCGGAAGCCGGCGGCCTGGCGGAGCACACTGGCGGGATGAACTGGTTCAGCGACGGCGGAGCGGACTACGCGCAATCGCGTCCCGACTACCCGCGGGAGGTCGTTCGCTTTCTCGCCGAAGTAGCGCCGCCCGGGGCGGGTGCACGCTGGGTGATCGATGTCGGCTGCGGCACAGGGCAGTTCACCGAGCAGCTGGCGGCGGTGTATCCCGCCGTCATCGGAGTGGACCCGAGCGCGGACCAGCTCGCCAACGCCGTCGCGCACCGCACGGGAGGACGGATCGAGTACGCGTGCGGCACGGCCGAGAGGCTGCCCATCGCGGACGGCGCGGTTTCCCTGGTCACTGCGGCGCAGTCCGCCCACTGGTTCGACCTGCCCCGGTTCTGGCGCGAGGTGCGGCGGGTGACCGCCCCCGGCGCGGTCGTCGCGCTTGCGACCTACGGAAAGCTCGTCGTGGGCAGGCCCGGCGATGACCCGCGGGTCGATGGCGACGCGTGTCGCGCCGGGGCCGCGGCGGGGCGGACGGGTATCGCGGATGATTCGTCGCAATCGGATCGAGATAGGGGAATCGACTCTGCGGGTGCGCGATTCCAGCGATTCTATGATGAGGAGATAGCCGAATTCTGGCCGCCGGAACGCGCGATGGTGGAGAACGGTTACGCGGACGTCGCATTCCCCTTCGGCGAGTGCGCAGCGCCTGCCGCCGTGATCCGCAGGTCCTGGAACCTCGACGACCTGCTCGGCTATGTCGGCACGTGGTCGGCGACGCGTAACCTCCGCGCACGAGGCCGCGGCGATCTCATCGACCGGTTCGTCGCCGACATCACCGAGCTCTGGGGGGCCCGGGAAGTTCGGCGTCCGGTGGAGTGGCCGGTGTCGATGCGGGTGGGGCGTGTGGTCTGAGGCCGGCCGGCCCGCGGCAGCGAACCGGTCGGCCCCGCGCCAGGCCGACGCACGGGCCCGCCAGGGCCTACGGCGCGACGACGCCCTGGATCGAACGCTGCCCGTCGACGGCCTTGCGGAAGTCGACAAGCGCACGCTCCAGGTGTCCGGGGGAGGTGACGACGACCGCTGCGGGCGATCGCCGCGCATCGAGGATCTCGTCCGTGAACTGCGCGTTCTCGACGGTCGAGGTGGACCGTTCTTCCTTCGTGATCCTCGTGGCGGGGACTCCGTTGGCGACGAGCCAGTCGAACATCGCGTCTGCCTCGGTGCGCCCGCTCTGCGGCACGCCTCCCGTGACGATGATCGGCGCGGACGGGAAGCTGTTCGCCAGTTCGAGTGCCGCGCGCAGACGGCTCTCCAGCACTGGGCGCATAGTGCCGTCCTCGTGCAGTCCCGCGCCGAGGACGACGATGTCCGTATTCGCCGGGTTGACGCGCAGCGACAGCGGCGGTTCGGTGGTGAGTGTCTGGTCTTCCGTGCAGGCGATGATGGCCTCGGGGGCGTCGCTCTGGCATCCGCCGACGGTGGACAGGAGCGCGTTCGAGACGGTGGTCGGCAGTCCCACCGACCCGGATACGGCGGCGATCGCCTCCGGGATCAGGTCCACCGACTCGACCGAGAGGCTGCCGGAGTCGGCCAGCGCGGCGATGCGCGGGGGTACGCCCGCAGACTCGAGCGGCGCACTGGGCGACTGCGGCGAGGCGCCAGCAGCGCCCGGCGCGGCGATCGCGGTTGTCGCCGCGATCGCGACGGACGCGGCTGCCGCGCCGACGGCCGAAAGGCCGCGCGACCGGGATGCGGATGCGGTCGTGAAAACCTTCATTCGTGTTGACCTCCCCGTTCAGGTGTTACGACGGGAGGGAAGGTACGTGTGTCAGTCCAATCCCGCCAGACGGAATTGAACTGCACTGGCAGAGCCATTGAATAACGACAATTCTGCAGCTATTACACATGTGAAGATCTCGATTATGTAACGTTACGCGCTGCGTCGCAGGCGGAACGGGGGCGACAGGGCGGACTCGCACACGGACCGTGCCAGTCGGGAATCAGGAGCTCTGGAACCACACTGCGAGCGCCGCATCCCGGTCGGCAGGCCTGCGACGCGGGCAGCTCACGCACTTGGCCTGACCCGGCGCCTGGAAGATGAGGCAGCATGAGCAGCGCCGCACGATCCGCCGGCCCGTCGCCGGCACGGGAGAAGACGGATCGGCGGGCAGCCGCTGGATCCGGCCCGTGGGCGGCGTGTCCGGGTGCGGCACGACGTCGACGAACCGTGCCGGCACCAGCGGCGGCACGGTGAGACGGCGCGCGAGGGCGCAGGCCTCGGCGAGCCGACCGGCCGCGGGACCGGCGGCGAGCGCACGGCCCGCGAGCGCATCCGACGCCACGGCCCACAACGCCCGCTCCGACGCCCCCGACACGGCGGACAGCGGCACGATGACCGCCGAGAGCGCCGACGCCAGGGCCGTGCCGTACTCGCCGGGCTCGCGCACAACGCCCTCTGCGCGTACCGCACCGAGGTAGCCCTGTTCGGTGAGCGTGCACTCGAGCCGGTCCAGAGCAGGGTCGGGAGCGACGCCGTGTGCGAGCAGCATCCGCGGGCCGGCGTCGGTGAGCACCGCCGCGGCCGAGTACCACCAGAGGGTTCCTGCGGTGCGATCATCGCGGCAGCCCCACCTGCGGCGAGTGTCGGCGATCCGCCGCGCGAGCCACGCGTCGTCGCTCAGCAGCGCGCCGGAGAACGTCGTTCCGGAAGGCGACGCGGGGGCGCCGGGGCCGATCATGGCCGCCATACTGCCCTGCCCCGGGATGCCCCCTGCGAGCAGGACCGGTGGAGCGATGACACCAGGTCGACCACGACGTCGAATGGGACAATGACGCCATGTCGATCAAGCGCCTCAACCATGCCGTGCTGTACGTGTCGGAACTGCAGCGCAGCCTCGATTTCTACGTGGGAACGCTGGGATTCCGGGTGCTCAGCCAGTTCCCCGGCGCAGCGTTCCTGCAGGCCGCGGACTCGGCCAACGACCATGACCTGGGCCTGTTCCAGCTGGGCGACACCGGACCCCGTCCGGCGCGCGGGGTGGGGCTGTACCACTTGGCGTGGGAAGTGGACACGCTCGACGCGTTGGCGGAGATGGGGCGGCGGCTCTCCGAGGCGGGCTCCCTCACCGGCGCCGGTGACCACGGTTCCACCAAGGCGCTCTACGGCGCGGATCCCGACGGGATCGAGTTCGAGGTGTGCTGGATGGTGCCGGACGCGTCGATACTCGACGAACTCAAGCCCGGCTCCCCGCCCACCCGGCCGCTGGATCTCGACGCGGAGATCGCCAAGTACGGGGCCGACACCCCCGGCGGGCCGCGCGAGGACTTCGACGTGTGGGAGCAGATCCGCGCGCGGTGAGGCGAGGTGCGGCAGGCTACGAGTTCCTGCGGCGCCCGGCATCACCCCAGCAGCGCGGTGGCCACGAGGATCACGGGCACCGAGGCGATGGTGGTGACGAGGGCGGCGTCGCGCGCCAGCACCATGCCCCGCCCGTACTTCGAGGCGTAGATGAACACGTTCTGCGCGGTGGGCAGCGCGGCTACGACGACCACCGCGAACAGTGCATGCCCGTCGAGTCCCAGCCCGTACCGGCCCAGCAGGTAGGCGAGGGTCGGCTGGGCGATCGCCTTGAGCAGGGAGGCGACGGCCACATCGCGCCGGGGGCTCGTGCCCTTCCGGAGCACCTGCGCCCCGGAGAGCGACAGCCCGAACGCCATGAGGGCGCCCGGCACGGCGGCGCCGCCGAGCAGTGAGATCGAGTCCATGATCGGCTCGGGCGGCAGCCACCGGGCCCCCGCCAGGACCAGGCCCGCGATGCCGCCGAGCGCGATGGGATTGCGCACGATCGACGCCGCCACCCCGCGCAGTGAGCCGGCCCGCCCGGTGGTGGTCATGTCCAGCACGGTCAGGGCGATCGGCGCGTACACGATGATCTGGAACAGCATCACCGGCGCCACGTACGACGCGTCGCCGAGGACGAACACGGCGATGGGGATGCCCAGGTTTCCGCCGTTGAGGTACGACGAGGCCATGGCGCCCACCATCACCTCGGGTCCCGCGCGCCGCAGTACGTATCGCGCCACCGCCGCGTACACGACGGCCACGGCGGCGGCGGTGCCCGCGGCGACGGCGAGCCCCGACGAGAACAACGTCTGCAAGTCGGCGTGCGCCACCACGTCGATGAGCAGCGCCGGGGTGGCCACGTAGAACACCAGACGGGTGAGCACCATCCGGCCCTGGTCCCCCAGCGTGCCGCGCCGGCCCAGCAGGTATCCCACGGCGATCACCACGAAGATCACCACGAACCCCGACAGCACACCGGACACGCGGGGCACCTCCGGAGACGCGGCTGGGGGACCCGCCAAGTCTAGGACGGGCGGGGGCGGGCCACAGCACGAGTAGCGTCGGAAGCGGGGCCCGCGAGACCGCAGCGGCGGACCCGGGGCGACGAGCGAAATGCTGGAGGCCGCATGTTTGATGAACCCGACACCGCGCAGCCTGCCGGCGCACAGCACATGCGGATGCACACGGTCCGCACCCGCCGATCCGCGGAGGACTTTCCCCGCGACGAGCACCTGGCCTGGAAGATCGCGCAGGTCGCGGCCGATCCAGTCGCCGTCGACGACGACGTGCGCGAGATGGTGGTCAACCGCATCATCGACGACGCCGCAGTGGCGGCCGCCGCGTTCGCCCGCCGCCCGGTCGCGGCGGCCCGGGCGCAGGCGCTGGTGCGTCCGTATTCCCCGGGCGGCTCGGTGTGGGGTATCCACGGCCGGTTCGCCCCCGAGTGGGCCGCGTGGGCCAACGGCGTCGCGGTGCGCGAGCTCGATTTCCACGACACGTTCCTGGCGGCCGAGTACTCGCATCCGGGCGACAACATCCCCCCGATCCTCGCCGTCGCGCAGCACGCCGGCGTATCCGGCGCGGACCTCGTGCGCGGCGTCGCCACCGGGTACGAGATCCAGATCGACCTGGCGCGCGGGATGTGCCTGCACGAGCACAAGATCGACCACGTCGCCCACCTGGGGCCGTCCGTCGCCGCGGGGATCGGCACCCTGCTCCGCCTCGAGCCGGAGGTGATCTACCAGGCGATCGGCCAAGCCCTGCACACCACCACCGCGACGCGGCAGTCCCGCAAGGGCGCGATCTCCAGCTGGAAGGCCTACGCCCCCGCCTATGCGGGCAAGGCCGCCGTCGAGGCCGTCGACCGCGCCATGCGCGGCGAGGGTGCGCCGGCCCCGATCTGGGAGGGCGAGGACGGCGTGATCGCCTGGCTCCTCGATGGGGCCGACGCCGAATACCGGGTGCCGCTGCCCGCAGCGGGCGCCCCCAAACGTGCCATCCTCGACAGCTACACCAAGGAGCACTCGGCGGAATACCAGGCGCAGGCCGTCATAGACCTGGCGTTCCGGCTTCGGGAGCGCGTCGGCGATCCGGCGCGGATCTCTTCCGTCACCCTGCACACCAGCCGTCATACGCACACCGTGATCGGCACCGGCGCGGACGACCCGCAGAAGTTCGACCCGCACGCGAGCCGCGAAACCCTCGACCACTCGGTGATGTACGTCTTCGCCGTCGCGCTGCAGGACGGCGCCTGGCACCACGAACACTCCTACTCCCCCGAACGTGCACGACGGCCGGACACGGTCGCGCTATGGCGGAAGGTCTCCACCGCCGAGGATCCCGAATGGACTCGGCGCTACCACGACCCGGACCCGGCCAAGAGGGCGTTCGGGGCGCGCGCCGAGGTCACCCTGGACTCGGGCGAAACGGTCGTCGACGAGCTGGCCGTGGCCGACGCCCATCCGCAGGGCGCCCACCCGTTCACTCGCTCCCAGTACGTGGCCAAGTTCCGGTCGCTCGCCGACGGCATCGTCGCCCCCGACGAACAGGACCGCTTCCTGGGCGCGGTGGACACCGTCGCCGACCTGCCCGCCGGGCAGCTGCACCGGCTGGGGTTCACCGTGACCGACGAGGCGGCGGCCCGCGTGCCCGCCATCCCGGAAGGACTGCTCTGATGACCGGATTGATCACCGCGGCGACCTCGGCGGACGACAAGCGCACGGCGTTGCGCGCGGGCCTGACGTCGGGCACCATCCAACGTCTGCCCGGCGCCTTCAACCCGCTCACCGCGAAGCTCATTCAGGAGGTCGGTTTCGAGGGCGTCTACGTCTCGGGTGCCGTCGTGTCGGCGGATCTCGCCCTGCCGGACATCGGGTTGACCACGCTCTCCGAGGTGACCGATCGCAGCCGCCAGATCGCCCGCGTCACCGACCTGCCCACCTTTGTCGACGCCGACACGGGCTTCGGCGAGCCGATGAACGTGGCGCGCACCATCACCCACCTGGAGGGTGCCGGCGTGGCGGGCTGCCACCTGGAGGACCAGGTGAACCCCAAGCGGTGCGGGCACCTCGACGGCAAGGCCGTGGTTCCGGCCGCCGACATGGTGCGCAGGATCGGCGCGGCGGTGGGGGCACGGCGCGACGCGGACTTCGTGGTCTGCGCCCGCACCGACGCCCGCGGCATCGAGGGGCTGCCCGCCGCCATCGACCGCGCCAAGGCCTACGCGGACGCGGGCGCCGACATGATCTTCACCGAGGCGCTGGCAGACGAGGCGGAGTTCGAAGAGTTCCGCGAGGCCGTCGACGTGCCGCTGCTCGCGAACATGACCGAGTTCGGCAAGTCGGAGCTCATCCCCGCCCAGCGGCTGCAGGACATCGGATACAACGCGGTGATCTACCCGGTGACGACGCTGCGCCTGGCCATGTTCGCGGCCGAGGAGGGACTGCGCGGGCTCGCCGCCGAAGGCACCCAGGCCGGGATGCTGGACCGGATGCAGCACCGCAGCCGCCTTTACGAACTGCTCGACTACGAGGGGTACAACGCGTTCGACGGCTCGGTGTACGACTTCACGCTGGAAGGAGGTGCATGATGCGGGATTCCCCCGACGGTGCCGGTCGCGGAGGTGAGGCGACTGCGCACGGCGCCCGCGCGCCCGTACCCGACATCCACCAGGGGCTGGCCGACGTGGTCGTCGACTCGACGGCGATCGCGGCGATCGATCCCGCAACCCAATCGCTCACCTATCGCGGCTACCCGGTGGAGCAGCTGGCCAGGCAGTGCAGCTTTGAAGAGGTCGCGTACCTGCTGTGGAACGCGGAACTGCCGGAGCCCGCGCGGCTGCACCGGTTCATCGAGCGCGAGCGCGAGCACCGCCGTACCGACCGGCCAGTGAACGACCTGATGGCGTTGATGCCGCAGCGGTGCCCGCCGATGGACGTGCTGCGCACCGTGGTGGGCTTCCTGGGATCCCGTGACCCGGACGAGGACGCCGCGATGGTCGACCCCGGCGGCTCGCGCGACGCGGCGGCGTTGCAGGAGGGGCGTCAGCAGGACGAGGCGCTGCGGCTCATGGCCCTGATGCCCACGGTGGTCGCGGCCGACATGCGCCGACGGCGGGGACTGGCCCCGGTGGCGCCCGACGAGCGGCTGGGATTCGCGGCGAACTTCCTGCACATGTGTCATGGCGAAGTGCCCGATCCGGAGCTGGCCCGCGCTTTCGAGGCGTCGCTGATCCTGTACGGCGAGCACAGCTTCAACGCCTCGGCCTTCACCGCGCGCGTGATCACGTCCACGCAGTCCGACCTGTACAGCGCGGTGACCGGTGCGATCGGCGCGCTCAAGGGTCCACTGCATGGCGGCGCCAACGAGGCGTCCATGCGCAACCTCCTCGAGATCGGCAGCCGTGAGCGCGTCGGCGACTGGTTGCGCGGCGAGCTGGACTCGCACCGCAAGGTGATGGGATTCGGGCACCGCGTGTACAAGAACGGCGACTCGCGGGTGCCGACGATGCGGGCGGCGCTCGGGGAGATCGCCGAGCGGCGGGGCGGGCAGGAGCTGCTCGCGGTCTACGACGAGCTTGAACGCGCAATGGCCGATGCGACCGGGCTCAAGCCCAATGTCGACTACCCCGTGGGCTTGTCGTACTACCTGCTGGGCATCGACATCGCGATGTTCACGCCGATCTTCGCGATGGCGCGCATCGCCGGCTGGGCGGCGCACATCATCGAGCAGCGGCGGTCGAATCACCTGATCAGGCCGCTGGCCCACTACGAGGGTCTGGCGCGGCGCGACGTGCCGGCAGCGAGTTGACGGTCTACCCCGCAGTCTGCTTCGCCCGCGTGGCCGTGTACTGGCGCCCGATGATCTTCGCGGCCAGCGGGAACAGCAGCACGGTGGTGGCGCCGGCGGCCACCATCGTCGACGCGAGGTCCTCGTCCAGCAACCCGGTGCGCGTTCCGACCTCGGTGACCGCGACGATGATCGGCAGCCCGGCCGCCGCGTACAGGCCCAGTTGCACACGGTCGGCCGCGGTGCCGACGCTGGCGCCGTGCGGGAAGATGCGGTCGCTGAGCCACACCGGCAGCCCGCGGGCTACCAGGATGATCAGGACGAACACCACCCAGGTGCCCGGTGCCGCGGCCACGGCGGCAGGGTCGATGCCCATGCCGGAGACCACGAAGAACGCCGGGATGAGCACCCCGTAGCCGATCGCCTCCAACGGCTCGTCCAGGTCCGGCCGGGCGGCGCCGGCGAGTCGGCGCAGGATGATGCCCGCCGCGAACGCCCCGAGTACCACGTCGAGGTCGAACACCGACGCCACCGCCATGAGTACGACGAGCAGCAGGAAGACGACGCGGATCGGCAGTTGCTCGGTGCCGCCGCGCAGCGCGCCGAGCACTCCGCCGATCGCAGGGAACCGCCGGGCCAGGCGCGCTGGGACGACGGTGAGCGCGAGCGCGGCGACGACGAACAGCGCGAGCACCGCGACCGCCGCCCACGCCTGACGGCCGGTGAGCAGCAGCGCCATGGCGATGACGGGGCCGAACTCGCCGATGGCGCCATGGGCCATGACCGCCCGGCCCAATGGCTTGTCCATCAGCTTCTCGGATTTGAGTATGGGCACCAGCGTGCCGAGCGTGGTGGAGCACATGGCGATCGCCACGGCGATGATCGACGTGACGGACGTGTCGCCGGTGGCGATCAGGGCGACCAGGCCCAACGCGATGAGCAGGCTCATCAGCCACGCGCTGCCGGCGACCCGCCCGGTGCGTCCGCGCATGAGCGCCGGGTCCAGCTCGTAGCCGGCGAGCAGGAACAGCATGCCCAGGCCGAGCTCGTCGATCAGCTCCAGTCCGCCGGTGTCCGAGGCCAGCCCGGCCACCGACGGGCCGAGGAGCATCCCCAGCACGAGCAGGAACACGACGCTGGGAACGTAGCCGCGGATCGCGCGGGCCAGCAGCGGCGCGACGACCGCGGCGAGCGCCACCCAGAACAGCGAGACGATGTCCGACGGGCCGCTCGCAGCAGCGGCGTCAGCGGCGTCCGCCAGCAGGGTCATGACCGCATCGTGCCACGCGCAGGTGGTCCCGGTGTGGCTTTCCGGCTGTCGGCCAATCGGTCAACGACCGCCCGTGCACAGGAGGAATATCCGACCGCGGCCCACGGTTACGACAAGTAGTTGCGCACGCAAAGACATGTACAGTGGCCACCAGCAGCAGACGATCCGGGAGGTTCCCAGTGCAGTTCGGCATCTTCACCGTCGGCGACGTCACCGCCGACCCCACCTCGGGGCGCACCCCCACCGAGCACGAGCGCATCCAGGCGACCGTCGCCATCGCGAAGAAGGCCGAAGAGGTGGGCCTGGACGTCTTCGCGACCGGCGAGCACCACAATCCGCCGTTCGTGCCGTCGTCGCCCACCACCACGCTGGCCTACATTGCGGCGAGCACCGAGCGCATCATGCTGTCCACCTCCACCACGCTGATCACCACCAACGATCCGGTGAAGATCGCCGAGGACTACGCGACGCTGCAGCATCTCGCCGGCGGGCGCGTGGACCTCATGCTGGGCCGCGGTAACCAGGGGATGGTGTACCCATGGTTCGGCCAGGACATTCGGCAGGGCATCCCGCTGGCCGTGGAGAACTACAACCTGCTGCACCGCCTGTGGCGCGAGGACGTGGTGGACTGGAAGGGCCGGTTCCGTACCCCGCTGCAGGGGTTCACGTCGACGCCGCGCCCGCTGGACGGCGTGCCGCCGTTCGTGTGGCACGGCTCCATCCGCAGCCCCGAGATCGCCGAGCAGGCCGCGTACTACGGCGACGGCTTCTTCCACAACCACATCTTCTGGCCGCCGGAGCACACCAGGCGGATGGTGGAGCTCTACTGCCGCCGGTACGAGCACTACGGGCACGGGGCCGCCGACCAGGCCATCGTCGGCCTCGGCGGGCAGGTGTACATGGCGAAGAACTCGCAGGACGCGGTGCGCGAGTTCCGGCCCTACTTCGACAACGCCCCCGTCTACGGCGGCGGGCCGTCGCTGGAGGACTTCTCCGAGCAGACGCCGCTCACCGTCGGCAGCCCGCAGCAGGTGATCGACCGGACGCTGGGCTTCCGCGACTACGTGGGCGACTACCAGCGGCAGATGTTCCTCGTCGACCATGCCGGGCTGCCCCTCAAGACGGTCCTCGAGCAGCTGGACATGCTGGGCGAGCAGGTGGTTCCAGTGCTGCGCAGGGAGTTCGACGCGCTGAGGCCCGCGCACGTGCCCGAGGCGCCGACGCACGCGTCGCTCCTCGCGGCGCGCGACGCCGCTGCGGAATCGGCAGACCAGAAGGCGGGGGTGCCGGCATGACCCGCAGGATCGTCGCCGTCTCCGCCGGGATGTCGGAGCCGTCGAGCACGCGCCTGCTGGCCGACAGACTGGCGCGCGAGTCCGCAACGGCGTTGGGCGGTCTGGGATCTGGCGGCGCGGAGATCCGCGCTGTCGAGCTGCGCGGGCATGCGCACGCCATCGCCGACGCGATCCTCACCGGGTTCTCCTCCGGCGCGCTGCGCGGGGTGGTCGACGACGTCGCGGCGGCCGACGGCCTCATCCTCGTCACTCCGACGTTCACCGCGTCCTACAGCGGGTTGTTCAAGGCGTTCATCGACATCCTCGATCCTGATGCGCTGCAGGGCAAGCCGGTGATTCTGGGCGCCACCGGCGGCACCGAGAGGCACTCGCTGATGATCGACCACGCGATGCGCCCACTGATGGCGTACCTGCGCGCCATGCCCGTACCCACCGGCGTCTACGCGGCGTCGACCGACTGGGGCGCGGCCGGGCTGGACGAGCGGATCGGGCGCGCCGCCGCAGAACTCGCGGCGATGGTGACCGGCGGCCCCGTGCAGCAGCCGGTGCGCGACGGCTTCGCCGACCCGGTGCCGTTCGAGGAACTTCTGAATGGGTAGACAGCGGCAGCGTCACCTGCGCCCGGTCACCCGCGTCCGCTCACACGCGCCCGTCGAGCTCCCGGATGCGCTTGGCGGGCGCGGTCATCCGGTACGACATGTCCAGCAGCTCGGCCACCTCCTCCCAGTCGACGGGCGGCGCGCCGCCGGGGGCGAGGTCGATGCCGACCCAGCCGTACGGGGCCATGTACTTGGGCTCGTAGTAGCGCGGGTGCTGCAGCAGCGCCGGATACTCGCCCTGGTCCGGCTTGACCAGGATCGACTGGGGGAACCGGCGACCGTCGCCGTGGCGCAGGGAACCGCTGTATGTGGCGAAGACCTTGACGGTGAAGAAGTTCGGGCGGCCGTGCGAGATCTTCTCGGCCGCGCCGGGCAGCGCCAGCGCGGCGGTGCGCACGCGGGCCAGTACGGGATCGTCGTCGTCGAACATGATCGGGTGCGGCATGCCGCCAGATTAGGCGCAAGCGCGCCGGTGCGGCGGGTACCGTGCGCGGCATGATCATCGTGACGACCAACGACGTCCCCGGCGCGCGCATCACGCGCACCATCGGCGAGTGCTTCGGGCTGACGGTCCGCTCGCGGCACGTCGGTTCGAACCTCGGCGCCGGGCTCAAGTCCCTGGCGGGCGGTGAGCTCAAGGGCATCACCAAGCTGCTGCATGAGGCGCGCGAGGAGGCGCTGGCGCGGCTGTCCGAGGAGGCCGAGAAGCGCGGGGCCAACGCGGTGGTGGCGTTCCGCTTCGAGACCAACGAGTACGAGTCCTCGGGGGTCGAGGTGTGCGCGTACGGCACCGCGGTGGTCGTCGAAGCGGTGTAGTGGCCGATCAGCCCGGATCGGCCCCGTCGACTACGCGTCATGCGGACCGGGTCTCACCCCGCCGGGCTGGGGCGTAGCAGCAGCCCCACCAGCTCCAGGGCCGTGTCGATCTCGGCGTGGTCGCCCCCCAGTAGCGGGGCGTACAGGTGCACATCGCAGATGCGCACGATCGCGCTCGCCAGGGTTGCGGCGGGCAGCGGCAGAGCGAGCCTGCCCGCGTCGGCCTCCACCTGGATCACCTGGGCGGTCAGCGCCGCGGAAACGTCCTCGATGGCGCCGGGCATGAGTGCGAGGCGGATGAACAGCATCGGCTCGCGTGCGGTGAGCGCACGCAGCGGCGGCGCACTCTCCACGTCCCGCATCACCGTTTCGACGAAGTCGAGCACGCGCGCCGCCCCGGTGCCCCGTGCCGATGCGATCGCCTTGCGGTAGGTCCGCTCGGTGGCCTCGGCGAGCACGGCGGCGAGCAGCGCGTCGCGATTGCCCGCGTTCCGGTAGAGCGTCGCGCGGCCGACGCCGAGTTCCGCCGCGAGCGTGGACATGTCGATCGGATCGCCCGCCAGGTATCGCCGCGTCGCCGCGTCGATCACGCGCCGCCGTCCGTCAGTGGTCATCGCCCGCCCTCCTCACGTCGGCCGTTGACATCCTCGCACAGGTGAGACAGTCTCGTAATCTGTCTCACATAGTGTCGCAGGACACACTCCTGCGGAGCCGCGCAAGGGAGCGTGCGATGTCACCAGTGGAAACCGTCCGCGGACCGGTCGAGAGCGGGCAGCTCGGCCACGTCCTCATGCACGAGCACGTGTTCGTGCTGAACACCGAGATGCAGCAGAACTATCCGGACTTCCCCAACAGCTGGGATGAGGAGGCGCGCATCGCCGACGCCGTCGCCCAGCTGCGCGAATGCAAGGCGCGCGGGATCGACACGATCGTCGACCCGACGGTGATCGGCCTGGGCCGCTACCTGCCCCGAATCCAGCGGATCAACGAGCAGGTGGACATCAACATCGTGCCCGCTACCGGCGTCTACACATACAACGAGGTGCCTTTTCAGTTCCACTACACCGGCCCTGGGCTGCTTTTCGACCAGCCGGAGCCGATGGTGGAGCTGTTCGTCCAGGACATCCGCGAGGGCATCGCGGGCACGTCGGTCAAGGCGGCGTTCCTCAAGTGTGCCATCGAAGAGCAGGGCCTCACTCCGGGCGTCGAGCGGGTGATGCGCGCGGTGGGCCAGGCGCACGCCGAGACCGGTGTGCCGATCACCGTGCACACCCACCCGCACTCGGGGTCCGGGCTGGTCGCGCAGCGGGTGCTCAAGGAGGAGGGGGCCGACCTGGAGAAGGTCGTCATCGGGCACTCCGGCGACTCCACCGACCTGGACTACCTGTGTCGCATCGCCGACGCCGGATCGTATCTGGGCATGGACCGCTTCGGGCTGGACGTGCTGCTGCCCTTCGAAGAGCGGGTGGCGACGGTGGCCGAGCTGTGCCGCCGCGGCTACGCGGAGAAGATGGTGCTCGCGCACGACGCGGCCTGCTTCATCGACTGGTTCGAGGAGAATGCCAAGCGTGCCGCCGTGCCGAATTGGAACTTCACGCACATCAGCGACGACGTGCTGCCCGCGCTGCGCGACCGGGGCGTCACCGATGCGCAGATCACTACCATGATGGTGGACAACCCGCGCCTCTACTTCGAGGCCGCGTGATGGCCGCGCAGACTATGAGCCGGTCCGAGGGCCACGACGGCCGGACCCTGCCGAACGAGTTCCCCACCGCGCTCGCGATGTTCCGCGCCTCCGCGGCGGCCGCCCCGGACGCCCCGCTGGTCAGGTACTTCGACACGACGCTGACCTTCGCCGAGGTGGACGGGATGTCCGACGCGCTGGCCGTCGCGCTGTCGGAGCACGGACTGGCCCGGGGCGACCGGGTGGCCGTGGTGCTGCAGAACATCCCGCAGTATTTTCCCGTGGTGCTCGCGGCGTGGAAGATCGGCGCCGTACCCGTGCCGATCAATCCGATGTACAAGCGGCGCGAGCTGCACGTGATCCTCGCCGACAGCGGCGCCGTGGCGGCCGTGTGCCTGGAGTCGGTGGCCGAGGAGCTCGTCGCCGCGGCGGCGGACACGGACGTGCGGGCGATCTTCACCACGAGCGAGCTCGACCTGCAGACGCGGGACGACCCCCGCATCTTCGCGGCCTCCGAGCGTCGGCGCGGAACTGGGACGGCGGACCTGCTCGAGACGATCGAGCGGTATCGCGGGCGGCGGCCGGAGCCGGTGGACCTGGGGCCGGACGACCTCGCCTACCTGCCCTACACCTCCGGCACCACGGGCCCGCCCAAGGGGTCGATGAGCACGCACGCCAACGTGGTCTTCACCGCACAGGTCTACCGGGACAGTGTGGGAATGGCCGCCGGCGGCGGCATGTTCGCCGTGGCGCCGCTGTTCCACATCACCGGGCTCATCGGGCACATCGCGGCCCCGATGCTCACACGCTGCCCGGCGGTGCTCACCTGCCGCTTCCACCCTGTCGCCGCCGCCGACGCCATCCGGGAGCACGGGGCGACGCGGATCATCGGGGCCATCACGGTGTTCATCGCGTGGACGGACGCCGCGGAGGTGGCCCGGGAGCACCTGGCGAGCCTGCAGTCGGTGTTCTCCGGGGGCGCGCCGGTGCCGGAGGGGGCGCTCGCGGCGTTCCGCGACAAGTTCGGCCACTACATCCACAACGGCTACGGGCTGACCGAGACCAACAGCCCCGCCATCACAGTGCCGTTCGGCGCCGCCGCGCCCGTGGACCCGGAGTCGGGCGCGGTGTCCATCGGCACGCCCGTGGCGGACACGGTCGCGGAGGTCGTCGGCGACGACGACGCCGTGCTGCCCGTCGGCGAGGTGGGCGAGATCGTCATCGCCGGCCCGCAGGTGTGCGCCGGGTACTGGAACAAGCCGGACGAGACGTCGCGCGCCATGCCGGGCGGCCGGTTCCACACGGGCGACGTCGGCCTGATGGACGCGGACGGCTGGTTCTACATCGTCGACCGCAAGAAGGACCAGATCAACGCGTCGGGGTTCAAGGTGTGGCCGCGGGAGGTCGAGGACGTGCTGTACGCGCATCCGGCAGTGCGCGAGGCCGCGGTGGTCGGCGCCGTCGACCGGTACCGGGGTGAGACGGTGAAGGCCGTCGTCTCGCTCAAGTCCGGCGCGGAGGCGGACGAGGACGGGCTCATCGCCTTCTGCCGCGAGCGGATGGCCGCCTACAAGGTGCCGCGCACCGTCGAGATCCGCGATGAGCTGCCGAAGACGGTCACCGGCAAGATCCTGCGCCGCGCGTTGCGGGGCGGGTAGCGCGGAATCAGCGTCACGACGCGGGATTCGCTGCACATTACCACCGGGTAGTGATTGGCATCACACTTCGTCCCGAACAGGCTGAAGCGAACTTCAACTTGAAGATGGAGTCAACCTCAACGTATGGGTCGCGGCCGGCACGGCGTGTGTCGGCCGCCTCCCGTGAATCCGGGCAAGAGGTGATCTGATGACCAATCACACGGCCACCCGCGCGCACGGCGGCGGACGAGCGCAGAAGAAGCTGCTGGCGGCAGGGCTCTTCGGCAGCTCGATCGAGTGGTACGACTTCTTCCTCTACGGCACGGCGGCGGCACTGGTGTTCCCGCACGTGTTCTTGCCCGTGGCGTCGGCGCTGATGGGCACGCTGCTGTCGTTCAGCACCTTCTGGGCCGGGTTCGTCGCCCGTCCGCTCGGCGGCGTCATCGCCGGGCACTTCGGCGGCCAGTACGGGCGCAAACCCACCGTCGTCGTGTGCCTCATCGGCATGGGCGCCGCGACGTTCCTCATCGGCCTGCTGCCCAGCACGTCGGCCATCGGCATCGCCGCGCCGATACTGCTGGTGACGCTGCGGTTCATCCAGGGTATGGCCTGCGGCGGGCAGTGGGGCGGCATCATCCTGCTGCTCACCGAATCGGCCGACCCCAAGCGCAAAGGCTTCGCCGGCACCTTCGGCCAGATGGGTGTGCCATTCGGCGTCCTCCTCGGCAACCTCGTGTTCCCGGGCGCCATCGCGGCGCTGTCGCACGACGCCTTCATCACCTGGGGCTGGCGCGTGCCGTTCCTGGCGAGCGCGCTGCTGTTCCTCGTCGTCCACTACATCCAGACCAAGGTGGAGGACACCCCCGAGTTCAGCGACCTGCAGGCCGCCGCGCAGGCTGAGGCCGCAAAGGCCGCTGGCAACGCCGTCGCCAAGGCCCCGCTGGCCGAGGTGGTCCGCCACCACTGGCGCAAGATCCTGCTGGGCTGCGGGCTGCTCGCCGCCACCAACTCGCTGTTCTACATCTCCATCGCGGGCGTGCTCAGCTACGCCACCGCGGAGCTGGGCATGGACTACGACGGGCTGCTGGCCATGGCCTTCGTCAGCTCGGTGATCGGCGCCGGGGTGATCCGGTGGTCCGGCGGCACATCGGACCGGGTCGGGAGGCGCCCGCTGCTCATCATCGGCGCCATCGGCATCATGGTGTGGGCGTTCCCGTACTTCTGGCTGGTCGACACGGCCTCGCCGGCCCTGTTCATTGTCGCCGTCACGGTGGGCGCGGTCTTCCAGTCGATGACGTACGGCTCGCTCGCCGCATTCATGTCGGAGATCTTCGCCCCGCGCATCCGCTACTCGGGCATGTCGCTGGCCTACCAGCTGGCCGCCATCACCATCAGCGGCGGCACCCCGATGATCATGACCGCGATCATCGCGGGCACCGGTTCCACCACGCTGGTGGCCGTGTTCGTCATGGCGATGGCCCTGGTGACGCTTCTGTGCGCGCTGGCGCTCAAGGAGACCAACCCTGCCGCGGTGCGGGAGGGTCCGCGGGCCGTGCCCGGCATCGACGCCGCGCAGTCCGTGTCCGCGCAGCGCGGCGTCGGCGTCGGAATCGGTGGCCGCGCCCTCGCATGACCACCGCGCTGCGGCGGGTTTCCGCTGGTCGGCGAGCACGGTCCGGTATAACGGACGCCATGCCCGCCCCAGTGGAACCCCGGCTGTTCGCCCTCCCCTCCCCGCCGTCGAGCGCGCGCGGCCTGCGCACCCGCGCGGCCCTGGTCGCGGCGGCGCGGGCCGTGTTCGAGCGCATGGGCTTCCTCGACGCCCGGCTCATCGACATCACCACCGAGGCGCAGTGCTCGGCGGGCACCTTCTACAACTATTTCGACAGCAAGGAACAGATCTTCTCCGCCGTGCTCGAGCAGGCGAAGGAGGAGATGATGCACCCGGGCACGGCGCGGGTGCCGGACGATGCGGACCCGGCGACGGTGATCGAGGCGAGCACCCGCGCCTACCTCATCGCCTACCAGCGCAACGCCAAGCTCATGGGCCTGATGGAGCAGGTGGCCGGCATCTCGCCGGAGTTCCGGCGGCTGCGGCATGAACGCGCCGAGGCGTTCGTCGCCCGCAACGCGCGCTCTATCGCCAACCTGCAGGCGCGCGGGCTCGCCGATCCGGAGGTGGACGCCGACCTGGCCTCGCGCACGCTGTCCGGGATGATCAGCCGCGTCGCGTTCTCGTACTTTGTGGCCGACGTGGAGCTGGACGAGTATCCGCGGGCGGACCTGGACGAGATCGTGCGCACGGCCAGCCGGCTGTGGGTGAACGCGCTGCGCATCCCGGAGTCGGATCCGGGAGGGAAGGAACAGTCATGATGGACGGCGCATCGGCATCGCAGGTGACGGCCGTGTTCGTCGACTTCGGCGGCGTGCTCACCACCAGCGTGCTCGACTCGTTCGCGGAGTTCGGGGCGCAGTACGGCCAGCCGGACCTCCCCGTGCGCCTGCTCACCACCGACGAGGCGTCCCGCAGGCTGATCTCGGAGCACGAACGGGGCCTGATCGGCGCGGACGAGTTCGAGCAGGGTTTCGCCAAGCGACTGCGCGCGCACGGCGTGGACGTGGCCGCAGACGGCCTGCAGGAGCGGATGAAGGCCGGGCTGCGGCCGGACGAGGCGATGACCGCGCTGGTCATGGGCCTGCGGTCGGCCGGGGTGCCGGTGGCGCTGGTGTCCAACGCCTTCGGCCGCGACTCCTACGCGGGCGTCGACCTGGACGCGCTGGCCGACGCGGTGGTGGTCTCGTCGGACGTGGGCGTGCGCAAGCCGTCGCGCAAGATGTACGAGGTGGCGTGCGAGCGGCTGGCCGTCGCGCCGGAGCAGGCGGTGATGATCGACGACCTGCAGCAGAACCTCGACGGCGCCGCGCGGCTGGGCATCGCCGGGGTGCTGCACACCTCGGCGCGGGACACCGAGCGTCAACTGGCCGAACGGTTCGGCATCACGCGGTAGCGGCGTGGGCGCCGGGCACCCGCCGACCGCCGATCCAGGTCCCCAGTACGCGGATGGCGCCGAGGGCGCCCGGGTCCACGGCCGTCGGGTCGTCGCTGAGCAGCACGAAGTCCGCCAGCTTCCCCGGTTCGATGGAGCCCGCCTCGTGCTCGGAGTGCAGCTGCCATGCCGCGTGGATGGTCTGCGCCCGTATTGCCTCGCGCACCGATACCCCGTACTGCGCGCCCAGCACGGTGCCGCCGCGGGAGGTCCGATCCACCGCAGTCTGCATGTTGAGCAGCGGGCTCTCCGGGGTGACGGGCGGGTCGTTGTGCAGCGAGAACCGCATGCCGCACGCCTCGGCCGCGCCGGCCGGCACCCACGCGTCGGCGCGCTCGCCGAAGAACTCCCGCAGCACCTCGCCGTAGTAGTAGATGTGCGCGGGGAAGAACGAGATGGTCACGCCCAGGCCGGCGGCCCGGCGCACCTGCTCCGGGGTGATGCTGCCGCAGTGCTCCATGCGCAGCCGGAACTCCGTGCCCGGGTTCTCGCCCTGCACCGTCTCGTACACGCCCAGCACGGAGTCGACGGCGACGTCGCCGTGCACGTGGCAGGCGATCTGCCAGCCCTGGCCCATGTACCGGCGGCACAGCTCCAGCAGCTGCTCGGCTGTGTAGTTGGCGCAGCCGCGATGCCCCTCCGTCACGCCGATGACATCGGTGGCGTGCCCGGCGTGGTAGGCGAAGCTGGTGGCGATGTTGCCGATCCATGGCGAGCCGTCCGACCAGATCTTCACGCCCACCGGGCGGAAGAACGGGTCGGCCTCGTCGCCGTGGGGGATGGTCTCGCGGATGCCGGAGATCTCGTAGGCGCGCATGCGCACCGGTGCGGTGCCGGCGGCGTAGTACGCGCGCACGGCCGCCTCGGCGTCGGGGCTGAAGGCCAGGTCGCCGGTCATCGTCACGCCCGCCGCGGCCGAGATCTCCAGCGCCGCCTGCAGCCGGGCGCCGAACGTGCCCTCCGGGATCTGCGCGCCGGGGCCCATGATGATGCCGGCCGCGGGGAACTCGCGGCCCTCCCCTGTGGGCTCACCGTCCGCGTCGCGTACATACACCGATCCGGCCGGGTCGGGGGTGTCGCGGGTGATGCCCAGCCGGTCCATCGCGGCGTCGTTGGCCCACGCGGCATGGCCGGAGTAGTGCATCACCGACAGCGGGATGCGCGGTGACAGCTCGGTGAGCAGGGCGCGTGAGAGCGGGGGCAGTTCGTCGTTGAGCAGCGGGTCCCAGCCCGACGCGGTGACCCACCCGTCCTCCGGCGCGGCGGCGACGGCCTCGTGCAGTCGCGTCAGCACGGCCTCCGCCGACGGGCACACCGCGGCGCGCAGGTCCACGGCGCCCGGCCCGGCCATCACCATCTCGGCGGTGGGATGCCCGTGCGCTTCGACGAACCCCGGCAGCAGGGTGGCGCCGTCCAGCTCGACGGTCTCGGTGTCCGGGCCCGCGAGCGCGAGGACGTCCGCGCGCGTGCCCACCCGCAGGATGCGGCCGTCGGCGACGGCCACCGCCTCAGCCGTGGAGAACGCGTCGTCCACGGTGTGCACGGTGCCGCCGAGGAACACCGTGTCTGCGGTCGGAGTGCCGGATGCCGACGGTGCGTAGTGGGTCATGTCCTCATTGTCGGCCGTTGCGCCGCCGCATGCGTGAGGATCCCGCTCTCCGGCACGGCGCGATCCTCCGCGTGGCGGCCGCGGTCAGGCGATCCGCAGCATGAGCTTGCCGGTGTTGGCTCCGTCGAACAGCTTGTTCAGCGTGGCGCCGGGGTCTTCGTCGATCGGATGGCAGCCGATGAACGTCATCATGTGGTGGATGGCGGCGTTGGGGATGGATCGCGCCGAGCTGGACGATTCGGCCGACGATGTCGGCGTGACGCGTCAGTTGGGCTTCACGGCGGGACCGGTCGCCCATCGTCAGCCGCCGTCTCCCTACCCGCCTTGCCTCTCTTCAACGCCTGTGCTGTTGCTACGAACACATGACGCCGCCCCCCTCATGCTTCGTTCAGTATTCTGTAGAACGTGTCGATGTATTGCTCGGTCCTATCCGAGCCCAGAATCCCGGGGCCCATCTTGTTCATCATGTAGGAGAACGTCACCCGGCGGTCCAGATCCATGACGATCTGGGATCCGCCCCAGCCTCCCCAGAAGCAGATCTTCCCCTCCGGGATGAACGGGATGGTTTCCGGAAGCGGGAGGGCGTATCCGATGCCGCGGCGCAGGGGCATGCCGAGGACCAGGTCGGTGCCGTTCGACTGCTCGTCGAAGATCAGATCGATCGTGGATTGCGACAGCAACCGATTCCCGTCGACAGTCCCTCCCGATGTGATCGCCGACATGATCCGCGCGACAGAACGCGCGTTTCCATGGCCATTGAGTGCCCCCATATCCGCTCGGCGCCACGCATCCGTGTTGGCGGCCTCAGCATTGGCGGGCGGTCCGGTGAACGTTTTGAGCATGGGGCTGTCCGCATCGAGCGTGTCGAGTTCCAATGGCAGCGGCGGTGGTGGCACGATCTCCGCGACGCGTCCGCGGTCGCGGTCACTGGCGCCAATCTGGAAATCCGCTCCGAGTGGACCGGAGATCTCGGTGGCGACGAACTCTTTGAGGGACTTCCCGGTGACCCGGCGGATGATCTCCCCGATCAGGTGGCCTTGGTTGTGCGCGTGATAGCCGGATGCGGTACCAGGTTCCCACCAGGGAGCCTGTGTGGCGAGAAGCGTGACGGCGGACTCCCAGTCGTACATGTCTTCGGTCGTGAACGGTTGCTCCCAGCCGGACACCCCCGATGTGTGCGCGAGGAAATGCCGGACCTCCACCTTCTCTTTGCCGTTGGCGGCAAACTCCGGCCAGTATCTGCTCACCGGTGCGTTCAGATCGATCAATCCGCGGTCGACCAGCATCAGCGCAGCAAGGCAGGTGACGGTCTTGGTGGTCGACCAGACATTGACGATCGTATTCTCCTCCCATGGCAGGGTGCGTTTCGCGTTGCGGTATCCGCCCCACAGGTCCACGACCCGCTCCCCGTCGATGTCGACGAAGATCGACGCTCCCAGCTCGGTGCCCTGGCGGAGGTTTTCTTCCAGTGCGGCGCGTACCGGTTCGAATCGCCCTGCACAGGCGCCCTGTACTGCGGAAGTCGACTCAGTCATCGTGGCTTCTCCTTCTGCTTTCGATAGCGTTTCGGATGCGGACAGGTCACGCGTGTCGATGTTCTGTCTGCTGAGGATCGATTCCGATCGGAGTGATCAGATTGCGTGTCGAGTCCAGTGGAATGCAGTGCGAATCGGCGGGTGAATTGGCAGGTCGGCCCTATGCCCGGTCCGTACGCTCGTGCGTCGGCCCCCGCAGCCCGGCGCGATCGATGGCGCGTTTGAGGATCTTGCCCGTCGCCCCCTTGGGCAGCGAGTCGGTGAACCGGACGAGCCGCGGAACCTTGTAGGCGGACAGCCGCTCCCAGCACCAGGCATCGATCGCGTCCGCGTCGGCGCAGGATCCGGGGCGGACGACGATGAGCGCCGCCACCTCCTCGCCGTAGTGGTCGTCGGGCACGCCGACCACGGCCGCCTCCACCACGTCGGGGTGCGCGTAGAGCACCTCCTCCACCTCGCCCGGGTACACGTTGTAGCCGCCGCGGATGACGAGGTCCTTGAGCCGGTCGACGATGCGCAGGTCGCCCTCGTCGTCGAGCACGCCCAGGTCGCCGGTGCGGAACCAGCCGTCGCGCAGTGCGGCCTCGGTCGCGTCGGGGCGGTTCCAGTACCCGGTGGTGACGGTGGGGCCCTGGACGAACACCTCGCCCACCTCGCCGGGCGGGCACGCGTGGCCCTCGATGGGGTCGCGGATCTCCACCGCCATGCGGGTCATGGGCGCGCCGACGGAACCGATCTTGCCCCCCTTGTCGATGTCGTTGAACGTGGCGATGGCGGCCGTCTCGGTGAGCCCGTAGCCCTCGAGGAGGGTGCAGCCGAACTTCGCCTCGAACGCCCGGGCCACTTCACCCGGAAGTGAGGCCCCACCGGAGACGGCGACGCGCAGACTCGCGAAATCCGCGGGCGAGGCGTCGGAGGCGGCGTGCAGCATGGCGTTCCACATGGTGGGCACGCCGCACATGATGGTGAGCTTGTCGCGCCGCAGCATCTTGATCATCGCCACCGGGTCGAAACGCGGCAGCAGCGACAGCATGCCGCCGCCGCAGAAGGTCGCCATCATCACCGACGCCTGCCCGAACACGTGGAACAGCGGCAGCCCGGTGCCAGTGCGGTCGTCGGCCCCGCCGCGGGCGCCGTGTGCGCCGATCTCGCCCGCCGCCAGCAGGTTGTCCACCGTGATCTGGGCGCCCTTGGGACGGCCGGTGGTGCCCGAGGTGTAGAGGATGGCGCAGGTGTCGTCGGCTTCGCGGTCCACCACGTCGATATCCGTACTTGTGGCCGTTTTTTGCGCGGCGGCGGGGTCCATTGACGGCAGCGCCCGGTACGGCACGCCCGCGGTGCCGGCGCCGTCGGCGACGGCCGGGCCCAGCCCGTGCCAGCCCACGGCCAGCGTCGCGCTGGAATCGGACAAGTAGTACTCCACCTCGGCGGCCGTGGACATCGTGTTGACCGGCACCGCGATGGCGCCCACCGCCTGGATGCCCAGGTAGGCGACGATGAACTCGGGTGTGGTGGGCGCGGCCAGGAGGACCCTGTCGCCGGTGGTGATGCCGTCGCGGCGCAGCGCCGCACCGTAGGCGAGGGCGGCCGCATACAGCCGTCCGTAACTCCAGTCGGTGGCGCCCTCGCGCACGACGGTCTTGTCCGGGCTGTCCGCGGCGTGGCGGCGGACGGGGTCGATGACGTTGGGCATGGTCACCTTTCGGAGGACGGACCCGGGAGCGCGTCGACGGCGCGGCCGACGGGCCGAGTTGAAGTTGACGACAACTTCAACAATAGCGCGTAGTGAGAGTTGCGTCACTACCCGGATGCGGGTGCGCCCGCGGCGGCGCGTGCCCGCTACACGCCCAGCACTCCGCGGCGCGTGAGCTCGGCCAGGTGGTCGGCGCACATCGTGCGTTCCACCGCGTCGGCGTAGACGGGCCGCGGGCCGGGCCGGAAGATCACGCCGCGCCCAACCAGCGCATCGGCCGTGGCGTGGCCCTGGGCCACCAGGTCCAGCAGCCGCCGCTCGCGCTGGTCCAGCACGGCGGAGTGCGCGGCGAGGGCGGCCTGGTAATCGTCGCGGTCGGTGTACGGGCCCTTGTGGTGGTACGGCGCGTACACCGCGGCCTCCATTGCGGCGCACGCGGCGAGCGTCGCGCGCGTGTCGGCCAGGCTGGAGCCGGCGTCGCCGTACATGGGCCCGAACGACGACATATCCACGTCCGCCAGGTACAGCACCCCGTCGGGCTCGATCATGAACCCGCAGTGCCCGGCGGTGTGACCGGGCAGCGGCACGACGCGGATCGTCACGCCGCCGCCCACCTCGAAGACGGCACCGTCGCCGAACGCGGTCGCGTCCGGGAGTGCCGACCAGGAGAACTCCTCGACCATGTCGTGCTCCCAGCCGCCCGGCTCCACGCCGAGAGCCGCGCGGAACTCGTCCCACGAGCGCACGGCCTCGGCGTCGCGCACGTGCACGGCGACCTGTCCGCGGTGCGCGCCGGCGCCTACGACGTGGTCCTCGTGGTAGTGGCTGAGCAACAGCAGGTCGCACGCGGAGACGTCGGTGCCGAAGGTGGAGTCGATGATGACGGTGGTGTCGCCCGCCGTCACCCGCAGCGGATTGCCGGCCGGATACTTGCCGCCGCGGGGCCCGCGCAGCTGCGTGACGTGCGGGCTCAGGCTGAGCTCGCGGCCCGCCGGGGTGTCCTGGTCGCTCATCGCGTCGCCGCGTCCTTTCCTGATCGGGTCTGCCGCGTATCCGTGCAGCCGACGATGCGCAGTGCCATGTCGGCGTAGCCGCGTGCCACCGTCTCCGGGCTCCACCGGCCGTGCGGGCGGTACCAGCGGGCGATGTCGATGCCCAGCGACAGCAGGGCCAGGGCGGCGAAATCACGGTCGGGCGTGTCGAAGACGCCCGCCGTGATGCCCCGCGCCACCAGGGTGCGGACCTCGTGTTCGATGTCCCGTCGCATCTCGCGGATCTCCGTGAAGTGTTCGGGCGTGAGGGATCCCAACTCGTAGTTGACGATGCGCGCGCGGGTGCTGCCGCGGGCGTGCTGCAGGGCGTAGTCGTGCACCAGCGTGCGCAGAGCGGTGGCGGGGTCGTCCGAGGAGGCCGCGGCCGAGCGCACGGTGTGCAGCGCCTCCCGGTGGCCTGCCCTGGAGATGACGTAGAGCAACTCCTCTTTGGATCGGTGGTGCACGTACAGCGCGGCCGGGCTCATGCCGGCGGCGGCCGCGATGTCGCGGGTGGTGGTGCCCGCGAACCCCTTCTCCGCGAATGCGGCGGTGGCGGCCTCGGCGAGCCTGTCCCGGGTGGCCGCGGCGCGGTCGGGTTCGGGGCCCGTACCGCCTCCGTGCACCGCCCTGTCCCCCTGCCCGGTGGCCCCGGTGTGCTCGTCGTTGTTCATCGCGGCTCCCCATCCGGCCCGGAGGCGCGGTCGACTCTTGACGCGCCCCGTGTCGTGCGTCACGATGAGTCTAAGCAAGCGCTTAGTAACCTGCAATCCGGCTTTGCGTCCGGAATCGCGGTCATCTGTCCCGGTCCCCACAACGGGGCGTGGAGCGGCCCCACAGGAGGATCTGCATGAACGATTCCAGAATCGCCATCGTCACGGGCGCAGCGCGCGGCATCGGCGCCGGTGTGGCCGAACGGCTCGCAGCGGACGGGCACGCCGTCGCGGTGCTCGACCTGGACGAGGCGGCCTGCCGCCCGGTGGCCGGGCGGATCGAATCCGCGGGCGGCCGCGCGCTGGCAGTGGGGGCCGACGTCTCCGACGAGGCCGCCGCCACCGCCGCCGTCGAAAGGGTGGCCGCCGAGCTGGGCGCGCCGACGATCCTGGTCAACAACGCCGGCATCATCCGCGACAACCTGCTGTTCAAGATGAGCGTCGCCGATTGGGACGCGGTGCTGGCCGTGCACCTGCGCGGGGCGTTCCTCATGTCGAGGGCGGCGCAGGCGCACATGACCCAGGCCGGCTGGGGGCGCATCGTCAACCTGTCCAGCACCTCGGCGCTGGGCAACCGCGGCCAGGCCAACTACGCGGCGGCGAAGGCCGGCATGCAGGGCTTCACCAAGACGCTCGCGCTGGAGCTGGGCAAGTTCGGGGTGACGGCCAACGCCATCGCCCCCGGGTTCATCGAGACCGAGATGACGATGGCGACGGCCGAGCGCATCGGGGCGCCCTTCGACGAGTTCAAGGCGCACATGGCCAAGGAGATCCCGGTGGCGCGCACCGGCGTGCCGGCGGACATCGCGCACGCGGTGTCGTTCTTCGCGAGTGAAGGCGCCGGATACGTCTCCGGCCAGGTGCTATACGTGGCGGGAGGGCCCAAGGTATGAGGATCTTCGACGGCATCCCCGCGGCCTCGGCGGCGGCTGGGGTACTCCGAGTGGCACACGGTCACCCAGGAGCAGATCGACACCTTCGCCGAGGCCACGGGCGATCACCAGTGGATCCACGTGGACCAGGAGAAGGCGGCGCAGGGGCCTTTCGGCACCACTATCGCGCACGGATTCCTCACCCTGAGTCTGGTTCCCATGCTGGCCGGGGAGGTCTACGCGGTCGAGGGCATCGCGATGGGCATCAACTACCGGGCCAACCGGCTGCGCTTCCCGTCCACCGTGCCCGCGGGCTCGCGCGTGCGGACGGACGTGGAGCTGCTCGCGGTGGAGCCCTCCGGTCAGGGGGCCAGGCGGTGACGCGGGTGACCGTCGAGCGCGAGGGCGGCGACAAGCCCGCGTGTGTCGTCAAGATGGTCAGCGTCGTCGTCCCCGCCACCTGATGACCGCCCGGCGGCCTGGCGCCCGGACGCTCTGGCGGCCCCGCCCCGAACGTTCGACAACCCTGGAGCAACCATGACCGGATCCCCCGCCCGCCCGCTGTCCCGTCAGGACCTCGCCTTCCTGCTCTACGAGTGGCTGGACGTCGAATCCCTCACGGCCCGCGAGCGTTTCGCCGAACATTCGCGCGAGACGTTCGACGCCGTCATGGACCTGTCCGAGGACCTGGCGATGCGCCTGTTCGCGCCGCACAACAAGGCGTCCGACGCGCACGAGCCGCGCATGCTGCCCGACGGCACCGTCGAGATGATCCCCGAGGTGAAGAAGGCGCTCGACGCTTTCTCCCAGGCCGGGCTCATCGCCGGCTCGTTCGACGGGGAACTGGGCGGGATGCAGCTGCCGGTGGTCGTCGCCCGCGCGGCGATGGCCTGGTTCCAGGCGGCGAACATCTCCACGGCGGGCTACCCGTTCCTCACCGTCGGCAACGCGAACCTCATCGCGGCGCACGGATCGCCGGCGCAGGTGGACACCTTCGTGCGGCCCATGCTCGCCGGGCGCTGGTTCGGCACCATGTGCCTGTCGGAGCCGCAGGCCGGCTCGTCGCTGGCGGACGTGACCACCAAGGCGGTCAAGGACGACGGCGCGGAGCCGGGGCGGTACCGGATCACCGGTACCAAGATGTGGATCTCCGGCGGCGACCACGAGCTGACCGAGAACATCGTGCACTTGGTGCTGGCCAAGGTGCCGGGCGCGCCCGCGGGCGTCAAGGGGATCTCGCTGTTCATCGTGCCCAAGCACGTGCCGGATGGCGGCGTGCGCACGGCGGCCGAGCGCGGCGGCGAGGCCGCGCTCGGCGGGCGCAACGACGTCACTCTGGTGGGGCTCAACCACAAGATGGGCAATCGTGGCACCACCAACACGCTGCTGGCCTTCGGCGACGGGACGCATCCGGTGGACGGGAAGGCGGGTGCTGTGGGCTATCTGGTGGGCGAGGAGAACAAGGGCCTCGTCTACATGTTCCACATGATGAACGAGGCGCGCATCGGGGTGGGCTTCGGCGCGATCGCGCTCGGCTATGCCGGCTACCAGACCTCGCTGGAGTACGCGCGCATCCGCACCCAGGGCCGCCGGCCCGGCGAGAAGGATCCGTCCACGCCGCCCGTGGCACTGGTCGAGCACGCCGACGTGCGGCGGATGCTGCTGGCGCAGAAGGCGTACGCCGAGGGCGCACTGGCCCTGGGCCTGTACTGTTCCATGCTCGTCGACCAGGAGAAGACAGCGGACGACGACGCGGTACGGGCCCGCACCACGCTACTGCTGGACGTGCTCACGCCGATCGCCAAGAGCTGGCCCAGTCAGTGGTGCCTGCACGCGAACAGCCTGGCCATCCAAGTGCACGGCGGTTACGGGTACACCCGCGATTACGACGTGGAGCAGCACTACCGCGACAACCGGCTCAACCCTATCCACGAGGGCACCCACGGCATCCAGGGCCTGGACCTGCTGGGGCGCAAGATGATCATGCAAGGCGGCGCCGGGCTGGTACTGCTGGCGCAGACCATCGAGGCCACCGCGGAACGGGCCCGCCAGGCCGGCGGCGACGCGGCCGGATACGCCGAGGAGCTGTCGGCGGCCGTGGCGCGGCTCACCGAGGTCACCGGCACGCTGTGGGCCGGCGGTGGCGCCGAGGACACCGCGCAGGTGGCGCTGGCGAACTCGTCGGTCTACCTGGAGGCGACCGGGCACGTCGTGATCGCGTGGATGTGGTTGGAGCAGCTGCTGGCGACAGGCGGCAAGGACGGCGACTTCTACGAGGGCAAACGCACGGCCGCCCGCTACTTCTACCGCTACGAGCTGCCGCGTACCGGCCCGCAGTTCGATCTGCTCGCCAGTCGCGACCGCACCACGGTGGACCTCGATCCGGCGTGGTTGTGACCGGCAGCGTTTCAGCGCGCCGGGGAGACCTGACGATGGCAGTCACCGACATCCGTGCCGAGGCGGCCGGGGAAGCGGCGCTCCCGCCTCCGGCGTGCGCGCCGTGCCTGTGCATAATGTCGGGCAGCATCATCCGCGCTCGCGTGGGGGAAGTCCGGTGAGAGTCCGGCGCTGACCCGCAACGGTAGGCCGCCACCCGGCGGCGAGCCCGACCACCCGCGCCTGCGTGTTGCGATCCCATGTGCCGCCGTGGTCTGCGGGCAGGGGTCCGGTGGGCTCGTCGCGCCGCGCCCGGGGTCTCCCCGCGCGTACGGCGCCGCCGGGCCGTACCGCGACCGCTCCCCGGGCCACCCGTCGAAAGGCCCGAGGTTGGCCCGCCCAGGATTCCCCCACACCCGGCCCGGAGTTCGTTCCGGCGCTCCCGCCCGGCGCCTGCTCGCCGCCTCCGCGGCTGCACTCATGCTCGCGGCGCCGCTGGCCGGCTGCACCCGCGGCTCCGGCAATGCCGACACCTCTGCCGTCCCTGCCGCTGGGTCCGCCACCACCGCGTTCGCGCAGCCGGTGTCCGTGCAGAACTGCGGCCGCACCGAGACCTTCGACGCGCCGCCGCAGCGGATCATCACGCTCAACGGGCACGTCACCGAGACGCTCATCGCGCTGGGCGCCGGAGACCGGATCGTCGGCGACGCCTACCCCGATTCGCCCCCCGCGCCCGAGATCGCCGACACCTACAACGCCATCCCGCAGCTCTCGGCGAAGTTCCCCACCGCCGAGCAGGTGCTCGACCAGCGCCCCGACCTGGTGGTGGGCGGTATGACCAGCGCCTTCTCCGACAAGGACGGTCGTGGCCGCGACGCGCTGGAGGGCGCGGGCATCCCCACGTTCCTGTTCTCCGAGTACTGCGGCGCCGGCTTCACCGGCCTCGACGTGCTGCGCGACGACTTCACGCAGCTCGGCGAGGTGCTCGGCACGCCCGACCAGGCGCAGCACGTGATCGACACGATCACCGCGGGCCTCGACGGCGTCCGCGCGCGCATCGAAGCGAGCGGGGCGGCTCCGGTGCCCACATTCTTCTACGATTCGGGCACTGACCAGCCGACGACGATCGGCACCCGCGGCGTCGGCAGCGTCATCGCCGAGTACGCGGGCGCCCGCAACATCACCCCGGACAGAGCCAAGCCGTACTTCTCCACCAGCTGGGAGACGGTGGGCGAACGCGCGCCCGAGGCCGTCGTCGTCTTCGACTACGGCGACGAGACGGCGCAGCAGAAGATCGACTTCCTCAAGAGCCAGCCGATCATGGCCACCACTCCTGCAGTGCAGAACAACCGGTTCGTCGTGGTGCCCCTCGCCGACATGTTCGAGAGCCCCCGCATGGTGCGCGCCGCCGACACCATCGCCCGCGGCCTGCACCCCAGCGCCTTCGCGAACGAGGGCTGACCGGTGACCCGTCGCAACGCCGGCACCCGCCGTACCGTCGCCGCCCGTGCGGCCTGCGTCGCCCTGGCCGTAACGCTCCTGGGCTCGGCCGCGGCATGCTCCCGTGGGGAGGCCCCCACCGACACCGCATCATCAGTCCCCTTCGCCCAGCCTGTGACCATCGAAAACTGCGGGCGCACCGAGACCTTCGACGCCCCACCGCAGCGGATCGTCAGTATGAACCGGCACGTCACCGAGACCCTCATCCAGCTCGGCGTGGGCGACAGGATCGTCGGCATGGCGCAGGACGATCAGAAGGACCCGCTGCCCGAGGTCGTCGGCCAGCTCGCGAAGATCCCCTCGCTGTCGAAGGAGTACCCGCCCGCCGAGAAGGTGCTCGATCTGCAACCCGATTTCGTCGTGGCCGGCATGTCCAGCGCGTTCTCCGACAAGAGCGGGCTGAGCCGCGACGCGCTCGAGAGCAGCGGCATCCGGACGTTCCTGTTCTCGGAATACTGTGGCGACGGCTTCTCTGACATCAGCGTGCTGGAGGACGACTTCACCGACCTGGGCCGAGTACTGGGCGTCGAACCCGCGGCGCAGGCGCTGATCGATCGGATCGTCGGCGGGCTCGATGCCGTGAGCGGCCTCCTCGATGCGGCGGGCGTGGAACCGGTGCGCACGTTCTTCTACGACATGGGCGAAGAGCAGCCCACGACCATCGGCAGCGCCGGTATCGGCAACCTCATCGCGCAGTACACGCGGGCCGAGAACATCGCGCCCGATCAGTCCAAGCCGTTCTACAAGACCACCTGGGAGACAGTCGGCGATCGAGCACCCGACGCCATCGTCGTCGACAACTTCGACATGACCGGCACGGCGGACGGCGACCGCAAGATCGACTTCCTCAAGAACCAGCCGATCATGCAGACCACGCCCGCCGTGCGCAACGACCGGTTCGTGATGGTGCCGCTGAGCAACATGTTCGAGAGCACCCGCATGGTGATGGCCGCGGAGACGATCGCCCGGGGGCTGCACCCCGAGGCGTTCACGGACAACGAGTGAGGGGCGTCATGACCGCACCAGCCGCTTCGTCGTCCACGGCGGCGGCCGCCGATGACGACCGGGCCGCCGTGCCGCGGCGGAACCAGGAGACGGTGGTCGTACCCGGGCGCGACGTGCCCGGCCCCGGCCGCCGCGCCTCGCGCCGCGCCGTGCTCATCGGCCTGGCGCTGGCCGCCGCGCTGCTCGTCTCGCTCGGCGCGTCTGTGTCGCTGGGCTCGGTGACGATCCCGTTCGGCGACGTGTGGGCGATTGTGGCGCATGCCGCCACGCCGTCGTCGTGGTGGACGGGCTCGTGGGCGCCGTGGTGGACCCCGGCACGCGAGGCCATCGTCGCCGACTCGCGCCTGCCGCGAGCCCTCACCGCCGCCTGCGTAGGCGCCGCACTGGCCGTGGCGGGTGTGGTGGCGCAGGCGGTGACCCGCAACGCGCTGGCGGACCCCTACCTGCTGGGCATCTCATCGGGCGCCGGGTTCGGGGTGGTGCTCGTGATCGTCACCGGATTGGGGGCGGGAGCGCTGGGCGCCTTCACGCTGCCGGCCGCCGCGTTCGCCGGGGCGTTGCTGCCGCTGGCCGGCACGATCGCGGTGAGCGCCAAGGCTCGCGATGTCACCGCGGTGATCCTCGCGGGTGTGGCGATGTCGATGGTCTTCTCGGCCCTCATCACGTTCTTCGTGCTGGTGGTGGGCGACGACCACACACTGGGCAGCGTCATGCGCTGGCTCGCGGGCGGGTTCGGCGACGCGCGCTGGCCCACCCTCGCCGTCCCTGCGGCGGCCGTGCTCCTGGTGGGCGGCGGCGTGATGGCGAGCGGACGGTGGCTCAACCTGCTGCATGCCGGCGACGACGGGGCGGCGGCGCTGGGCATGAACGTGCGGCGCTTCCGGCTGCTGGTGTTGCTGGCGGTGTCGCTGCTCACCGCGGCGGCCGTGTCGGTGTCGGGGGCGATCGGATTCGTCGGGCTGCTCGTGCCGCATGCCGCCGGGTTCCTTGTGGGGCGCAACGCCGTCCGCCTCGTGCCGGTGGCGGCGTTGGGCGGGGCGCTGGTTCTGGTGCTCGCCGACGTGGTGGCCCGCACCGTCAGCCCCACCACCGAGTTGCCGGTAGGCGTCGTGACGGCGATGGCCGGCGGGCCCGTGTTCCTGGCGATGCTGTGGCGGCAGTACAGCCGACGGGGGATGGCGCGATGACTTCCGCGGAGACACCTGCGTCGAGGGCGGCGGAGGCCCGGGCCACGACGACCGGTGCTGCTCCCGTGCTGCTTACAGCGCTCGGAGTGACGGCGCGCCTCGGCGGCGCAGACGTGCTCCGCGGCGTGGGCATCACGGTGGCGCCGGGCGAGGTGCACGGCCTGGTGGGCCCCAATGGCAGCGGCAAGACGACGCTGCTGCGCTGCTGCTACCGGGCGCTCGAGCCCTCGGCGGGTGCGGTGCTGGTGGGCGGCGAGGACGTGCGGCGGATGCGTCGGCGCTCGTTGGCCGGGCTCGTCGGCGCGAGCACTCAGGAGCCGCCCGCGCTGGGCGGGCTGACGGTGCACGAATCGGTGCGGCTGGGGCGCACCGCGCTGCGCGGCTGGCTCGAGCCAATGGATGGCGAGGACGAGCGGATCGTCGACGACGCGGTCGCTCAGGTGGGCCTGACCGGCTTCGCCGAGCGCGACGTCACGGCCCTCTCCGGCGGCGAGCGCCAGCGCGTATCGATCGCGCGCGCCCTGGCACAACGTCCGCGGGTGCTGCTGCTCGACGAGCCCACCAACCACCTGGACCTGCGCCATCAGCTCACTGTGCTCGAGCTGTTGCGGGCGCTTGCCGCCGACGGCATGGCCGTGGTGGTGACGCTGCACGACCTGCGTTGGGCCGTCGAGTACTGCGACGCGCTGACCGTGCTGGACATCGGGGAGGTGCGGGCGTCCGGCCAGCCAGGTGACGTGCTGACGCCCGCGCTGCTCGCCGATGTGTTCGGCGTCGACGGCGCCGTCCGCGACGGTGGCGGGCGGCGACTGCTCGACGTGCGGGGGCTGGCGGAGGGCGGGGCGCGGCTCGATGGAGACGGGACTGTGATGGAGGCGGGATTGTGACGGACATGGACCTCGGCGGTGCCTACGCGGCCGCGGCCGCACTGATGGGACGGTTCGCGCAGCGCACGGGCGACTCCGACGATGCCGACGCGTTCTCCGGCACGGCCCTGTGCGACGAGGGCTGGCTGGCGCGCCGGGTCGCCGACACCGTGCGGCGCTGGGAGTGCCCCGACGATCGGACGGCAGGCACGCTCTGGTGGTATTCGGCGAGCGTGACGATGACGGCCGCCGCGCCGGCGATGCTGCTGGCCGCGGGCGTGGCACCCGACCCGGAACCGGGCCGGGCCACCTGCGCCCTCACCGATCACGGCTACCTGCGCTCCGTGCGGGCCGGACGGTTGCTGTCCGGGGCCGACGACTTCGCCCGGGCGCTGGGCCCCGCGCTGGGGCGGGTGATCGCACCGCTGGCGCGGGTCTCGGGCGCGTCCGAACGCGCGTTGTGGGCGATCGCGGCCGACTCGCTGGCCAACCAGGCGCTGGCCGCGGGGCGGGAGGCCGGACGCATCGCCGAGGCCGGGGCGCTGGCAGTGCGGCTGGCGGCGCACACGCCGATGCCGACGCCGCGCTACACCGACCTCAGCGCGGGGTGCGGCTCCAAGGGGCCGGGGGCTGCCGAGGACATCACCGTGCTCCCCGTCGATCCGGCGTCCGATGTGCCCGGCGGTGCCCGGCGGGTGGTACGGCGCTGCTCGTGCTGCCTGATCTACCAGGCGCCCGGCGAGGGCAAGTGCGTGAGCTGTCCGCGCCGACGGCCCGACGACCGTGCGCAGGTGCTGGCCGAGTGGCTCGCACGGCAGTGACGAGGGGCTGCGCGAAAGTGGCCCCGGATGCGTCTTTCGACCGGGCACCGCAGACGGGACGCGCTCCCGCGGCGGATACTGTGAGCCTGGCAACAATCGCATCCGCGCACGCATCGGAGGAGCACTCATCATGACCGTTCCCGACCTGTTCCGCCTGGACGGTCGCGTCGCCATCGTCACCGGCGCGTCGTCGGGCCTCGGCGTCGCGTTCGCGCGTGGATTCGCCGAGGCGGGCGCCGACGTGGTGCTCGCCGCCCGGCGCGCCGACAAGCTCGAGGACACCGCCGCGCTGGTCCGCACGGCGGGGCGCACGGCGCTGTGCGTGGCCACCGACGTGGCCGACCCGGCCGCCTGCCAGGCGATGGCGGACGCGGCGACGGCGGAGTTCGGGCGGATCGACGTGCTGGTCAACAACGCGGGCATCGGCACCGCCGTCCCGGCCACGCGTGAGACGCCCGAGGAGTTCCGGCGCGTCGTCGACATCAACCTGTCCGGTTCGTACTGGGCGGCGCAGGCGTGCGGGCGGGTGATGGAGCCGGGCAGCGCCATCGTCAACATCTCCAGCGTGCTCGGCCTGACCACGGCGGGGCTGCCGCAGGCCGCGTACTCGGCGAGCAAGGCGGGCGTCATCGGGCTCACCCGCGACCTGGCCCAGCAGTGGGGCGGGCGCAAGGGCATCCGCGTCAACGCCATCGCCCCCGGGTTCTTCGCATCCGAGATGACCGACACCTACCAACCCGGCTATCTCGACGCGATGCACCAGCGGATCGTCCTGGGCCGCATCGGCGATCCCGCAGAGCTCGCGGCGACGGCGGTGTGGCTGGCGTCGGACGCCGCCGGATACGTGGTGGGGCAGACGATCCCCGTCGACGGCGGCGTGACGATCACCTGAACGCGGCCCGCCGCCGCGACCCGACACGGCCCCTCGTTCTTGGAATTGACGTCATGTTCAAGTATAAACGGGGCATGGTAGGCAATCGCTCGCTGCACGCAGACCGCCCGGCCCCCGGAGTCGGAACCCGCACCGCCTCCGGATCCTCGTCGGCGGGCGGCCGGTATCCGGTCACCGAGCGCGGGGCCCGCACCCGCGCGGCGTTGGTGACGGCGGCGCGCGCGGTGTTCGAGCGCGCCGGGTACCTGGACACGCGGCTCACCGACATCACGCGTGAGGCGCGATGCTCGACGGGCACCTTCTACACCTACTTCTCCGGCAAGGAGGAGATCCTCACGGCGGTCCTCGACGAGGCGCAGGAGGACATGCTCCATCCCGGCATGGCCCGCGTGGCCGACCCGGACGACCCGTACGCGGTGCTCGAGGCGAGCAACCGTGCATACCTGGAGTCGTACCGGCGCAATGCCGAGCTGATGGTCCTCATGGAGCAGGTCGCCAACATCGACGCCGACTTCCGCGAGCACCGGCGCCAGCGGGCCGAGGTGTTCATCGCCCGCAACGCGCGCAACATCGCCGACCTGCAGCGTCGCGGGCTCGCCGACGCGGCCCTCGACCCCATGCTCACCTCCCGTGCGCTGTCGAGCATGGTCAGTCGCGTCGCCTACAGCGTCATCGGTTTCGGCGAGGGTTTCGAATCGGTCGCCGGCGCGGCCCTTGCGGCGGGGTCCGACGGCGAGGCGGCTGACGGTGCTGCAACCGACAGCGCTGCGGCCGAGGACGCCGCCTTCGCCATGCTGGTCGACACGCTCACGCGCGTGTGGGCGAACGCCCTGCGCCTGGAGCCGCGCCGGGCCTGAAAGGTGGACCCGGCGGCCGGAATGCGTTCGCGCTGGCGGTCCCTCGTCACGCCAAAGTATTGAAGGTGACGTCGACTTCAATTAGACTTCCCTGTAATGCCGGTCACGACGGGCCGGCGACCGTGCGGCAGACAGCAGCGAGCACATCGCTGCGGCCGAGGAGGGAAGGGCGACGTGCAGATCCCTGGAAAGACGGCGATCGTCACCGGCGGCGGCGGCGGTATCGGCTCCGCGGTCGCGCAGGCGCTGGCGGCGCGCGGCGCGCGGGTCGTCGTCGCGGACCTCGACGGGGCCGCGGCCGAGCGCGCGGCCGCGACGATCAACGCGGAACATCCCGGATCCGCAGTGGCAGAGGGCGGTGACGTCGCCCGTACCGAGGTGATCGAGCGCCTCATCGCGCGGGCGCAGGCCGAGTTCGGCCCGGTGGACATGTATTTCGCGAACGCGGGAATCACCGGCGGGACGGGCCTGAACCTCACTGAGCAGCAGTGGGACACGGCTCTGGACGTCAATCTGCGCGCGCACATCCGCGCGGCGCAGCTGCTGGTGCCGGAGTGGGCCGAGCGCGGCGAGGGCTGCTTCGTGTCCACCGCCTCGGCGGCCGGCCTGCTCACGCAGATCGGCTCGGCCGGCTACTCGGTGGCCAAGCACGCCGCGGTGGCCTTCGCCGAGTGGCTCTCGGTCACATACGGAGACAGTGGAATCCGCGTGAGCTGCCTGTGCCCGATGGGCGTCGAGACGGCGCTGCTGCGCGAGGGCGAGCGTTCGGGAGACCGCCTGGGCGAAGCCGCGACCCGCGCCGTCACCAGCGCCGGCGACGTCCTCGCCCCGGAGGCGGTGGCCGCCGAAGCGATGGCGGCCGTCGAGGACGAGCGGTTCCTCATCCTGCCGCACCCGGGCGTGCTGGACATGTACCGGCAGAAGGGCGCCGACTACGACCGGTGGCTGCGCGGCATGCGCCGCTACCAGCGCACGCTGCTGGAGGTGGATGCGTGATGGCGGCGTCGGAAACGCAGGCGGGCCAGGGTGATACGGGTCTGGGCGGTTCTGTGAACGTGTACGCGTCGGCCCCGAACGCTCCGGTCCTCGCCGAGCTGCGCGGCGCGGTCCTGCTGCTGACCCTCAACCGTCCCGACAAGCTCAACGCGTGGAACAACGCGATGGAGGACCGCTACCTGGACCTGCTCGAGACGGCCGACGCGGACCCCGCGGTGGCGGCGGTGGTGGTCACGGGCGCCGGCCGCGGCTTCTGCTCCGGCGCCGATCTGGGCGGACTCCGACACGCGGGCGAGCGCACGGCCGACGACATCATCAAACCGCGGGCGCGGGACACCGCCCGGCAGCTGCGCAAGCCGTTGATCGGCGCCATCAACGGGGCTGTCGCCGGGTTCGGGCTGGCGCAGGCGCTGTATTTCGACGTGCGGTTCGCGGCGCGCACGGCCCGGTTCACCACGGCGTTCGCGCGGCGCGGGCTCATCGCCGAGTACGGCACCACCGTGATGCTCACGGACCTGGTGGGCCGCAGCCGGGCGGCCGACCTGCTGCTCTCGGCCCGCATGGTCGAGGCCGAGGAGGCCTGGCGGATCGGGCTGGTCGACCACCTGGCGGGCGAGACCGGGCCCGAGGTGGTCGCCGCCGCCGTCTCCTACGCCGCCGACCTCGCCGCGCACTGCTCACCCCGCTCGATGGCCGCGATCAAGCGGCAGCTGCGCCGCGATGTCGACGGCGCCTACCCCGGAGCCGCGGCACGCGCGGAACCTTTGATGCTGCAGGCATTCCACTCGCCCGATTCGACGGAGGGGGTGGCGAGCCACCTGGAGCGGCGTGCGCCCCGGTTCCCGCCGCTGCCGCCGCGCCCCGAGGGGGAGACGCCGGCCACGGAAGCCGGACGGGTCGCCCGTGCGGCCGGCGCGATCTCCCTGCCGCCGCTGCCGTACTGAGGATCCACCGCCGGGGCCCGAACAGCCAGAACGCAATCCAGTCAGGAGCACTGATCCCGATGTTCGAATACTCCGAACGCACCGAGCAACTCCGCGAGGAACTGCTCGACTTCATGGACGCCCACGTCTACCCGGCCGAGCCCGTCTACGAGCAGCAGATGCGCGAGTCCGGCGACCCGCACTTCCAGCCGCCGGTCATGGAGGAGCTCAAGGCCGAGGCCCGCCGACGGGGCCTGTGGAACCTCTTCCACCCGCACCCGTCGTCCGGAGTGGCGCTGACCAACCTCGAGTACGCGCCGCTGGCGGAGATCATGGGCCGCAGCCCGCACATCGCCCCCGAGGCCTGCAACTGCAACGCTCCCGACACCGGCAACATGGAGGTGCTCGAGCTCTTCGGCACCGAGGAGCACAAGGAAAAGTACCTGAAGCCGCTGCTCGAGGGGACCATGGCGTCGGCGTTCGCCATGACCGAGCCGGCGGTGGCCAGCTCGGACGCCACCAACATCGCGCTGTCGATGGTGCGCGAGGGCGAGGGCGACGACGCGGTCTACGTCCTCAACGGCCGCAAGTGGTTCGCGTCCAACGCCCTGCACAAGAACTGCAAGGTCATGATCGTCATGGGCAAGACCGACCCGTCGGCGGAGACGCACCGCCAGCAGTCGATGATGGTCGTCCCCATCGACGCGCCCGGCGTCACCGTCATGCGCGGGCTGCCCGTCTACGGGTACCAGGACCGCGAGGGGCATGCCGAGATCGACTTCCAGGACGTGCGGGTGCCCGCCAAGGACGTCCTCAAGGGCGAGGGCGAGGGCTTCGCGATCAGCCAGGCGCGCCTGGGGCCCGGCCGCATCCACCACTGCATGCGCGTGGTCGGCATGGCCGAGCGCGCCTTGGACCTGCTGTGCGAGCGGGCGCTGAGCCGCGTCACATTCGGCAAGCCGGTGGCCGAGAACGCCAACATCCAGGACTGGATCGCCGAGGCGCGCATCGAGATCGAGATGGTGCGGCTGCTCACCCTCAAGGCCGCGGACATGATGGACACGGTGGGCAACAAGGCGGCGCGCACCGAGATCGCGGCCATCAAGGTGGCGGCGCCGAAGATGGCGCTCAAGGTGCTCGACCGCGCGGTGCAGGTGCACGGCGCCGGCGGTGTCACCGACGACTTCCCGCTGGCGCGCACCTGGGCCGGAGTGCGCACCCTGCGGCTGGCCGACGGCCCCGACGAGGTGCACAAGCGGGCCATCGCCCGCCAGGAGCTGCGCAAGCACCGCAACGCCGGGGGGCGCTGACCATGGCGGGCACGGCGCACCCCGGAGTGGACCTGTCCGGCAGCACCGCGGTGGTCACCGGGGCCTCGCGCGGCATCGGGCTCGCGACGGCGCAGCACCTGGCCGCCGCGGGCGCGAACGTGGTGCTCACCGCGCGCACCCAGGAGGCGGCCGACGCCGCGGCGGCGCAGGTCGCAGGACCCGGCACGGCCGTCGGCATCGCCGCCCACGTGGCGCACGAGGACGAGGCGCGCGCGTGCGTCCAGCGCACGGTGGAACTGTTCGGGGGCATCGACATCCTCGTCAACAACGCCGGCACCAACCCGTCCTACGGCCCGCTGATCGCGCAGGACCACGGACGGTTCGCCAAGACCTTCGACATCAACCTGTGGGCACCCATCCTGTGGACGTCGCTGGTGATGGACGCGTCGATGCGCGAGCGCGGCGGGTCGGTGATCAACACGGCGTCGATCGGCGGCATGGGCCACGAGGCCGGCATCGGGATGTACAACGCGTCCAAGGCGGCGCTGATCCACGTGACCAAGCAGCTGGCGCTGGAGCTCTCGCCGCGGGTACGCGTGAACTGCGTGTGCCCCGGCGTGGTGCGCACGCGGCTCGCCGAGGCGCTGTGGAAGGAGCACGAGCAGGCGGTGTCGTCGGCGACGGCCCTGGACCGCATCGGCGAGCCGGACGACGTGGCGGGAGCCGTGACGTTCCTGGCATCCGATGCGGCGCAGTGGATCACCGGCGAGGAATTGGTGATCGACGGCGGGCAGCGGCTCGGATCGCCGGCAGGATTCCGGGAGGAGACGCGTGCCCGTGGCTGACAGCGCACGGTCGGCGACGGAGGCGGAAACCCGCGTGCGGGGACAGAGCAGGCCGGGACAGGACGTGCCGGGGATCGACGTTGCTGCGGTGGCGGCCTGGATGCGGAGCCTCGGGCAGCCGGTGGACGGCGCGCTGCGGCTCACCCGGATCGGCCTGGGCCAATCCAACCTCACCTACCTGGCCGAGGACCGGGGCGGCCGCCGGTGGGTGCTGCGCCGCCCGCCGCTCGGGCACCTGCTGGCCTCGGCGCACGACGTGGGCCGCGAGGCGCGGATCATCCGCGCGCTCGAGCACACCGACGTGCCGGTGCCGGTCATCCACGGGGTGGCCGGTCCGGACACCATCGTCGGCGGCGCCCCCGTCGCCGACGCCCCGCTCGTACTCATGGAGTACGTCGACGGGCTGGCGGTGGACCGCATGTCCGTGGCAGAGGGGCTCACCCAGGAGAGGCGACGCGCCATCGGGCTGTCGATGCCGGCGGTGCTCGCCCGCATCCACGCCGTCGACCTGGACCAGGCCGGCCTGGCAGACCTCGCCGGCCGCAAGCCGTACGCCGCGCGGCAGCTCAAGCGGTGGGCCGGCCAGTGGGAGCAGTCGAAGACCCGCGAACTGCCGGCGTTCGACGCGCTCACCCGCCGGCTCATCGCCGCGGCCCCCGAGCAGACGGAGGTGACGCTGGTGCACGGCGACTTCCACCTGCGCAACGTGCTCGTCGCGGGCACCCCTGACGGGGGCGGCCCGCGCGCGTGCGGCGAGGTGGTGGCGGCACTGGACTGGGAGCTGTCCACGCTGGGCGAGCCGCTGGCCGACATCGGCAGCATGCTCGCCTACTGGCCGGAGGCCGGCGAGGACTTCGGTGGCGATTTCACCGCCACCGCGCTGGAGGGATCGCCCACCCGCGAGGAGGTCGCCGCCGAGTACCTGCGGCTCACCGGCCGTGACGAGTCGGCGCTGCGGTACTGGCACGTGCTGGGGCTGTGGAAGGTGGCGTCCATCGCCGAGGGCGTGATGCGCCGGGCGCTCGACGAGCCGCGCAACAAGGCGGCCGCCGGCACGCCCACGCCCGAGCGCATCGACGCGCTGGTGGACAAGGCGACGGAGCTGGCCGACCAGGCGGGCATCTGACGGGATGAGTCGGGGTGAGTCGGGATGAGCACAGTGAAGAGAACGGGACAGTGAAGGAGTCGAATCAGTGACGGAGAGGGGCCTGATGAAGGCGTGGCAGGTGACTCGGCTCGGCGAGCCCCGTGACGCATTGGAACAGGTGGAGGTTGCCGTGCCGGCGCCGTCCGCGCAGCAGGTGCGGGTGCGGGTGCGCGCGGCGCCCGCGAACTTCCCGGACGTGCTGATGTGCCGGGGCGAGTACCAGATCAAGCCGGAGCTGCCGTTCACCCCGGGCGTGGAGCTGTGCGGCGAGGTGCTCGAGGCCGGTGCGGACGCGGTGGGCCCCGGCGGGCGTCCCGTCGCGGTGGGCGACCGGGTGCTGGGCACCCCGTCGCTGCCGCACGGCGGGTTCGCCGAGCAGGCGATCATGGACGCCGGGGACGCGTTCGCCGCGCCGGAGTCGCTCGACGACGCGGCCGCGTCGGCGCTGTGCATCGGCTACCAGACGGCCTGGTTCGCGCTGCATCGTCGCACCCGCATCGCCGAGGACGATGTGCTGCTGGTGCACGCGGCCGCCGGCGGCGTGGGCAGCGCCGCGGTGCAGCTGGGCAAAGCGGCCGGGGCCACGGTGATCGGCGTGGTCGGCGGGCCGCGCAAGGCCGAGTACTGCCGGAACCTGGGGGCCGATGTGGTGGTGGACCGGCACCGCGAAGACTTCGTCGCCGTCGTCAAGGAGCACACGGGCGGACGCGGCGCGGACATCGTGTTCGACCCGGTCGGCGGCGACGCCTACGCCGGGTCCACCAAGTGCATCGCGTTCGAGGGCCGGATCGTGGTGATCGGCTTCGCCGGCGGCACCATCCCGCAGCCCGCCCTCAACCACGCGCTGATCAAGAATTATTCGATAGTGGGATTGCACTGGGGCCTGTACAAGAATCGGAACCGCGGGGTGATCGCCGAGTGCCACGATGCACTCACCCGGCTCGTCGACGCCGGCGCCGTCGCGCCGTTGATCAGCGAGCGGCTGGGACTGGCCGACGTGGCCGACGGCATCGGCAGGCTCGGCGAGGGCTCCACGGTGGGACGCCTGGTGTTCCAGCCGTGACCGGCACCGCGCATCCGCAGCCGCACAATCCGCAGGAAGGCACGCACATGAGCACCGAATACTCCACCGACGGGGGCGTCGCGGTCATCCGCATGGCCAAGCCGCCCGTCAACGGGCTGGGCCACGCGCTGCGCGTGGGCATCGCCGACGGCCTGGACCGGGCGGCGGCCGACGACGCCGTCCGCGCCGTGGTCATCACCGGATCCGGCGGATTCTTCTCCGCCGGCGCCGACATCACCGAGTTCGGCAGCGACAAGGCGACGGCGTCGCCGAATCTGTCCGAGCTGATCCGGCGCCTCGAGGACTCGCCGAAGCCCGTGGTGGCCGCCGTCGACGGCACCGCGTTCGGTGGCGGGCTGGAACTGGCGCTGGGCGCGCACCACCGGGTGGCCTCCGCGTCGTCGAAGATCGGGCTGCCGGAGGTGAAGCTGGGCCTCATCCCCGGCGCCGGCGGCACCCAACGTCTGCCGCGCCTGCTCGACCCGGCCGTGGTCGCCGAGATCGTCGCCACCGGGGCGCCCCGCACCGCGGCCGCCGTCGCCCGGATCGACGGGCAGCTGCTGTTCGACACGGTCGTCGACGATTCCGCCGACGTCGTGCCCGCGGCCGTCGCACTCGCCCGCACGGTGGCCGGCACGACCCCGGTCCGCACGCGCGACCGCGACCCGCTCGCCGGCGGAGACCTCGACGCGGTGGGCGGCAAGGTGCTCCGGCGCGCCCGCGGCCAGGAGGCCCCCGCCGTCGGCCTGGACTTGGTGCGCACGGCGCTGACCACCGGCTTCGACGAGGGCAAGGCGGCCGAGTCCGCGGCCTTCGCGAGGCTCGTCACCGGCGAGCAGTCTGCGGCGCTGCGCTACGCGTTCTTCGCCGAGCGGGCCGCCCGCAAGATCCCCGGCATCGACGCGGCGGTGCAGCCGCGCGCGGTGGAGCGCGTGGGTGTGGTGGGCGCGGGCACCATGGGCGGCGGCATCGCCATGAACTTCCTCAACGCGGGAATCCCCGTGACGATTCTGGAGATGGCGCAGGACGCGCTGGACCGCGGGCTGGCCACCATCCGGCGCAACTACCAGGCGCAGGTGGACAAGGGCAAACTCACCGCCCAGAAGCTCGAGCGGCGCATGGGCCTGCTGACGCCGAGCATGCAGTACTCCGACCTGGGCGGGGCCGACCTCATCATCGAGGCCGTGTTCGAGGACATGGAGGTGAAGAAGCAGGTGTTCACCCGCCTCGACGAGGTGGCCAAGCCGGGCGCCGTGCTCGCCTCGAACACCTCCACGCTCGACGTCGACGCGATCGCGCAGTTCACCGACCGCCCGGCCGACGTGCTGGGCATGCACTTCTTCAGCCCCGCCAACGTGATGGCACTCCTCGAGGTGGTGCGCGGCGAGAAGACGGCCGACGACGTGCTGGTCACCGCGCTCGACCTGGGCAAGCGCGTGGGCAAGACGCCCGTGGTGGCGGGCGTGTGCGACGGGTTCATCGGCAACCGCATGCTGCACAAATACCGCGACGCCGCGATGGCGCTGCTGCGCGCGGGCGCCACCCCGCACCAGGTGGACAAGGCCATCGAGGGGTTCGGCTTCGCCATGGGCCCGTTCCGCATGCAGGACCTCGCCGGCGGCGACATCGGCTGGGCCGTGCGCAAGCGCCAGTACGCGGAGAACCCCGACCTGCCGCGCGACGAGATCGCCGACGAGCTGTGCGAGATGGGCCGCTACGGGCAGAAGACCGGCGCCGGGTGGTACGACTACGAATCCGGCAGCCGCGCCCCGAAGATCAGCACCGTGGTGCACGAGCTGCTCGAGCGCTTCCACCACCGGCACGGCACCGACAAGCAGGAGTTCTCCGACGAGGAGATCGTCCAGCGGCTGGTGTTCGCGCTCACCGACGAGGGGGCGCGGATCCTCGACGAAGGCATCGCGCTGCGGGCCTCCGACATCGACCTGGTCTACCTGGCCGGGTACGGGTTCCCCCGTTACCGGGGCGGGCCCATGTTCTACGCCGACCGGGTGGGATTGCCCGAGGTGGTGGAGAAGCTGCGCGGCTTCCATGCCGGCGATGTCGTGGATGGCAAGCCCTGGGAGCCGGCGGCGCTGCTGGTGCGGCGGGCGCAGGAGGGCGCGAGCCTGACCTGAGTGTCCTGATGGCCGACCAAGCGGATTCGGCACGTTTCGGCTGTGGAATGTGCCGAATCCGCTTGCTCGGGCCCTCACACATCCGCTTCAGCCTTCCGGAGCGCCGCCCGCAGCTGGCCCAGTACCCGCGGCATGTCGCCCCGCAGGTGCGGCGCGCGCACCCGGATGACGGTGTATCCCGCGTCGGTGAGGTCGTTCCACCGGGTGATGTCGCGGTCGCGCTGCCGGGTTGTCGAGTGCGGACCGTCGCCGTCGTACTCGAAGATCACCCGGTACTGCGGCCAGCACATGTCGACGCGGGCGAGGAAGCGGCCGTCGGCGTCGTAGATGCAGACCTGCGTCTCGGGGCGGGGGAGCGCGGCGGCGACGACGGCCGTGCGCGCCCGGGTCTCCCACACGGATTCGGCGCCCTCGTCGGAGGCCTCGACGGCCGCCGCGGCCCCTGCGATGCCGGGGAAGCCGGGGTGCCGGGCGACGTACTCGGCGAGCCCGCGGCGGGTGAACCCGGTGGCCTGGTAGATCTGATCGATCACCTCGACGTTCGCGGGGTACGGCATGCGGCAGGCCACGTCGAAGGCGGTGCGCGCGGGCGCCGTGATGGCCATACCCCGCACCCGCTGCACGTCGTCGGGTCGAGCGTGTCCTGGTGCACGTGCAGCCTGCGGTATTGCGGGGCAAGGCGGTGGGGTGTGGCGCGAATGCAACAGGCGTGCGTGTGGTCGCCGAGGTACTGCGCGCCCAGGACCGCCGCCGCGGACACCCCGGCCAGTACCGCGCGTCCACGGGACCATTGCCACACCGCCCGGGCGCGCTGGAGCGGGGTCAGCGCCGCCGTGGTGCGCAGGTACACGCCGGGCAGGATCCGCCGGTGCTGCTTCGCCAAGAGCCGCCGGGAGACGGCCCCGGCCGCCAGCGCCTCGGTGCCCCGGAACGGCGCGTTGTCGATGTCCACGCCCCGAGCATGGCCGACCGGCCACCTGCTCCCGCGCGGCCGGCGAGCCGCTACCTGGGGAAATGCAGAATCCTGTGGAGAGCGGTGCGGGCTGTGGACAACCGCTCCGGCGATGTCGGCGCGCCGACCAAGTGATTTCTGCCTGTTTCGGCGCCCCGGTGTGCAGAATCCGCTTGCTCGGCGACGGCTGTTGCCCTCTTGACGGATCCCGGCGCATCGGTTGGCAATGGAGTCAGCAGACGATACCCTATGGGGGTATCGAATCGGGCGGGCCGACACGGGCGAGGTGGAGCACGATGAACGGACATGAGGCGGGGCACCACGGCCACGCCGGGGCAATGGAACACGCGGGTACCGGGGAGCACGGCGGCCACGGATCCCACGACGGGCACGGATCCCACGGCGGCCACGCGGGCCACGTCGCCCAGTTCCGCCGCCTGTTCTGGTTCAACCTGGTGCTGGCGGTGCCGGTGGTGGCGTTCTCCGGGGGCTTCGCGCACCTGATCGGCTATCACCTGCCGGGCGGCGTCGGCTGGATCTCGCCCGTGCTGGGCACCGTCATGTACGTCTGGGGCGGGCGCCCGTTCCTCACCGGCGGCTGGGACGAGATGCGCAGGCGGCAGCCAGGCATGATGCTGCTCATCTCGCTGGGCATCACCGTGGCGTTTCTGTCGTCGTGGGGCGCGACGCTGTCGATCCTCGACTCGGGCTTGGAGTTCTGGTGGGAGCTGGCCCTGCTCGTGGTGATCATGCTGCTGGGGCACTGGATCGAGATGCGCTCGCTCGCCGGCACCACCTCGGCGCTCGAATCGCTGGCTTCGCTGCTGCCCGACGAGGCCGAGCGCCTGGACCCGGACACCGGCGAGGCCGCCGCCGTCGACCCCGCCGACCTGCGCGTGGGCGACGTCGTGCTGGTGCGCCCCGGCGGCAGCGTCCCTGTCGACGGTGAGGTGATCGACGGCTCCGCGCACGTGGACGAGTCGATGATCACCGGCGAATCGCGCCCCGTGCGCCGCGGCGTGGGCGACACGGTGGTGGCGGGCACGGTGGCCACCGACTCGGGCCTGCGCCTGCGGGTCACGGCCACGGGCGATGACACGGCGCTCTCCGGTATCCGGCGGCTGGTCGAGGAGGCGCAGGGGTCGTCGTCGCGGGCCCAGCGCATCGCGGACCGGGCGGCGGCGCTGCTGTTCTGGTTCGCCCTGGGCGCGGCGGTGATCACGGCGATCGCGTGGGCGCTGGCCGGGTCGGGGGACGACTCGGTGGTCCGGGTGATCACGGTGCTGGTCATCGCCTGCCCGCACGCCCTGGGGCTGGCGATCCCGCTGGTGGTGGCCATCGCCACCGAGCGGGCGGCGCGCGCCGGGGTGCTGGTGAAGGACCGGCTGGCGCTCGAGCGTATGCGGTCGGTGGACGTGGTGGTGTTCGACAAGACGGGCACGCTCACCGAGGGCGAGCCGGAGGTCACCGGGTTGATCGCCGTCGAACCGGGCGGCGAGCAGCGGGTGCTGGCGTTGGCCGCGGCCGCCGAGGCGCCCAGCGAACACCCGCTGGCCCGGGCGATCGTGCGCCGCGCCGAGGCGGACGGCGTTCAGGTGCCGGGCGCTGCGGAGTTCTCGTCGTCGCCCGCGGTGGGCGTGACGGCGCTGGTCGACGGCGCCGAGGTGCGCGTGGGCGGTCCGCATCTGCTGGGCGAGGCCGGGCGCGACCCGCTCGACGGCACCCGGCGGTGGCGCGACCACGGCGACACTGTGCTGCACGTGCTGCGCGGCGGCGAGGTGATCGGCGCCCTCGCGGTGGCGGACGCCGTGCGGCCCCAGTCGCAGCCGGCTGTGGACGCCTTGCACCGGGCGGGCGTGGAGGTCGTGATGATCACCGGCGACGCCGAGTCGGTGGCCCGCAGCGTGGCCGACGACCTGGGCATCGACGGCGTGTTCGCGGGGGTGCGGCCGGAGGACAAGGCGGCCCGGGTGCAGGGGCTGCAGGACGACGGCCGGGTGGTGGCCATGGTGGGCGACGGGGTCAACGACGCCCCCGCGCTGGCGCAGGCCGACGTCGGGATCGCGATCGGCGCGGGCACCGACGTGGCGATCGGCTCGGCCGGGGTGATCCTGGCCGGCGACGACCCGCGCGCGGTGCTGTCGGTGATCGCGCTCTCGCGTGCCGGGTACCGCAAGATGAAGCAGAACCTGTGGTGGGCGGCCGGCTACAACCTGATCAGCGTGCCCCTGGCGGCCGGGGTGCTGGCGCCGGTCGGGTTCACGATGCCGATGTCGGTGGGCGCGGTGCTCATGTCGTTGTCCACGGTGGTGGTGGCGCTCAACGCGCAGCTGCTGCGCCGGCTCGACCTGGACCCGGCCACGGTGGCAGGCGCGGTGCGGACCGGTGAAGCGCGGGTGCCGGCCGCCGTCGCCGCGCGGTGACCGGCCGCCCCGCCGCCCCCCGCCTTCCCGCCGAGCAAGCGTTCTCTGCACGTTTCGGGCGCCGAGGTGACACTTTTCGCTTGGTCGGCGCACTCCCCCGCCTAGCCCCCGCCGATTCGGGGCCGGACGCCGCCCGCGCTGCCTAGGCTGCCGGTGAGGGGGCGCGGAGCGGAGGTTCGCATGGACGTGGTGGTGGAGACGGCGGCGGGCGCGGTGCGCGGCGTGCGCGGTGCACAGCACGGACACGCCCAGCACGAGAACGGGCACGAGCAGGCGCAGGTCACCGCGTTCAAGGGCATCCCGTTCGCGGCCCCGCCGTACGGGGAGAACCGGTTTGCGCCGCCGCAGCCGGTGGTGCCGTGGGAGGGGGTGCGCGACGCGCTGGACTACGGCCCCACCCCGCCGAAGCCGCCGTACCGCGCGCCCATCGACGCCTTGCTGCCGGAGCCGTCGATTCCCGGCGAGGACGTCCTCAATCTCAACGTGTGGTCGCCGGACACCGGCTCGGTGGGCTTGCCGGTGCTCGTGTGGATCCACGGCGGTGCCTTCGTCAACGGCACCGGTGCGGTGCCGTTGTATGACGGGTCGGCGTTCGCACGCAGCGGGGTGGTGTGCGTGACGGTGAACTACCGGCTCGGGGCGGAGGGGTTCGCCCTGCTGCCGGACGCGCCGGGCATCGCGCCGGCCAACCGCGGGCTGCTCGACCAGGTGGCGGCGCTCGAGTGGGTGCGCGACAACATCGCCGCGTTCGGCGGCGACCCGCGCCGGGTGACGGTGGCGGGCGAGTCGGCCGGGGCGATGAGCGTGACCGCGCTGATGGCGATGCCCGCGGCGGACGGACTGTTCCAGCGGGCCATCACCCAGAGCGGCGCCGGGCATCACGCCATGCGTCCGGAAACGGCGCGTACCGTCACGGCGGCGCTGGCCGAGTCGCTGGGAGTGGCGGCGACCGCCGAGGGTCTGGGCGCGGTGCCGATCGCCGAGTTCATCGGGGCGCAGCGCGCGCTGTCCGAGCGGATCGCCGAGCAGCCCGATCCCGTGCGGTGGGGCGAGATCGCGGTGGACGGGATGGCGTTCGAACCGTGCGTCGACGGGAGCGTCCTGCCCGGGCGCCCCATCGACCGGATCGCGGGCGGCGCGGGGGCGTCCGTCGGGCTGCTCACCGGTACGAACGCAGACGAGTTCGCGCTGTTCACGGTGCCGTTCGGGTTGGACGCCGCGATGACGGAGGCCGGCGTGCGGGGGCTGGCCGCGTCGATGGGGCTGGACGCCGACGAGGCGGTGGGCGCCTACGCGGCCGCCGGGCCGGCCGTGCCGCCGGAGCAGCGGGCGGGGGCGCTGTTCATGGCGTTGATGCGGGACGTGTTCTTCCGCATCCCCGCGATCCGGGTGGCGGAAGCGCGCGCGGTGCACGGCGCGGGGAGCTTCGTGTACGAGTTCGGCTGGAGGTCGCCGGAGCTCGGCGGGCGGCTGGGCGCGGCCCACGCGATGGAGCTCGGCTTCGTCTTCGACACCCTCGCTCACCCCGACGCGCGTCCCATGACCGGGCCGAATCCTCCGCAGCACCTGGCCGACGCGATGCACGGGGCATGGGTACGCTTCATCGAGTCCGGGCACCCGGGCTGGGACGAGTACGGCGCCCGGCGCACGGTGCGCATGTTCGGACATGGCATCGCAGGCGGCGGGGCCGGCGACGACGGAGAGGTAGGCGACGGCGGGCCGACGGTGGTGGACGATCCCGGGGCGTCGACCCGCGCGCTGTGGGAGGGGCGGCGGTAGGGGCTTCGCCTGCGGGCGCAATGGGAGCCACGCAAGTCAGCCGTGGTGATCCCGCTGTGGGAGCGGATGCCGCTGGAGAAACTCGACGGCTGCGGTACGCAACAGCGCACTTATGGTGACGTGCGCTTGGGTGCTGTAATCCGTGAGTTCGCGGTCGAGGGCGGCGCCCAGTCGGATAGTCCGGGCTGGAGATGGCCCGGCGGGCGGAGTGCCGGCGAGCTTCGGCGGTCGTCCCAGTTTCAGTTCTGCGCTGATCTCGACAGATTCCGGAATCACGGTGTAGTTGATGTCCGTGAGGTCGGCGATGACATCGTCGTACTCGTGCACGTCATAGTCGCGGGACATGTCTGATCCTTCCACGCCGGTCGGCTTCCCCGGGTTTTTGCTCATGCTGCTACTCCTCTCGTGCGTTGATTGGCGGCGTTTGCGGTGTGGTGTCTTGTGTGTACGTCGGTCCTATGAACCGTCTTTGGGGCGTAGCGGTGTACCCCGGAAGAGGGCATCCGATTACAGCGCGTGCTTCTTGCTCAATCCGGAGAGATAGAAGCATTGCGTGGAACGCGACCTGCACCGCTTGCGACGTATACTCTTCGACGACAACCTCGATCCACGGCTCTTGGTCGATTCGTCCGAGCATTCGGAAGTGGAGCCGTCCCTTCCTGATCCTCAGGCGGTATCGGATCAGCGGCGAAGCGATCACCGAGCGGATCTCTCTCGCTGTGACCGAGTGCTGTAGGGCTACCGGACGGATGTTCAGGAATATCGTCCTAAGTGTATGACACTTTTCTTGGAAGGGCTAGCACGTCTCGGGCTGCTGTAGTGCGCAACAGGTGGGACACGCGTCCTTTCGCCCGGTCGAGGCCGGCGCACCGGGGCGGAACGGTGATCTCGCGGGCGGAGTCCGCGATATTCGGGCGCACGACCAACTCGTGCTCCTATGGTGGTACCGAGCACCGCGCCCGGCCGCCAACACGAGGTACCCGTCGATGACCGACCAGATCGTCCAGAGCACCCGCATAGTCCTCGCATCCCGCCCGCACGGCGCCCCCGTCGAGGAGAACTTCCGGTTGGAGACGGCGCAACTGCCGCCGGTGGGGCGCGGACAGGTGCTGCTGCGGATCATCTACCTGTCGCTGGACCCGTACATGCGGGGGCGCATGAGCACCGCCGAGTCGTATGCGGAGCCGATGGAGATCGACGACGTCATGGTGGGCGGCACCGTGGCGCAGGTGCTCGCATCGCGGTTCCCGGGCGTGGATGCCGGCGACTACGTGCTCTCCTTTTCCGGCTGGCAGACGCACGCGGTGGAGGACGGTGCACGCGTGCGCAAGCTCGACGCCCGGCGGGCGCCGCTTTCCACGGCGCTGGGGGTGCTGGGCATGCCCGGATTCACCGCGTATGCGGGTCTGCTGGCCATCGGCAAACCGGTCGCGGGCGAGACCGTGGTGGTGGCGGCGGCCAGCGGGCCGGTCGGGTCGGTGGTGGGGCAGATCGCCAAGCTGCAGGGGGCGCGGGCCATCGGCATCGCCGGCGGGCCCGACAAGTGCGACTACGTGCGCGGCAGGCTGGGGTTCGACGAGGCCGTGGACCACCGTTCGCCCGAGTTCACGGAGCAGCTGGCCTACGTGGTGCCCGACGGGATCGACGTCTACTTCGAGAACGTCGGCGGCCCTGTGACGGACACGGTGCTGCCGCTGCTCAACACGTACGCGCGGGTGCCGGTGTGCGGGCTGGTGTCGCAGTACAACCTGCCCGGCCGCCCCGACGGCCCGGACCGGCTCCCCGCATTCATGAACTACGTGCTCACCAAGAGCCTGTCCGTCCGGGGGTTCATCCAGAGCGAGTTCGTCGACGAGTGGTATCCGGGCTTCCTGATGGACATGTCCGACTGGGTGCAAAGCAAACGGGTGCGCTACCGGGAGGACATCGTCGACGGGGTGGAGAACGCGCCGGCGGCGTTCATGGGCCTGCTGGAGGGGCGGAACTTCGGCAAGCTCGTGGTGCGGGTGGCGGAGGAGTAGCCTGCCCGCCGAACGGCGCATGACGACGCCCGCCTGACGCCCGCCGCCGACTTCGCGGTGAGGCTGCGGCGGGCGTCAGGCATGTCCGGGGCCTGGCCTCGCGGGCGCACCTGAGTCGCGCCGGTGGCCGTCGGCGGCGACCGACACGCCCGGGCGCAGCGGTGCGGATGTCCGGATGGGACTGCCGGAGCGCATCCTCGGGCTGGCCGGTGTCCTGCTCAGGGCTACCCGCGCGTCCCATGAAGGGCGTGGTCAGCGTTGCAGACACCTGTCCAAATCCCAAGCGGTGCAACATGATTTAACGAACGGCCACCCTGATCTCGATTCGCCGCGGGGGCGGCAGATGCAACGTCAAGACTGGTCCGAACGGTTGGACCGGAACCTGTTATGGACGGCTGTGAACAGCGATGGTTTCAAAGAATTTTGACGCAAGAGGTTACGTGTTTCACCTGGTGGATGTACGGTGATCGGAACCACAACGAATCGCAGGACAAGGGGGTTCTTGTTGAACTGTGCCGGTGCCTTCGGGTATCGGACCGTTGCGAAGGTTTACCTAATTTGGGTAAGCCGCAATTGAATGAGGGAGTGTACTGAGGCATCGAGGTCTTTCTGCTGTCGGGGTGACAGCAATGATTGCGGGCGCAGGTCTTACGCTGGCGACGGCCGCATCTGCGGCGACGATCGGGGCGCCTGGTTCGGCAAGCGCCGCCGTACCCAACGCGAACAACCAGATGTGCGGCAACGCAGTGGCCGCCGGGAATGCCGCTGTGCAGGGGGTTTCGATCACCGCTTCGCTCTACGATTCGAGCGGCGCGGTGGTCTTCGGTCCGCAGTCCACCGACACGGATGCCGCCGGCGCATGGTGTATCACCGGGAATTCCACGCTGGCAAACACGGTACTTAACGGTGGCCACGTCGAGTTGTGCGCCACTCCGATGGCCGTCGACGGCAAGTCGGCAAACTTCCTCGGCTCCGGCACGAACTGCGCTGATCTGGATAAGGATGCGTTCCAGGACCATCTCTACACGAGTGTGATACCTCTGATCCTCGCATCGGCAGACGGTCTGGATGTGACCTACAGCTGAGTTCGAGTTCCGCGGATGCACAGGTGACTTGTGCGCCTATTCACTCACAGGGCAGAAGGTAGGGTTTATGTCAACAATGTTCCTCGGTAATACTGCGGAGATGCTCTCGCAGTTGTTGACCGCAATCTCGACGGGTTCAGTAGACCAGGGCTTTGAGGCATTCAAGGGCAGCGTGAACACGTTGAGCGCTTAGCTTCCGCTATCGCTGTGTAAATTGTTTGCGCGAGAAAGGGGTTACGCATGGGGTCATTGGGCTCAGTGGTAGATGCAGTAAACAGTCCGGAGTGGTCGATCATCAAGGTGTATGGAGCCTTGTTCACGATGCTTCCTTTGGTGGCATCGGTTGATTTCGACTGGAAGGCGTGAATCATGGCAGATGGCAGCATGGGCGCGCTTTCCAGTATTGACGCCGGCACTCTGACGCCGGTGGCCACAGACTTCGGGAACATGGTCCAGGGCGCGTTCGCGGCGATTTCGGGATCACTCGGAGTGGCCGAGAGCGGATCGGTGGGAATCGCGCAGTTGCTCGGTGCCGGCCTGGCCTCTATCGGCAACTGAAGGGAGGGTGCAGCGTGGAGAGTTCACTTACGTATCTGTCTCAGATGATCTCGTTTGTCTCAGTGGATCTTACGAAGGTGCTGATCGGCTATGTTGACGGCTTGTCGTCCGATCCCGCCAACGGCTAATCCTACCAACGGCTAAGGAGCGATCATGTTGGAAAAATTCATCATGACGTACGTCGACCTGTCGGTCTCGTTGCCCAGCTTGATCGATTTGGGCAGTACGATGATGAACCAGTAGGAGACGTGCCGTCGTGATTGCAGTCGCGACGAAAGCAGTGGCAGGGCCGGTCCACCGGCCCTGCCACTCTTCGCTTGTATCGCCGCTTCACAGTCCCGCCGCCGCCTTCCAGGCGGTGTGGATGGCGCCTTCGATGTAGTCGACGGAGCCGGCGTCGCCGACCACGCGGACGTTATCAATCACTCCCGCGAGCTGCTGTTCCAGGGGTGCGGCGGCGTCGGTGCCGAGCGCGTAGATCACCATCGACGCGGGTGCGGACATCGTCTTGGTCTCGGTCGTCTTGCCCTTGCGGTCCTTGACAGCCACGTCGAACTCCACGCGGTCCGCGGTGATCCGGGTGGCTTCGGCGTTGCGGTGGATGGTCACGCCGGCCTCGGTGGTGTGGCGTACCGCGGTCCAGCGCCTGGGTAGCGCCATCGGCAGGCCCAGTTGCTGCTCGTCGTGCAGCAGGGTGACCCGCCGGCCGCGCTCGGCGAGGAACTCCGCCAGCTCCAGGCCCACCAGCGAGCCGCCGATCACGACGACGTCCTTGCCCATCGGCAGGAACTTCTTGGTCACCTCGCGGATCAGGCGTGGGCTCTTGGTGATGCCGGAGAGCTTGCCCAGCTTGCCGGCGGCCCGCAGGTACCAGGACTGCCCGGCGGTGTCGCCCACACCGGTCATCAGCGCGCGCATGGTGTCGCCGGTGTGCACGTGCGGCAGGTCGCCGCCGGGGATCTGCGGGCGGTCCCGCAACGCGCCGGTGGCGAGCACGACGGTGTCCGGGCGCAGCGAGGAGATCAGCTCGGGGGTGGCCTCGGTGTTCAGCCGGATGTCCACGCCCAGGCGCGCCGTCTCGTTCTTCAGCCACTCCAGCAGCGGATAGTTGGCCGGGGTGGTGAGCGCGGAGAACCACAGGGTGCCGCCGAGCCGGTCCGTCTTGTCCAGCACCGTCACCCGGTGCCCGCGCTCGGTGGCGATGCGCGCCGTCTCCAACCCTGCGGGCCCGGCGCCCACCACGACGATCCGCTTGCCCGTCTTCGCGGTGGGGAACGGCAGCAGCGTTTCGTTGCCCAGGGCCGGGTTGACCGCGCACAGCGGCGTCGCGTCCCAGAAGTTCTCCTGTACGCACACGTAGCAGTTGATGCACGGCCGCACCCGTTCCGGCGTGCCGGCGCGCAGCTTGTTCACCAGGTCCGGGTCGGCCAGCAGCTGGCGGCCCATCGCGACGTAGTCGGCCTTGCCCTCGGCGATGGCCTGCTCGCCGACCTCGGGCAGCACCCGGCCGACGGTGACCACGGGGATCGTCACGGCCTGCTTGACGGCCGCAGCCAGGTCCACGTAAGCGCCCACCTGGTCCGGCAGCGGGCCGTCGGTGAAGTTGGAGAACGGATTGCGGCCCCACCCGGTGACATCGATGGCGTCGGCACCCGCCTTCTCAAACATCTGCGCCGCCGCAGTGGCTTCGGCGGTGCTCAGGGCATTCGGTTCCTCGGTGCCGCCGAACTCCCTGCCGGAGACGCGCACCAGGATCGCCAGGTCCTCGCCCACGGCCTCCTTGACGGCCGCGATGACCTCGCACGCGAAGCGTGCCCGGTTCTCCAGCGAACCCCCGTACTCGTCGGTGCGGAAGTTGTCGGCCCGGCTGAGGAATCCGCTGAGGATGTAGCCATGCGCGCAATGGATCTCCACCGCGTCCGCGCCGGAGGTGCGCACCCGCCGCGCCGCGTCGGCGTAGAGGCGGGTGATCTCCGCGATCTCCTCGACGGTGACCTCGTGGTAGCTCGCCTGCTTGCCGCCGGTGACGGCCGCCATCTTGGCCAGCTCGCCGGGCGTGTTGTCGGCCAGCGCGCTCAGGTCCATCTTCTGGCGCGGGGTGGACGGCACCTGCAGGGGACGGTCGTCGACGGTGTCGATGCGGGCGACCTTGCCGTGGTGCACCATCTGGATGCACAGCTTGTTCCCGGTCTCGTGCACCGCGTCGGCCAGCGCCGTCAGGCCCGGGATGAACTTGTCGTCCGACAGCCCCGGCTCCTTCTTGCTGGTGCTGCCTACCGGGTAGCCCACCGAGCAGCAGCCGGTGATGATCATGCCGGTGCCGCCGGCGGCCCGCGCGACGAAGTGGTCGATGTCCTCCCGCTCCACCACGCCGTCCGCGGACAGGTTCATGTCCATCGCGGACATCATCACGCGGTTGTTCAGCTGCACCGGGCCGATGCGGCCGGGGCTGAGCAGGTGGGTGTAGGTCTGAGTCTTCGTCGCCACGATCAAAGAGTAGGCGCACCTCCCGGCGAGGATGAGCAGGTTTTCGATCACCAGGAACACGGACGGGCCGGGGCCGCGGTGCGTGCGCGCGGCGCGCAGGCGACAGCCGCCGCGCGCAGCAGGTCCGCCGTCGGTCATACCCGGTCATACTCGTGGTATGAAGACGGCGATCCTGGACGAGGTGGACCGAGGCCTGCGCCGGGTGCTGGGCCTGTGACCCGCCGCCGGTTCGCCTTCCCCGGCGCGGTCGACGCGCCCGTCGCCGGCATCCTCGACCTGCCCGACGGCCCGGCTCGCGGCACCGTTCTGTATGCGCACTGCTTCACCTGTTCCAAGGACACCATCGCCTCCGCGCGGATCTGCCGGGAGCTGGTCGACGCCGGGTTCGCGGCGGCGCGGATCGACTTCACCGGGCTCGGCGAATCGGGCGGCGCATTCCGCGACACCACCTTCAGCGCCACCATCGAGGACCTCGTGCTGGCCGCCGAGCACCTGGCAGGCATCGGCGCGGCGCCCGACCTGCTGGTGGGCCACTCGCTGGGCGGGGCGGCGGTGCTGGCCTCCGCCGCGCACATCCGCGGCGTGCGCGGCGTGGCCACCGTCGCCGCGCCCTACACCGTCACCGCTCTGCACCGGCACTTCACCGCGCAGCGCGCACGGATCGAGCGCGACGGGCAGGCCGACGTGCCGCTGGCCGGCCGTCCGCTGACGATCACCCGCGAGTTCGTCCACGACCTGGACCGGCACGACATCGCCGCCAGCGTCGCGCGCTTGGGCGTGCCGGTGCTGTTCGTGCACGCGCTCGGCGACAGGGAGGTGCCCCTCGCCGACGCGGAACGCCTCTACGCCGCGGCCCGCGAACCCAAGGATCTCGCCACCCTCGACGACACCGCCGATCACCTGCTCACCCGGCACGGCTCGGCGGCCCGGGCGGGACGGATCATCGCGCAGTGGGCGGCGCGGGTGGTGGAGACGCGATAGGTCTCCACGCCGTCAGCCCCAGTGGCTCGTCGCCAGCAGTGCCAGCAGTTCGTAGACGACGTGCGCCGCGGCGATCCCGGTGACCTCGGCGTGGTCGTAGGCCGGCGCCACCTCCACCACGTCCGCGCCCAGCAGCCCCCGGCCCGCCAGCGCCCGCAGCGTGAGCAGCAACTCGCGGGAGGTGAGCCCGCCCGCCTCGGGGGTGCCGGTGCCGGGGGCGTGCGCCGGGTCGAGCACGTCCACGTCCACCGACACGTAGACGGGGCCGTCGCCGAGGCGCCGCAGCATCCGATGCGCCACCCCGGCCGCGCCTTCTGTTTCGTAGGTGTCCGCCGGGATCACCTGGAAGCCCAGGACCGCGTCGTCGCGCAGGTCGTACTCCGAATACAGCGGGCCGCGGGTGCCCACGTGCACCGAGCGGCGCAGGTCGATCAGCCCCTCCTCGCTGGCCCGCCGGAACGGGGTGCCGTGCGTGTACGGCGCGCCGAAGTAGGTGTCCCAGGTGTCCAGGTGCGCGTCGAAGTGCACCACCGCCACCGGGCCGGTGTCGCGCGCCACCGCCCGCAGGATCGGCAGGGCGAGGGTGTGGTCGCCGCCGAGCGTCACCACCCGCATGCCCGACGCGCGCAGCCCCGCCACGCCCGCCTCCACGTCGCCGAGCGCGGCGGGGATGTCGAACGGGTTCAGCGCCAGGTCGCCCGCGTCCACCACCTGCCGCGCCGCGAACGGGGAGACGCCCAGGCCCGGGTGGAACGGCCGCAGCAGCCGCGACGACGCGCGGATGTGCCCGGGCCCGAACCGCGCGCCCGGCCGGTAGCTGGTGCCCGCGTCGAACGGGGCGCCCAGCACGGCGATCCCGCCGCGAAGTCCGTCCGGCCGTACCTCGTCGATGCGGGGCAGGCGGGCGAACGTGGGCGGGCCCGCGAACCGCGGCACCCGCGTGGCGTCCACGGGGCCCACGGGATCCGTCATGGTGCCGATTGTCCCCCTCGCACGCGCCGAGTGGGCGGTTCTCCGGTGTCCGATCGGCGGTGGAGCACCGAAGAACACCCCACTCGCGGGGGCGACGCGCCGGTAACATCGTGAGCCGTGACGCATCCCGCAGACACCCACGACCTGATCCGCGTGCACGGCGCGCGCGAGAACAACCTCGACGACGTCAGCGTGGAGCTGCCCAAGCGCCGTCTCACCGCCTTCACGGGGGTCTCCGGCTCCGGCAAGAGCTCGCTCGTTTTCGCCACCATCGCCGCCGAATCCCAGCGCCTCATCAACGAGACCTACAGCAGCTTCGTCCAGGGGTTCATGCCCTCGCTGGCCCGGCCCGACGTGGACGTGCTCGACGGCCTCACCACCGCGATCATCGTCGACCAGGAGCGCATGGGCGCCAACCCGCGCTCCACGGTGGGCACGGCCACCGACGCGTACGCGATGCTGCGGATCCTGTTCAGCCGCCTCGGCACCCCGCACATCGGCAGCGCGCAGGCGTTCTCGTTCAACGTCGCCTCGATCAGCGGGGCCGGCGCCGTGACCATCGAGAAGGGCGGCCGGGAGGTGAAGGAGCACCGCGAATTCTCCGTCACCGGCGGCATGTGCCCGCGGTGCGAGGGGCGCGGCGAGGTGAGCGACTTCGACCTGACCGCCCTCTACGACGACTCCAAGTCGATCCGCGAGGGCGCGCTCACCATCCCCAACTACAGCGTGAACGGCTGGTACGGGCGGATCTTCACCGGGTGCGGATTCTTCGACCCGGACAAGCCCATCGCGAAGTTCACCACACGCGAGCGCAGCGCCCTGCTCTACAAGGAACCCACCCGCATCAAGGTCGACGGCGTCAACGTCACCTTCGAGGGGCTGATCCCGCGCATCCAGAAGTCGTTCCTGGCCAAGGATCGCGAGGCGATGCAGCCGCACATCCGGGCCTTCGTCGACAGGGCCATCACCTTCGGGGTGTGCCCCGAGTGCGACGGGACGCGGCTGAGTGAACTCGCCCGCTCGTCGAAGATCGCCGGCAAGTCCATCGCCGACGTGTGCGAGATGCAGATCAGCGACCTGGCCGAATGGGTCCGGGAGCTTGCTGCGGGTGACGGGGCTGCGGGTGACGGGGCGGGGACGGGTGCTTCCGGTGCGTCGGCCGCGTCGCTGGCCCCGCTGCTGGATTCGCTGGGCGACACGCTCGACTCGTTCGTGGCCATCGGTCTCGGCTACCTGAGCCTGAACCGGCCGTCGGGCACGCTGTCCGGCGGCGAGGCGCAGCGCACCAAGATGATCCGGCACCTCGGCTCGTCGCTCACCGACGTCACCTACGTGTTCGACGAGCCGACGATCGGCCTGCACCCGCACGACATCGCCCGCATGAACAACCTGCTGTTGCAGCTGCGGGACAAGGGCAACACGGTGCTGGTGGTGGAGCACAAGCCGGAGGCCATCGCCATCGCCGACCGCGTGGTGGATCTGGGCCCGGGCGCGGGCACCGAGGGCGGGCGCATCGTGTTCGAGGGAACGGTGGAGCAATTGCGCGGCGCGGACACCGTCACCGGACGGCACCTGGGCGACAGGACAGCGCTCAAGCAGACGGTGCGCGAGGCGGACGGCGCCGTGGAGATCCGCGGCGCGAGCACCCACAACCTGCGCGACGTCGACGTTGACATCCCGCTGGGCGTGCTGTGCGTGGTCACCGGCGTGGCGGGTTCGGGCAAGAGCTCGCTGGTGCACGGCTCACTCGAGGGGCGCGACGGGGTGGTCGTCGTCGACCAGTCGGCCATCAAGGGTTCGCGGCGCAGCAACCCGGCCACCTACACGGGGCTGCTCGAGCCGGTGCGCAAGGCGTTCGCCAAGGCCAACGGGGTCAAGCCGGGCTTGTTCAGCGCCAACTCGGACGGCGCCTGCCCGGCGTGCAAGGGGGCGGGCGTCATCTACACGGACCTGGCAGTCATGGCCGGTGTGGCCACGGTGTGCGAGGAGTGCGAGGGCCGGCGGTTCCAGGCGTCCGTGCTGGAGTACACGCTGGGCGGCCGCAACATCGCTGAGGTGCTGAACATGTCTGTCGCCGAGGCCGAGCGCTTCTTCTCCGGGGAGGTGGACGGCGCCGCCGACGCGCGCATCCCCGCCGCCCACAAGATCCTGGTGCGACTGGCCGACGTGGGCCTCGGATACCTGCGGGTGGGCCAGCCGCTGACCACGCTGTCCGGCGGCGAGCGCCAGCGCATCAAGCTCGCCACGCGGATGGGCGACAAGGGCGGCGTCTACGTGCTCGACGAGCCCACCACCGGGCTGCACCTGGCCGACGTGGAACAGCTGCTGGCGCTGCTGGACCGGCTGGTCGACTCCGGCAAGTCGGTGATCGTCATCGAACACCACCAGGCGGTGATGGCGCACGCCGACTGGATCGTCGACCTGGGCCCCGGGGCCGGCCACGACGGCGGACGCGTGGTGTTCGAGGGCCCTCCGCGGGAGCTGGTGGAGGACCGGTCGACGCTCACCGGCGAGCACCTGGCGGCGTATGTGGGGGCTTGAGCCCGGCGCTTCGCGGAAGGTATGAGCCCGGCGCTCCGCGGAAGGTATGAGCTCGGCGCTTCGCGGAAATAGTGCCGCGCGGGCGGGTGTTCTGGTGGGATGGAGGAGGCCTCCCAGGAGACCATGGTCGATCTGAATCGAGGAGCCACCAGTGAACCTGAAGCCACGCAATGCCCGCCTCCGTCGCCTGCCGCTGCGGGCCGTGACGGGCGCGTTCATCCTCAACTCGGGCGTCGGCAAGCTGGCCTTGGACGACGACGGCGCGGCGGGGCTGCAGTCGATGGCCGCCAACGCCGTCCCGCCCGTCAAGAGCCTGGGCCCGGGCACGTTCGGCAAGGTGCTCGCGGGCGCGGAGATCACGCTCGGATCGGCATTGCTGGCGCCGTTCGTTCCCACGGTCGTGGCGGGCGCCGGGCTCGTGGCCTTCAGCTCCGGGCTGCTGACGATGTACGCCCGCACGCCCGGCATGCACGAGGACGGCTCGCCGCGGCCCACCCAACAGGGCACGGCCATCGCCAAGGACTCGTGGCTGTTCGGCATCGGCGCCAGCCTGCTGATCGACGCCGCGCTGTCACGCCGGAGCTGCTGTTCGTCGGAGGCGGCCGCGGTCGAGCCGCCCGCCGACGCCACCGGGTAGACGTAGTGAGCGGAGGCGCAACATGCGGGTGGCACTGCTGCAGGGGCCCGAGTCGGTCGACGTCGACGGCGCCCTGGCCGAGGTCGCCGCCTCGGCGCGTTCCGCAGCGGAATCCGGCGCGGTCATCCTCGTGTGCTCGGAACTCACCAGCACCGGGTACCGCCGGCCGCTGAGCCCCGAGCCGCGGCCCGACGGCGACGCGGCCGGGCCCATCGGCCGGACGATGTCCCAGGCCGCGCGCGAATCCGGCATCGCCATCGCCTACGGGTACGTCGAACAGGGCCGGGGCGGTGGCACGGGTGGCGGCGAGGATCGGGCCCTCTACAACGCGGTGGCCGTGGTGGGGGCCGACGGCGCGCTGCTCGCCCACTACCGCAAGACCCACCTGTACCGGCCGGCGGAGGAGGACGCCCGCCCGTCGGTCGGCGGCGCCCCGGACGACGCGCACTTCACCCCGGGAGACGACCCCGTCGTGCAGTTCTCGCTCGGCGGCCTGACCTGCGGAATCCTTATCTGTTACGACGTCGAGTTCCCGGAGGCGGTGCGCGCCCACGCACTGGCGGGCACCGACTGGCTACTGGTGCCCACGGCCCTCGTCTACCCCGACGACCACGTGGCCAGGATCCTGGTGCCCGCGCGCGCCGTGGAGAGCCAGCTGTTCATCTCCTACGTCAACCGCATCGGCCAGGAGCCGGGGGCGTTCGAGGGCTCGCCGGTCACCTACTACTGCGGGCACACCTGCGCCGTCGCGCCGGACAGCACCGAGTTCGCCCGCGCCGGGGACGAGGCCGAGCTGCTCGTGGTGGACCTCGACCCCGAGCTGCTGGCCCGCTCGCGGCGGCGCAACACCTACCTGCGCGACCGGCGCACCGACCTGTACGGGACGTCGGGTGACGGGATGGCGGGCGGCGGGACGGTGGGCGGCGGGGCCGGTGCGCGCAGCGCCGAGGGCCCGGCGTGAGCATCCCCGTCGCGCCCGGACCAGGCAGCCCGTTGTCGATGGTCGGCCCCGACTTCCCCTTCCCGTACGACACGTTCCGCGAGCACCCGGCGGGCATCGGCGCGGTGCCCGCGGCAGCGCACGGCACCGAGGTGGCGGTGATCGGGGCGGGCCTGTCCGGCGTCGTCGTCGCCTACGAACTGCTGCGTATGGGGCTGCGGCCCGTGGTGTACGAGGCCGAGCAGGTCGGGGGGCGCATGCGGTCCGCCGCGTTCGACGGGCACCCGGGAACCGTCGCCGAGCTGGGCGCGATGCGCTTCCCTCCGTCGTCGACCACTCTCTACGGATACGTGCGCGAGGCGGGACTGCGCACGTCGCCATTCCCGAACCCGCTCGCGCCCGCCACCCCCGAGACCGTCATCGACCTCAAGGGCACCACGGTCCGCGGCCGGACGCTGAACGAGCTGCCCGCGGTGTTCCGGCGCGTGGCGCGGGCCTGGAAAGCGACCCTCGAGGACGGCGCGGGCATGTCCGCCCTGCGCGACGCGATCCGGGCGCGCGATCCGCAGGCGATCGCGGCGCTGTGGGATCCGCTGGTGCGCCGCCACGACGACACCGCCTTCTACCGGTTCCTGGTGGACTCGCCGCACCTGTGCTCATTCGCGGACCGGGAGTTGTTCGGCCAGGTCGGCTTCGGCACCGGCGGCTGGGACACCGACTTTTCCAACTCGATCCTCGAAGTGCTACGCGTGGTGGCGACCGCGGCCGACGAGAAGCACCGCGGGATCGACGGCGGCGCACAGCAACTGCCGCTACGGCTGTGGTCGTCGGCGCCCGCGGGGACGGCGCACTGGCCGGACGGCACCTCGCTCGCCGCCCTGCACCCCGGCGGTCTGACCCGGCCCGCGGCGACGGCGGTCCGGCGCACGCATCCGCACCACATCACGGTCACTGACGCCGACGGAGCCATCGCCACCTACCCCGCCGTGGTGCACACGGCCCCGGTGTGGCTGCTGCTCAACACGATCCGGACGGACGAGTCGCTGTTCGGCCCGCTCCACTGGAGTGCCATCGAGCGCACCCACTACATGGGCTCTTCCAAGGTGTTCGTGCTGGTGGACAGGCCATTCTGGCGCGACGCCGACCCCGCGACCGGCCGCCCGGTGATGGGCATGACGCTCACCGACCGCATGCCGCGCGGCACCTACCTGCTCGACGGTCCACTGGCCGGGGCGGGCGCGCCGGAGGACGGACCCGCCGCGATCTGCCTGTCCTACACCTGGGCCGACGATTCGCTCAGGCTCGTGCCCCTGGGTGCCGTCGAACGCATGGACCTCATGCTGGAATCCCTGTCCGCGATCTACCCGCACGTGGATATCCGCGCGCACGTCGTCGCCCCGCCGCTCACGATCTCGTGGGAGGTCGAACGCAACTTCATGGGCGCGTTCCGGGCGAACCTGCCCGGGCACTACCGCTACCAGGAGCGGCTGTTCACCCACTTCATGCAGGACGGGTTCGGCGACGGGCACCGCGGCGTGTTCCTCGCCGGCGACGACATCTCGTGGACCGCCGGCTGGGCGGAGGGCGCGGTGCAGACGGCGCTCAACGCGGTGTGGGGCGTCATGCACCACCTGGGCGGGACGTGCGCGGCGGCGAACCCGGGCCCCGGCGACCGGTTCGCCGCGCTCGCGCCCGTGCGGCTCCCCGACGTGACGTGAATGGGGAATCCCCCGTGGTCCGCGGCCCAGCATGGGACCATCGGTGCATCACGGGCCGGGCGGAAGTGCGGGATGTCTACCGGAGGTGCAGGATGTCGACGAAGTTGCTGACGCGCGGCGCGGCGGCCGCCGGGGCCGCGGCGGTGCTGACGGCCGGGGCCGTGCTCGCTGCCGGCCCA
>NZ_JAENKO010000024.1 GCF_016599145.1 Tomitella cavernea
CGCGAGCCCGCAGGTGCGCTCGCCGGCGGCCAGGGCGGGCACCAGCTCGTCCGCGGCCGGTCCGCCCGCGCGCGCGAGCACCAGGCCGGCGAGCGCCCCGGTCAGAACCGGCCCGGGGGCCAGCGCCGCCGCGGCCGACTCGAGCATCGCGGCGAGATCGGCCACGGTACCGCCCGCGCCGTCGAGTTCCTCGGGCAGCGCCACCGACAGCACCCCCAGGTCGGCCATGGCGGAATACTGCGCGCGCCACAGGCGCGGATCGCCCTCGGATCGCCGCACGGTCTCCAGCGGCGAGGCCGAACGCGCCCACGCGCCGATGGAGTCCTGTACCGCCTGTTGTTCCGCGGTGGTCGCGATGGTCACGGTTCCTCCTGGCCGGTCATTCGTCGAGATCCGCCCCATTCTGGGTGCAACCCCTCCGGGAACGGCGCGGCAGGCTCGGTCAGCGGTCCTCGGCGGTCGGTGGATCACGCAACACCCGGCCGCCCCACGGATCGAGACAAATCCTCGCCCAACCTTAGAACGTGTTCTAATATGTGGTGCCAGTAGGGTCGAGATCGCCTCTCGACCTCCCGGAGAGTGGTACACCGGTTGACAACCCGGCGCGCCGGACACCCGCGGCCTCGACGGCGCGGCTGCCGTACGCAGGCTCCCTGCGGCGCACCGGGTCGATACAAAGCGCCGACGTTCCACACGGCCACACGGATATTCGAGGTAGTCCCATGGCAAGCAGTTCCCGCACCACCGCCCGCGACGGAGTCATCCCGACCCTGCGCGACGACGACCTGAACTCCAACGCGCAACGGGACCGGCGCCGCCGCATCCTCGATTCCACGCTGGCGCTCGCATCACGGGGCGGATACGACGCCGTGCAGATGCGCGCCGTGGCCGACCGGGCGGACGTCGCGGTGGGCACCCTGTACCGCTACTTCCCGTCCAAGGTGCACCTGCTGGTCTCGGCGCTGGCCCGCGAGTTCGAGCGCATAGACACGAAGACGGACCGCCGCATGCCGGCCGACCTGTCCACCCAGGAGCGCCTGGAGTTGATGATCGGCCAGATCACCACAGTGATGCAGCGCGATCCGCTGCTGACCGAGGCCATGACGCGCGCGTTCATGTTCGCCGATGCCTCGGCGTCGGCGGAGGTGGCGCGCGTCGGCGAACTTATCGACCGCATTTTCGCCCGCGCGCTCACCAACTCCGAGCACCCCACGGAGTATCAGCTCAACGTCTCCCGCGTGATCTCCGACGTGTGGATGTCGAACCTGGTCGCCTGGCTCACCCGGCGCGCCACGGCGGTGGACGTGGCCGACCGGCTCAAGCTCACCATCCGGCTGCTCATGGGCGACCGCGCCGATGCGGTGGACCCCGCTACCGGCGGCGCCCCCGTCATTGCGGACGATGCCCCCGTCATTGCGGACGATGCCGGGGTGCAGGGCACCGCCTGATCCGCACCCGTATGGTCCGCAGGCGGTGATCTGGCACGCTCCGCGTCCGCGGCACCGACGACCGCGCACGCGGTGGCACTAGACTTCGGCTGCACGGACCGCACGCGTCCGTCCACCGGAGGGCCGATCCCGGCGGGCGCACGCGGTCATCCCGCTCCCGAAAGCCCAGGACCGCCGCTGTGTCATCCCTGCCCGACGATCTCCGACGCACGCTGACCTCGCTGGCGCGCGCGCCCAGGCTGCTCGTCGCGTCCGACTACGACGGCACGATCGCGCCCATCGTCAACAACCCCGTCGACGCGCATCCGCGTCCGGAGTCGGTGACCGCTCTGCGCAATCTCGCCGCACTCCCCGGCACCGTCGCGGCGGTGATCTCGGGCCGCGCGCTACGTGATCTGGCCACGCTGTCGCGGCTGCCGTCCGAGGTGCACCTGGTGGGCAGCCACGGCTCCGAGTTCGATATCGGCTTCATCGAGGAGATCGACGCGTCGGCGCGCGCCCTGCTGGGCCGCGTCGTGGACGCACTCCAGGAGATCGCCGACGAGACCCCCGGCGCCACCGTGGAGACCAAACCGGCCAGCGCCGCGTTGCACGTGCGCAACGTGGCCGACGCCGCGGCCGCGGACACCGCCGTGCATTCCGCGCGCACCGGGCCGGCCGAGTGGTCCGGCGTGCAGAGCACCGAGGGCAAGGCCGTGATCGAGCTGTCGGTGGTGACCACCGACAAGGGCGATGCTCTCGACATCCTGCGCCACCGGGAGGGCGCGTCGGCCACCGTGTTTTTCGGCGACGACGTCACGGACGAGAGGGCGTTCCGCCGCCTGCACGGCCCCGACGCGGGCATCAAGGTGGGACCCGGCCCCACCGGCGCGCACTTCCGCGTCGACGACACCGAGGACGTGGCCCGGGTGCTGGCGTTCCTCCTCGAACAGCGTCGCGCGTGGCTGCTGGGGGCGCACGCCACGCCCATCGAGCGCCACACCATGCTGGCCTCGCCGGACGCGAAGGCGCTCGTCACCCCCGCCGGGTCGATCAACTGGCTCTGCCATCCGGACCCCGACTCCGCCGGGCTGTTCTCGGCGCTGCTGGGCAGCGACTCCGCCGGCCACTTCACCGTGGTCCCCGAGCACGGCGGTCTGCCGCTGAGCCAGGAGTACGTCGACGGCACGATGACCGTGGAGACCCGGTGGGCCTCCCTCCTGGTGACCGACTACCTGCCGCACGACGTCCCGCGCGGCCGGGTCAATCTCACGCGCGTGATCAGTGGGACGGCCGTATGCCGCGTGGTCTTCGCACCGCGCCCGGAGTTCGGTCAGGTGCGGGTCCAGATCGAGGCGGCCGGCGAGGGCCTGCACGTCCAGGGCACCAACGATCCGATCGTGCTGCGCTCGCCGGGCGTCCGGTGGCGCATCGTCGGCGACGGTCTCCAGCAGTCCGCGGAGGCCGTCGTGGACCCTTCCGACGCGCCGGTGGTGCTCGAGCTGCGTTGCGGCACCGACGACCTGTCCGCCGCGCCGCGCCCCGAGGCCGAAGTCCGGGCCGAGGCGGAGGACTACTGGCGCACGTGGGCGCAGTCTCTCACGCTGCCGCCGCTCAAGCCGTCGCTGATGAAGCGCAGCGCGCTCACGCTGCGCGGCCTCGTGCACGCGGACACCGGGTCGATCATGGCCGCGGCCACCACCTCACTGCCCGAGGAGATCGGCGGGGTCCGCAATTGGGACTACCGCTACTGCTGGCTGCGCGACGCCTCGATGACGGCGTCCGCGCTGATCTCGGTCGGATCGCTCGGCGAGGCCGCCGCGCTGCTCGACTGGCTGCACGGCGTCCTGGACACCCTCTCCGGTCCGGAGCGCCTCAACCCCCTCTACACCCTCGACGGGGCCGGCCTTCCACCCGAGGCGGTGCTCGACACCCTGCCGGGGTACGCGGGTTCCCGGCCGGTGCGCGTCGGCAACGCCGCCAACCAGCAGGTGCAGCTCGACGTGTTCGGCCCCATTACCGAGCTCGTCGCCGACCTGGCCCGCGCCCGGCGCACCGCCGGCGCCGATGCCGGTGCGGCGCTGAACGACCGCGACTGGTCGCTGGTGCGGGCGATGACCTCGGCCGTCGCGCAACGTTGGACCGAGCCGGACAACGGCATCTGGGAGATCCGCGGGGCCCCGCGGCACCACGTGTACTCCAAGGTCATGTGCTGGGTGACGATCGACCGTGCGCTGGCGCTCGCCGCGGACTTCGAACGCGAGGCCGAAGCCGACTGGGAGTCGCTCCGCGCCAAAATCGCCGACGACGTGATCGAGAACGGCTGGAGCGCGCAGGCACATTCGTACACCGCCGCCTACGACGGGGTCGACCTGGACGCCGCGTCGCTGTTCATCGGGCTCTCGGGCCTCCTGGACCCGGCCGACCCGCGCTTCGCCGCCACCGTCTCGGCCACCGAGGCCGTGCTGCGCAGCGGGTCGACGGTGTACCGGTACCGCTCGGACGACGGGCTTCCCGGCACCGAGGGCGGCTTCCACCTGTGCGCGGCATGGCTGGTGGAGGCGTATCTGCTGGTGGGCCAGCGCAGCCAGGCGGAGGCGTTGTTCAACCAGCTCGCCGCCGCCGCGGGCCCCACCGGCCTGCTGCCTGAGGAGCACGACCCGGTGGCCGAGCGTGCGCTGGGCAACCACCCGCAGGCGTACAGCCACATCGGACTCCTCCGCTGCGCGCAACTGCTGTCCGCGCAGTAATCCTCGCCTCACCGCCGCATGCCCGGGCGCATCCCTGCGTTACTCTGTAATGACAATCGTTTTCATCAAGCGATCCGTACGGGAGAGTTGCCGCGCGCTCCCACCAGGAGCAGGCCGCGCCGGGGACAGCCCCCGCAGGCAGGGAAGGGAGGCCGTGCGCATGCAGCTGCACCGCCGCGCCTCCGGCGCACGCGTCCGCGGGCTGCGCCTGGCCGCGGCGGCGCTCGTCGCGCTCGCGGCGGCAGGATGCGCATCCTCCACGGCCTCTCCCGCCGCCGACGGCCGCACCTCCGTCGTGGCCTCCACCGCGGTGTGGGCGGGGATCGCCGAACAGATCGGCGGTTCCTCGGTGGACGTGCAGACGATCGTGCCGCAGGGCCAGGACCCGCACGAGTTCCAGGTCACCCCCGCCGATGCGCTGACGGTGGACCGCGCCGACGTGCTGCTGGCCAACGGCGGCGGGTACGACGCGTTCTTCACCTCGCTCATCCGCGGCGTCTCCGCCTCCGCTCCCGTGATCGACGCCGCAGCGCTGCACGCCGACCAGCCGGAAACCGACGATCATGATCACACGCACGGGGCGATCAACGAGCACCTGTGGTTCGACCTCGACACCGTCGAAGCGGTCGCCGACGACCTCGCCGGGCAGCTGGCGACGATCGCCCCCGCCGAGGCCGACGCGTTCCACGCCCGCGCGGACTCGCTGCACGCGGAGCTGCGCTCGCTCCAGAACAGGTCCGCCGCCATCGCCGCGGGCCGCCCCCGGCCCGTCGTCGCCACCGAGCCGGTGGCCCACTACCTGCTGACCGGCGCCGGGATCGAGGACCTGACCCCGCCCGAGTTCGGCGAGGCGATCGAACACGGCTCCGACCCGGCGCCCGCGGTGATCGCGCAGCTCACGTCGCTGCTGTCCGGCGGCGAGGTGTCCGCGCTGGTCTACAACACGCAGACCGAAAGCCCCACCACCGAGGCGATGCTCCGCGCCGCCGGCCGCGCCGGCCTTCCCGTCGTCGAGGTCGCGGAGTCCCCGCCCGACGGGGTGCCCTACACCGCATGGGTGGATACGATCCTCACCGCACTGGGAAAGGCGACGGCCCGATGACCGCACTCCCCGCGACCGACGGCCGGACCGCGCCGCAGCCCGCGCCCGCCCTTGCACTGCGTGGCGCCGCGCTGGGGTTCGGCGACCGCACGCTGTGGTCCGGGCTGGACCTCACGGTGCGGCCCGGCGAGTTCATCGCCGTGCTCGGGCCCAACGGGTCCGGCAAGTCCAGCCTGCTCAAGGTGCTGCTGGGGCTGCAGCCGCTCAGCCACGGCGAGGCAGAGGTCGCGGGCCGGGCCGTACGCACCGGAAACGACCGGGTCGGCTACATCCCCCAGCAGAAGTTGATCGATCCCGACACCACCGTGCGCGGGCGGGACATGGTGGGCTTCGGACTCGATGGTCATAGGTTCGGCGTCGGGCTGCGCGGCAGGCGCAGGCGCCGGGAGCGGGTCTACGCCGCGCTCGCCGAGGTCGGCGCGGGCGCGTACGCAGACCGGCCGATGGGCGTGCTCTCCGGCGGTGAGCAGCAGCGCCTCCGCGTGGCGCAGGCGCTGTGCGGCGACCCGGCGGTCCTGCTGTGCGACGAGCCGCTACTCAGCCTGGACCTCGCCAACCAGCAGACCGTGGCACGGCTCATCGACCGTCGGCGCCACGACGCCGGCACCGCAGTCCTGTTCGTCACACACGAGGTCAACCCGATCCTGCCGATGGTCGACCGCGTCCTGTACATCGTCGACGGGCGGTTCGCCGTCGGCACGCCCGACGAGGTGCTCACCTCCGAGGCCCTCACCGACCTGTACCGCACTCCTGTCGATGTGCTGCGGGTGCACGGCCGGGTGGTCGTCGTCGGCGCCGCCGGCGCACCTCTGGACCCGCACTGCCAAGCCTCACCGCTGGCGCCGGACGGGTCCGCCGGCCGGACCGTCACGGGCGGAACGGCGGTCCCCCGATGAACGACAAGCTGACGCAGCTGATCGACAACCTCTTCGCATTCCAGACCACCGGCGCCTTGCTGCAGATGGACTTCGTGCGCAATGCACTCATCGCCGCTGCCGTCATCGGGCTCGTCTCCGGCATGATCGGACCGCTGATCGTCACCCGGCAGATGTCGTTCGCCGTGCACGGCACCTCCGAGCTGTCCATGGCCGGCGCCGCGTTCGGTCTGCTGTTCGGCATCGACGTGGGCGTGGGCGGCCTGGTGGGCGCGGTGGTCGCGGCGGTGGCTTTCGGCCTGCTCGGCACCCGCATCCGCGAACGAGACTCGGTGATCGGCGCGATCCTGGCGTTCGGCCTGGGGCTGTCGGTGCTGTTCATCTGGCTCAACCCGGACCGCACGTCCAACAAGTTCTCCCTGCTGGTCGGCCAGGTGGTGAGCGTCGACACCGCGGGGATCTCGCTGCTCGTGTGGTCCGCCGTCGTGGTGCTGGCGGTGCTCGCCATCGTCTACCGGCCGCTGTGGTTCGCCAGCGTCGACCCCGACGTGGCCGCTGCCCGCGGGGTGCCCATGCGGATGCTGTCGATGGTGTTCGCGGTACTCATCGGCATCACCGCGGCCATGGGCGTGCAGATCGTGGGCGCGCTGCTGGTGCTGTCGCTGCTGATCACGCCCGCCGCGGCCGCCGCCCGCATCACCTCCAGCCCGCTGAGGGCCACGGTGCTGTCGGTGGTGTTCGCGGAGGTCTCCGTGATGGGCGGCATCATCGCGTCGCTGGCGCCGGGGGTGCCCGTGTCCGTGTTCGTCACGACGATCTCGTTCGCGATCTACGTGGTCTGCCGGGCCGTGGCCGCCGTGCGCGGCCGCCGCGCCCGCATGCACCGGCGGCCCGTGGACGTGACGCCCCGGGCGGAGTCGGCACCGGTGCAGGTGTAGTCCGGCCCGCGCCGTGACACCATGGTGGTGTGACGGCCATCGACCTCAACAGCGACCTCGGCGAGGGTTTCGGCACCTGGCCGCTGGGCGACGACGCCGCGATGCTCGCGCTCGTCACCTCCGCCAACATCGCCTGCGGTTTCCACGCCGGCGACCCCGCCACGCTCCTCGACACCACGGCCGGGGCCGTCGAACGCGGCGTGCGGGTGGGCGCCCAGGTGGGCTATCGGGACCTGGCCGGGTTCGGCCGCAGATTCATCGATATGACGCCGCGGGACCTCACCGCGGACGTCATCTACCAGATCGGCGCGCTCGACGGCCTGGCCCGGGCCCGCGGGGGCCGCGTGCGCTACGTGAAGCCGCACGGGGCGCTCTACAACACCATCGTGCATCACGAGGGACAGGCGGACGCCGTCGTCGACGCGGTCCGCGCCTACGACCCCGCGCTCCCCGTCCTGGGACTTCCGGGGTCGGTGTTCCTCGACGCGGCGGACCGGGCGGGCCTGCGCACCGTCGCCGAGGCGTTCGCCGACCGCGGCTACACCCCCACCGGCACGCTGGTGCCGCGCGGCGAGCCCGGCGCGCAGCTCACCGATCCCGACGCCATCGCCGCGCGGGTGGTGGCCATGGTCGAGGACGGCGTGATCCCGGCAGTCGACGGCACCCGGCTCCCGGTCCGCGCCGAGACGGTGTGCGTGCACGGGGACACACCCGGCGCCGTCGCCATGGCCAGGACGGTGCGCGCAGCACTCGACGGCGCCGGAATCCACCTGCGCCCGTTCACGTGAGGACGCGCCGCGGATGCCCCCGAACGGCGGACGGGCGATGAACGGCGGGCGCTGGAAGGCCGGGCGCACTCCCGACGACGATCGGGTGCGCATCATGGCCGCCGGCGATGCGGCCGTGCTCGTCGAGTTCCCGGGGGTCGGCGGGCCGGTGTCGCCGGCCGTACTCCCGTTCACCGCTGCCGCTGCCCGCGGGCGCCTGGCCGGCATTGTCGACGTGATCCCGGCCGCCCGGACCGCGGCCGTCACGTTCTCCCCTGCGATGATAGCCGCCCACGTCGTCCACGAGTGGTGCGCGGATCTCGCCGCCCGCGCCGTCGCGGAGTCTGAGTGCGCGGATCCTGTGGGCGCCGGAGGTTCCGCGGAACCGCCCGGCGACGCTCTGGTGATCCCGGTCGTCTACGACGGCCCCGACCTCGACGCGGTTGCCGCCGCCACCGGACTCGCCCGCGACGAGGTGGTCGGCGCGCACACCGGAACCGAGTGGACGGTCGCCTTCACCGGGTTCGCGCCCGGCTTCGGCTACCTCGTCGGCGGGGATCCGCGGCTCGAGGTGCCGCGCAGGCCCACCCCGCGCACGCGTGTGCCCGCCGGGAGCGTGGGTCTCGCCGGGCAGTTCAGCGGCGTCTACCCGCGGCCGTCCCCGGGCGGATGGCAGCTCATCGGCACCACGGCGGCGGAGCTGTGGCAGCCGCTCCGCGACCCGCCCGCGCTGCTCGCGCCGGGAACCCGCGTGCGCTTCGCACGCGCGGGGGCGGAGGTATGAGCGGCACCGCCCTCCCGGGGCGCCTGGAGGTGCTGGACCCCGGCCCCATGACCACTGTGCAGGACGGCGGACGCCCGGGCCGCGGCGCGCTGGGCGTGGGTCTATCGGGCGCCGCGGACCGGGGCGCCATGGCCGCGGCGAACCGACTGGTGGGCAACGACGAGGGGGCCGCGGTCCTCGAGACGACGCTGGGCGGCCTGGCCGTGCGCGCCCGCCGGGCGGCGATCGTCGCGGTGACCGGCCCGGTCACCACCGTCGACGTCGACGGCTCCCCGGCCGGCTCGCATTGCCGCGTCCTCCTGCACGCGGGCCAGGTGCTGTCCGTCGCCGCACCTCCGCATGGCCTGCGGAACTACCTCGCGGTGCGCGGCGCGGTGGTGGAAATCCACGGGACCGACGGCGCCGTGCACCGGGCCGAGTTGGGGAGCCTCGCCACGGACCTGCTCTCCGGGCTGGGTCCGCCCGTACTGCGCGCGGGCGACGCGCTCGTCACCGGGCGCCCCGCCGCGGCCCTGCCCGCGACCGACCTGGTCCCGCCGGACTCCGCCGCGCACACCGCCCCCGTCCGGCTGCCCATCGTGTGGGGTCCGCGCGACGACTGGTTCACCGCCGGCGCCCGGCGGCTGCTGGCGGCCCGCGAATGGACGGTAATGCCCGACACCGACCGGGTGGGGGCCCGGCTGCACGGCCCGGAGGGGCTGCGCCGCGCGCGCCGCGGCGAGCCGGCCTCGGAGCCGATGGTCACCGGGGCACTGCAGGTGCCCGCCGACGGGCTTCCGGTGCTGTTCTTGGCGGACCATCCCGTGACCGGGGGCTATCCGGTGATCGCGGTGGTGCGCCGCGCCGCTCTCGACGCGGCGGCCCAGTTGCGCCCCGGGGACCGGGTGGTGTTCACGGCCGCCGGGTGAGGACCCTGCGCAGCGCGTCCACGACCGCGAGCCCGGCCGCGGCCATCATCACGATCGACGTGGTCACCCGCGCTCCGTCGTACATCGTCACCTCGATGGGGGGCTGCCCCTCGACGAGCACCGGTGTGCGCGCCGGCTGCACCCCCTGGTTCCAGAACCACACCGACATCGCGATCGCCACCAGCGCCACCACGGCTTCGGCGGCGGCGATCCACCGGGTCCGGGTCATTGCGGCCCCCGGCCCTTGACGCCGGTCGCGCCCTTGCGCGGGCGGCGTCGGGCCACCAGCGGCTCCAGGACGGCGCGCAGTGCCGCATCGTCGCGCGCCCACGCCTGCCGCAGCGCACCGGAGCGCAGCTGCACGCCGATCCCCCGCCGTCCCCGCGGCACCACGGACAGCCCGCCCAGCGAGCGCGCCGATTCCCACGGTTCACGCGGATCCTGGCGCCGGCGGCCCTTGGGGGCCGGGGGGAACACGTGGACGATGTCGGCGATGGCGATGTCGTCGGTGCCCAGGCGCAGCGTGCTCCCTGTCAGCTCGACGGCGGTGTGCGTGCGGGCGGCGTGGATGATGAGCGCCCCCACCGCCGCCAGCACCGCGCCGGACACCAGCCACACGGGCACCGGCATGCCGCCGCCCATGACCGCGTCCATCACGATCCCGACGAGTGCGAACGCGGGCGCCAGCACGATGGGCCACCAGCGCGCGCCGGGCTCGGAGAACAGCGGGGCGCTCACCGCGGCCGCCCCCCGTAGAAGAACCGGTGCGCCTCACCGCGGTGCACGATCACCGACGCCCCTATGGCGAGCACGGCCTGCAGGATGGCGCAGACCTCCAGCACCACGGAGCCGTTGCTGTTGAAGCCCAGCAGCCCCTCGAATCCGATCACCGTGATGATCGCAGTGAATCCCACGAGCACCGCCCGCGCCCATGCCTTGCCGCGCAGCATCCGGCGGGCCACCAGCCACGTCAAGCCGATGACGACCGCGCCGAGCACGCCGATCACGCCCAGCGACAGGTGGAAGCTGGAGACCACGTCGGCACGGGTGACGGGCTGGCCGTTCACCCCGCCGGAGAACCGTTCGAGCATCTCGTCGACGACGGTGTCCTGCAGCCCGGACATCACCAGGATCACCCCGACTGTGGTGCCGATGCCGAGCACCGCCACCAGGCACCACAACTCGTAGGCGATGCGCACCGCCGACGGCGCCTCGGGGGGACCCTCGCCGGTGCCGCCGGTGCCGCCGCTGCCCTGCCCCGTCCCCGGGTACCGGGGCGGCGGGGCGCCCGACAGCCGTTCATCGGCCTTCACTCGTGGATCACCACCGGGTCACCGCAGCATCGCGGCCGCTTCGGCCGCCCAGTAGGTGAGCACGATGTCCGCGCCGGCGCGGCGGATCGAGGTGAGCGACTCGAGGATCACCGCGTCGCGGTCGATCCATCCGTTCACGGCCGCCGCGCTGATCATCGCGTACTCGCCGGACACCTGGTAGGCGGCGACGGGGACCGTCGACTCGGCCGCGACCTCGCGCAGCACGTCCAGATAGAGCATCGCCGGCTTGACCATGACCATGTCCGCGCCCTCGCCCAGGTCCAGGCGGGTCTCACGCAGCGCCTCGCGGATGTTGGCCGGGTCCTGCTGGTAGGTCTTGCGGTCGCCGATCAGGGTGGATCCGACCGCCTCGCGGAACGGCCCGTACAGCGCCGACGCGTACTTGGCGGAGTAGGCGAGGATGGAGGTGTGGCGGAAGTTCGCCGCGTCCAACGCCGCACGGATGGCGCCCACCTGGCCGTCCATCATGCCGCTGGGGCTCACCACGTGCGCGCCGGCCTCGGCCTGCGCCAGTGCGGTGTCCACGTAGCGCTGCACGGTGAGGTCGTTGTCGATGCGTTCGCGGCCGTTGGCGTCGCGGCTGAGCACGCCGCAGTGCCCGTGGTCGGTGAACTCGTCCAGGCAGGTGTCGGCCATGAGGACGGTGTCGTCGCCGAACTCGGACCGCAGCGCCCCCAGTGCCCTGTTGAGCACGCCGTCCGGGTCGACGGCGCCGCTGCCTGCGGCGTCCCGGTGCGCGGGCACGCCGAAGAGCATGAGCCCGCCCACACCGGCGGCGACCGCGTCGTGGGCCGCCCGCACCAGCGTGTCCTGCGTGTGCTGCACGACGCCGGGCAGCGATGCGATGGGCCGCGGGTCCGAGAGCCCCTCGGCCACGAACATCGGCAGCACCAGGTTGCGGGGCGTCGTGGTGGTCTCGGCCACGAGCCGGCGCATCGCCGGCGTGGTGCGCAGGCGCCGGGGACGGTGGTCTGGGTACACGCTCTCCTCCTTAGGACCCCGTCGGACGGGGCCGCACCGCGGACGATACCCCGCCGCGTCGGACCGGCGGGGCGGGAAGCCGGACGCCCTCAGCGGCGGCGCGACTTCTTCCGCGGCGGCGGCAGCGCGCCCTCGGCCCGCAGTCGAGCAGCGTGCTCGGCCAGCGCCTCCACCAGCGGGATCACCTGCGAGACTTCCGGCTGCACATCCACGCGCAGCCCGAACTCGCGGGCGGTCTCCGCCGTCTTCGGCCCGATGCACGCGACGATGGTCCGGGCGTGCGGCTTGCCGGCGATGCCGACGAGGTTGCGCACCGTCGACGACGAGGTGAAGCACACCGCGTCGAAGCCACCGGTCTTGATCATCTCGCGGGTCTCCGCCGGCGGCGGCGAGGCGCGCACCGTCCGGTAGGCGGTGACGTCGTCGATCTCCCAGCCGCGCTCGCGCAGCCCCTCGGCGATGGTCTCGGTAGCGATGTCCGCGCGCGGCAGCAGCACCCGGTTGACCGGGTCGAGGATCTCGTCGAACGGCGGGAACTCGGCCAGCAACCCCTCGCTGGTCTGCTCGGTGGCAGGCGGGATCATCTCCGGTTCGATACCGAAAGCGCGCACCCTGTCCGCCGTCGCCTGGCCCACGCACGCGATCTTCACACCGGAGAACGCGCGCGCGTCCAGCCCGAATTCCTGGAACTTCTCCCACACGGCCTTGACCGCGTTGGTGGAGGTGAACACCACCCACTGGTAGCGGCCGTCGACGAGACCCTTGATCGACCGCTCCATCTGGGCGGGGCTCCGGGGCGGTTCCACGGAGATGGTGGGCACCTCCTTGGGGATGGCGCCGTGGTCGACCAGCCGGCGGCTCATCGCCGCGGCCTGGTCCTTGGTGCGCGGCACCAGCACGGTCCACCCGTACAGCGCGCGCGACTCCCACCACGACATCTTGTGCCGCTGCGAGACCACCTTGCCGATGGTGACGACCAGGGGGCCCACCATTTCGGAGCCGACCTCATCCAGCGTGCCGAGAGTGGCCTCCACCGTGCGCTGTCGGCGCGTGGTGCCGCTCACGGTGATGGCGGCGGGCGTCGAACCGCTCATGCCGTGCTCCACCAGGGCGCCGGCCGTCTCGGCCAGGCGACCGGAAGTGGCGTGCAGCACCAGCGGGCCGGGCGCGGCGGCCAGCGCCGCCCAGTCCACCTCGCCGCGCACGTCGAACTCGGTGTGCGCGGAGCCGATGGGCATGCCGGCGTAGGCGGGCACCGCGCTGCCGACGGGCACGCCCGGCACCACCTCGAAGTGCACCTGAGTACGGGCGATCGCGGTGATCTCGGCGATCACCGAGTCGGTGGTCATCGGGTCGCCGGAGACCAGGCGGACCACGTCGTGGCCCTGCTTGGCCTCGGCGACGAGCGACTTGGCCACGTCCGCGGGGTCGCCCAGGGCGGGACGCACGTCGGGGCCGCCCTCGCCCGTCTCCTCGTCCACCGGGAGCCCGCTGCCGATGAAGGACACGACGCCCTCTTCGACGTCGGCATCGGTGTACGCGACGGTGGCGACGGCGAGGACCTCGCGGGCCCGCAGCGTCAGCAGGGCCGGATCGCTCGGACCGGCCCCCACGATCAGAATCCGTCCGGGGGTGGTCTTGCGTGCGCGGCTCATCGTTCGATCTCCAGAGTGAGTGCGAGGGTCATTACGTGGTCTGGTGCGGTGCAGGGCCGCAGTCTGCGCGGCGCGGCCGGTGGCGTGGGCCCCCGCGCTCCGTGGGCGGTCATCCGGGCACTCCCGCCCCCGGTGCCCCGCCCGGCCTGTCGGCCATGAGGTCGGCGGCGCCCATCTCCAGGAGCTCGTCCGCCACGCCGAGCCCCAGCGACTCGGCGTCGGCGACCGGCCCCACCCGGGAAGCGCGCAGCACCACGGTGCCGTCCTCCGCGGCCGCGGCGGCGCGCAGCGACAGCTCCAGCATGGGCGTGCCGTCCGGCCCGGTCGAGTCGACGACCTCGGCGAGCGCGCCGACCGGGGCGGTGCAGCCGGCCTCGAGACGTGCCAGCACCGCGCGCTCGGCGACGACGGCGGCACGGGTGTCCGGGTCGTCGAGCCGCCGGACGAGCTCCACCAGCGCAGCGTCGCCGCTGCGGCACTCGACGGCCAGGGCGCCCTGCGCCGGCGCAGGCAGCATCTGCAGCGGATCGATCGTCTCGGTGATGATCCCCGTGCGATCGGTGCGGTCCAGGCCGGCCCGCGCGAGGATCACCGCGTCGAGTTCGCCTGCGTCGACGCGGCCCAGGCGACGCTCGAGATTGCCCCGCAGCGGCTGCACGTCGAGCCCCAGGCCCAGCGCCCGCAGCTGCGCCACGCGGCGCGGCGCGGACGTGCCCACACGGGCCCCGGGCGGCAGTTCGCCGAGTGTCATGGCGTCGCGCGCCACCAGGGCGTCGCGGGCGTCCGCGCGCGCCGGCACGGCGGCGATGGTGAGCCCCTGCTCGGCGGTGGTGGGCAGATCCTTGAACGAATGCACGGCGATGTCGACCCGGTCGTCGCGGATGGCCTCGCGCAGCTCCGCGGTGAACACGCCCACGCCGATCTTCTCCACCGGGGACATGGACTTGTCGCCGGAGGTGCTGATGATGACGAGCTCCGCGGGGTGTCCGGCCGCGATGAGGGCGTCGCGCACTGTGCCGGCCTGGGTACGGGCCAGCACGCTGCCTCGCGTGCCCACGCGGATGGGATCGGGGATGCCCGCCGCTCCGGCGGCCGCCGGGTGATCGGTCACAGTGTGCCCTCCTCTGCCAGGCTCTGATCGGCGGGTTCGACGTCGGTGGCGGACTCCGAGGAGCGCGCCACCGCGGCCGTCACGCCCGGCGCCAGTTCGAACAGCTCGCGCAGCGCCTCCGCATAGGACCCCCCGCCGGGGGCCGCCGCGAGCTGCTTGACCCGCACCGTGGGCGCGTGCAGCAGCTTGTCGACGACGCGCCGCACCGTGCGCTCCACCTCGGTCTTCTCGGCCTCGGTGAGGCCCGGGGCCTTCGATTCGAGCCGCATCAGCTCGCCTTGGACCACCTCGGCGGCGCGCCGCCGCAGAGCGGTCACCGTGGGCGCCACCTCCGAGGCCCGCTGCTGCTCCAGGTAGGCGGCCAGCTCCGCGGCCACCAGCTCACGGGCCGCGGCCGCATCCGTCTCGGCCGCACCGGCGCCCGGATCCCGCCGCAGCGTCTCGATGTCCAGCAGATCCACGCCGGGCAAGCCCGCCACCGCCGGGTCGACGTCACGCGGCAAGCCCAGGTCGCAGATCACCAGCGGCGAATCCACCGTGCGGCGCGCGAGCGCGGTGTGCACGTCGGCGACGGTCAGCACCGCCCCGACGGAGCCTGTGCAGGTCACTACCACGTCGGCGGTACGCACGGCCGCCGCGAGTCCGTCGAAGCCGGCCGCCCGCGAGGACACGCCGGCCTCCGCCGCGGTCTCGGCCAGCCGGGCTGCGCGCTCGGCGGTGCGGTTGACCACCGTCACCTCTCCGATACCGGCACGGACCAGATTGGCCACGGCCAGCCCGCCCATCGCGCCCGCGCCGAGCACCACCGCCCGCCTGCCCGCCAGCCCCTCCAGGGCGCGCGGCCCGCCGAGCAGCGCCGCGGCGCGCTCCAGCGCCACCGACACCACCGACGCACCGGCAGAGTCGATGCCGGTCTCACTGTGCACGCGCTTGCCCACACGCAGCGCCTGCTGCGCCAGCTCGTGCACCGCACGGCCGGCCACCTGCTGCGAGTCCGAGGCCGCGTAGGCGGTGCGGATCTGCCCGAGGATCTGCTGCTCGCCCACCACCATCGAGTCCAGGCCCGCGGCCACGGTGAACAGGTGCTCCACCGCGGACTCGCTGTAGCGCACGTACAGATGCGAGGTGAGCTCCTGCACGCTCATCCCCGATTGCTCCGCGAACAGCCCGCTGACCTCCGCGAGACCGCCGTGGAACGCGTCGACGACGGCGTAGATCTCGATGCGGTTGCAGGTGGAGACCACCATGGCCTCGGCGACGTGCGGGCGCCGCACCAGCGCGTCCAGCAGCTTGGGACGGTCCGCCTCCGACACCGCGGCGCGCTCGAGCGTGGACACCGGCGCGCTGCGGTGCGACATCCCGACCAGCAGAATGCTCATGCCGCGGCCACCTCCATCCATACGCCCGCCCGTTCCCGGACAGCGGCGTGCCGGACGACGGCGCCGGGCGGACGTATGCGACTATTGGGGACGCCGTGATCACAGCATCCGGCGCAGGTCCTGACGGGCCGCCCGCCGGATCGGATGCCATCGGCGGTGACGCGCCGGCCACCGGGGCGGACCAGCGTCGGGCGGGCGGACGCTGGGCGTCGATCTGTCACGTCGCGGGCTCCTCGTGCAGCCGAAGTGAATGAGCGTCCGGGACGGGAGCGTCCGCCTGGCACGCTTGCGCGCGGCCCGAGGGCCGTGACGCAACCGCGGCGGGCCTGGACGCGGCACCGCCGTCGGCATCATCGTGCATGCGGGACGGCGTTGCCCGGACACAGCCGCATCAACGCAGCTCTGACCCAGCACCCCGGTGCTTGGTTCACACCACGGTAACCGTTCGTCACCCCCGGCACAAAGTTGACGCGGCATGCCCTTACACGCTACGGCGACGGCCGCCGCACCCGGGTCCACTACCGCCCGCCGACCACCACCGCCTAGCATGCGCCCGGTCCGTCGCTGGGCGCGGACGGCCGGCGCCCGCCGCGACGGACTCCGCGGCTCCGGCGCCCGGGCTCAGCCGGCCAGGTCGGCGCGCAGCCGTTCCTCGTCGACCTCCCAATAACTGTGCTCCCGCCCGTCGAGCAACACCACCGGGAGCCTGTCGCCGAACTCCGCGCGCAGCTCCGGCCGCTCCGCCGCCGCAGCATCCACGTCCACCGACGACACGGCGATCCCGAACTCCTTGCACACCAGGTCAAGCCGCTCCCGCGCCGCGTCGCAACCCCCGCAGCCCTCCCGGGTGAGCAGCGTGACCTCCCGGCCTCCCGCGGCCGCGCCGCCGCTCGAACCCGATCCCCTGTCCGCAGTGGCCACCGTCGTGCACCTTCCTCCCGAGTCTCCGGGCCCGCCGCCGCGCCCGGCGGGCCCCAATCGACCAGCCCAGTCAACCACCCCCGTCAACCGCCTCCCGCCGACCTCCGTCCCTCCTCGCCGCCCCGGCGACGGCACGCCCGGCCGCCACCGCACCGGATCGCGCCGCCGGCGCAGAGATCATTGTCCGCAGAGATCATTGTCACAGTGTCCGTGCCCTGCGAGCGGTGCCGGGCTCGGACTTCCGCACAGGGCCGCGCCGCGCGTGTGCCGCGCCCCCGCACCCCCGGGCCGACGGTTACTGTTGGGGTGACCGTTCAGGTCCACGGCCCGCCGGGGATGCGGGCCGCGACCGCCGGGAGCGGCCACCAGGATTCAGGCGGATCAGGAGGATGCGGTGCCAGACCACCGGGAGCAGCCGGACCCGCAGGATTCCTCGGTGCGGCGCCGCATCGCCCGCCTCAGTACCCGCAACCCGCTGGGGCCCAGCCTGGGCGAGCTTCTGCAGAACCTCGCGGGCGAGGCCAGCGCCGACGCCGCCCACGCCCAGTTGGAGGCCGAATCCACCGACGAGGGCGCGCCGGGTCTGCCCGGCGCGTGGCCGGAGCGCGCGCCGGCACGGACCCCACCGCCGCGCGATCTCACCGCCGCCGCCTTCTTCGATGTGGACAACACCATGGTCCAGGGCGCCTCGATCATCCACTTCGCGCGCGGCCTCGCCTCCCGCAACTACATCGAGCTGTCCGACATGGCGCAGTTCGGATGGCAGCAACTCAAATTCCGGGTCAGCGGCAAAGAGAACAGCGACGACGTGGCCAGCGGCAAGGAGAAGGCCCTCTCGTTCATCGCGGGCCGCGAGACCGCGGAGTTCACCCGCCTCGGCGAGGAGATCTACGACGAGATCCTCGCCGACAAGGTCTGGACGGGCACCCTGGAATTGGCCCGGCGGCACATCGACGCCGGCCAGCAGGTGTGGCTGGTCACCGCGACGCCGCAGGACCTGGCGCAGGTCATCGCCAAGCGTCTTGGCCTCACCGGCGCTCTGGGCACCGTGGTGGAGAGCGAGGACGGCGTGTTCACCGGCCGTCTCGTGGGCGACATCCTGCACGGACCGGGCAAGGCGCACGCGGTGCGGGCGCTGGCCGTGCGCGAGGGGCTCGACCTCAAACGGTGCACCGCGTATTCGGACAGCCACAATGACGTGCCCATGCTCACCGCGGTGGGCACGGCCGTCGCCGTCAACCCGGACGCCGACCTGCGCGAACTGGCCCGCAACCGCGGCTGGGAGATCCACGACTTCCGCACCGGACGCAAGGCGGCGAAGATCGGCGTGCCCACGGCGCTCGCGCTCGGGGCGATCGGCGGCGCCGCCGCGACCGTGCTGGGGCGCCGCGAACAGTCGGCGTGAGCCGGAGGGCTCACAGCCGGGCCGCCTCCGCCGTCAGCCGAAGAAGACGTTCCGCCGCGTGGCGAGAAGCGTGTACAGCGTCTGCTGGATGCGCTCGCGCACCTGGTCGGTGAGGTCGAAGGTGATCATCGGGTCGTCGGCGGCCTGCTCGTCGTAGCCGTCGGTGGCGATGGGCTCGCCGAAGGCGATGTGCCACTTGGACGGCAGCGGGACGGCGCCCAGCGGTCCGAGCAGCGGGAACAGCGGAGTGATGGGGAAGTACGGCAGCCCCAGCAGCCGGGCGAGGGGCTTGATGTCGGCGAGCTTCGGGTAGATCTCCTCGGAACCGACGATGGACACCGGGATGATGGGCGTACCCGTGCGCAGCGCCGAGGTGACGAAACCTCCGCGGCCGAAGCGCTGGAGCTTGTAACGGTCCGCGAACGGCTTGCCCACGCCCTTGAACCCCTCCGGGAACACCGTGACCAGCGCGCCCTCGCGCAGCAGGCTGTCCGCGTCCGGGTGGCATGCGAGCGTGTGCCCGGCTTTGCGGGAGAACGAGCCCAGCAGCGGCGTCTGGAATACCAGGTCGGCTGCGAGCATGCGCGTGGGCCGGTGCTGCGGGTGATGGTCGTGGACGGCCACTGAGAGCATGAGGCCGTCCACGGGGACGGTGCCGGCATGGTTGGCCACCAGCAGCGCCGCACCGTCCGCCGGCAGGTTCTCCACCCCGGACACCTCGACCCGGAACCACTTCTCGAAAACGGGGCGCAGGGCGGGCAGGATCACCGACGAGTTCAGGTGCGGGTCGAAACCGTAGTCGTCCACCTCGTAGTCGCCGGTCACCCGCCGGCGCAGGAACGTGAGGACCTCGGCGACGTGATCGGCCAACGCCGTGTGATCCGCCTCATCGGGCGGCCCGCCCGTGCGCAGCTGATGCACCACCGGCGGGACGCCGGGGTCCCGCGCGCCGCGCGATCCGTCCGTCGACGCGCCCCGTGCCACACCGCCGCGCCCCTCGCCGCGCAGCGGAATGACCTTGGCCACCGCCGAATCTTCCACCTCGACTCCCATCGTCTCCGCTCCCGGCCTCCCGACCGGTCGCGCTCCCTTCGCGCGCGCCCCCGCGCACCACGTCCACGCTGCCACACCGCTCCCCCGCACCCTGCGGCGCACAACACCTTTCGGCGGCCCGTCGTCCCCCGCCGGACGCGGACCGTTCCGATCACACCGGCAGCCGTCGCGCCAGCGCCGTCAGCCGCTCCTCCCATCCACGCACCATCGCCGGGTCGATCACCGGGTCCAGCGACCTCCCGCGGACGAAGTCGTCGAGCGCGTCCACCGTGGACCAGCGAGGCGTGAATCCGAGCTCGGTGCGCATCCGCGTCGTGTCGAGCACCACGCCCTGACTCAGGAAGCCCAGCTCCTCCTGCGAATAGTCCACCACCCGCGCGGCCCGCAGCGCCGAACCCACCATGGCCAGCATCGGCGACGGCAGTGGAATCCCCAGCCTGCCGGCCCGCCGCGTGGCCTGGGCGCCGGACATCGTGCCGTCGCCCGCGACGTTGAACGTGCCGTACGCGGCCGCAGTGACCGCGCACTCCAGCACCCCCAGCGCGTCGTCCTCGTGCAGCAGCTGGATGCGCGGGTCGTAGCCGAGCACATTGGGCACGAGCACCGCCCCGAAGTACCGGGTGAGCTCGGTGTCCATCCGCACGCCGATGAGCGGCGCGAAACGCAGAATGCTCACCTGCAGGTCCACGCGGCGCCGGCCCGCGCCGCGCGCGTACGACTCGATCTCCACGCTGTCCCTGGAGAATCCGCCGCGCGGCGGATTCTTCGGCGCCATCTCCTCGCCGAAGCGTGCCGGGTTGCGCGGGCTGTAACCGTAGACGGCCGACGTGGACCGCACCACGAGCCTGCGCACCGTGGGCGCCTTCTGGCAGGCGGCGAACAGGTGCAGGGCGCCGATGACGTTCATGTCCTTCATCACCGCGCGTCCGCCGGCCTCCCCCGGCCGTGAGTGGACGTCGGTGTGGACGACCGTATCCACCTCCGCACCGCGGATGATCTTGCCGATCATCGGATTGCGGATGTCCGCCCGCACGAACTCCGCGCGCCCCAGCCGACGCAGCATGTTCTTGCTGGGCGCCAGGCAGTCGACGGCGATGACGCGCTCGATCGTCGGGCGGGCGGCCAGCATCGCCGCGAGGGAACCGCCGAGAAAGCGGCTGGCTCCCGTCACGAGTACCACCCTGGGCTCGCGCGGCGCGTCGGTTTCACTCATCACGTACAGAATAGCGGCCACGACGCGACGGCGGCCATACTCCGCCCGCCGCCCGGCGTGCATCACACCGCCTCGCCGCCGCGCAGCAGGCCCGGGCGGCGGGGCCGAAACGACCGGCGGCCCGGTCCACGATGGTGGACCGGGCCGCCGGAGCAGCGCGCGGCTGTCGATGCGCGACCGGACGCTCTACCGCCGGTGCGCGCGGATCACTTGCCGAGTTTGCGACGCTGCACCCGGGTGCGGCGAAGCAGCTTGCGGTGCTTCTTCTTCGACATGCGCTTGCGGCGCTTCTTGATCACTGAACCCATACCGGGAATCCTCACTGCCTAGTACCTGGGGACCCGCACCGGTGCGGCGACCCTCGTGCACGAATCCATCGATCGGACCCCGTGCTGCCGTGGCCGCGCACAGCGCCGGGCGCAGAGCGCGGCAAGCACGTAATCCGGCGCCCTCTCCAGTGCACCGATCACTCGGTGGCGCACCGGCCCGCGGGGCACCCGGCCCCACGCGACGCCCGCCGACAGCAGCCGAGGAAACCTCTCCACGGCACGACAATCGACAATGCTACCGCCGCACGGGCCGGCCCTCGAACCGAGGTGCCGACGGGCACCGGTTCGCGCCTGTGCCGACCCTGCTCCCGGACCTCGAGGACCCGCCCCTGCCGATCTAGCCGACGTCGAAGTACGACGATTGAAGATACTCGTGCACCGCCTTGGCGGGCACCCTGAACGAGCGCCCCACCCGCACCGACGGCAGTTCGCCGCCGTGCAGGAGCCGATACACGGTCATCTTCGACACGCGCATCATCGTCGCCACCTCTGCGACGGTCAGGAAATTGGTGCCCGCCAGCGACGCCGGTTCTCCGGCGTCCGAGGAGCCCTGCGAGGCAGGCTTCGCCCCTCCGGCGGGCGGCTTGTCAGATGACGCCATTGGTTCACTTCCTCCGGCACGCGTCGCGCCGCCGGCTTCCCCTCCGGCGGACCTGACACGCACGTGCTACCCCGCAGCCTAACGGTAATCGTGGTGTCGCTGCGACGCGTGTGACGAATCCGCGTCGAATGCCCTGTTCGGCGCGGTCACGGCGAGATCACGGCGAGCACTGCACGGCGCCCGGAGCGGGCCTCACCGCGTCGGATCAGGAGCCGTCCTCCTGCACCGCGCCCAGCGCTGCGGAGCGGTCGCGCACCACCGCCATCGCCTCGAAGAACGCCGAACGCAAGCCGTCCTTCTCGAACTGCCGGATCGCCGCCGCGGTGGTGCCGCCGGGCGACATGACGGCGGCGCGCAACTCGGTCGCGGTCTCCCCGGACTCGGCGAGCATCGCGCCCGCGCCCACGAGTGTCTGGATGGCCAGGTCGCGGGCGACGGGCCGGGCGAGCCCCAGCGCGACCCCCGAATCGACCATCGCCTCGATCGCCAGGAAGAAGTACGCGGGCCCCGAGCCGGAGACCGCTGTCACCGCGTCCATCGACGACTCCTTGACCCGGCGGACCATGCCGACGGCGCCCATCAGCTCCTCGACCAGGTCCATGTGCACGGCGGTGGCACGCCGGCCCGGCGTGATCGCGCTGGCGCCCTGCCCGACGAGCATCGGAGTGTTGGGCATCACGCGCACCACCGCGGTGCCGGCGGGCAGCAGCTGCTCGAAGCGTGCCGTGGTGATGCCGGCGGCCAGCGACACGATGAGCTGGTCGTCGTCGCTGGTCTCCTGGTACTCGGCCACCTCCGCGAGGACCGAGTCCACGTCGTTGGGCTTGACTGCCACGACGAGCACGTCGGCGCCCTCCGCGGCGTCCGCGATGCTCTGAGTGACCCGGATGCCGTACTCCGAGGCCAGCTCACGGCCGCGGTCCTCGAACCGTTCCGTGATCACCAGGTCACGCGCCAGCCTTCCGCCGGCCAACAGACCCGACACCAGCGCTTCACCGATCCGGCCGCCGCCGACCACAGCAATTCTCGTCATGCCACTCAGCCTGCCACGCGGACGGCGGATCCGTGCGGCCGCCCGCGTGACCGGTCCATGCCGTGTCGGGCACCGGAATCCGCCCGTGGCCGGTGGACGCGCGGCGGGCCGGCCCGCCGCCGGTACGCGTGCCGCGGAATCAGTCGGCGCGCCGCGGGCGCGGGCGCGCCAGGTGCGTGCGGGCGAACGCCAGCGACTCCGCCAGCACGGCCGCCCGCTCGTCGCGCGTGCGCACATTCTGCGTCGTGATCTCCAGCACCACTTGGCCGGCGAAACGCCGTGCCGCCAGCCTCCGGCACAGTTCCGCGCAGGGCTGGTCGCCCGCGCCCGGCGGCAGGTGCTCGTCCGTGTAGGCGCCGCGGCCGTCGGCCAGGTGCACGTGCGCCAGTCCGTCGCCCATCCGGTCCGCCAGCTCCAGCGCATCCATGCCCGCGGTGGCAGTGTGCGACAGGTCCAGCGTGAAGTGCCGGTGGTCCACCGCCGTCGGATCGTGCCCGGGCGCGAACGCCGAGACCGCGGCGCCCGCGCCCCCTCGCTTGCGCAGCCGCTGGACCGAACCCTCCTTGTTGCTCATGAACCGGTCCGCCCGGAACGGGTACATGTTCTCCACTGCGACGACGATGCCGTGCGTGTCCTCCAGCCTGGCCACCTGTGCGGCGAAGCCACGCGCGTAGGCGCGCTGCCAGCGGAACGGCGGATGCACCACCACCGTCGTCGCCCCCACCTGGCGCGCCACCTGCACCGCCCGGTCGAGCCGCGGGATGGGGTCCGAGCCCCACACCCGCTGCGAGATGAGCAGGCACGGCGCGTGCAGTGCCAGCACCGGGACCTGGTGGCGGTCGATCAGCGCCGACACCGCGTACGGGTCCTGGCTGGCGGCCTCTGCCCACACCATGAGCTCGATGCCGTCGAAACCCAGCTGCGCGGCGTATTGGAACGCGCTCTCGCTGGTCTGCGGGTATACCGACGCGGTCGACAATCCCACCGGAATTCCACGGCCCTTCACCACCGCGCCTCCCCCACCGGCTTCGCGCCGGGCCGCCCCGTTCGGTGGACGTCCGGCCGGATTCCGCCGGAAGAGCGACCACATGCCCACCCGACGCGGGGGCGCGGCCCGGCGGCGCGGGTCATTGCGTGCTCAACACGAACGCGAGCGGCCCCAACGTCACCACCACGCCCACCACCATCGCGAGCAGCAGGCTGATGATGTCGTCGGTCTTGCGCAGGATGCGGACCACCGCCACCAGGCCCAGGATCACGAGCACCGACAGGACCAGTGCCACGTACGGCAGCGAGTCCCACAGTTTCTCGAACCCCTTGAACACCGCGGCGCCCACCGCGACGCCGACGATGACCTGCAGCGCCAGGCCGGCCCACTGGCGCACTGCGCCGCGGTTCCCGCCCTGTTCCGCAGCGTCCGCATCTTCGGGGCCAGCGCCTGCGTCTTCGGCGTCAGCGCCTGCGTCTTCGGTGACGGCGGGATCGGCGACGCCCGATTCGAAGACGGTGGTCTGCGCCGCCGCCGGTTCCGCCTCGGCGTCCTCCGGGGCGGGCTCGGCCACCGGGATCACCGCAGTGGCCGTCGCCCCGGGATCGCCGCTGATCGATGCGACCGGAGCGTCGCTACGCGCGAGCATCTCCCCGACTGTCGGCGTGCCGCCGGTGGGTGCCGGCGCGGCGCCCGCCTCCGGTTCCTGGTCCGGCCCGGCGTCCTGCCCCGATTCCGGCTCGGCTTCCTGATCGGACGCGCCTCCGACGGACTCCTCGCCGACGTCCGGCTCCGCGTCGGCATCCGCGTCCGCGTCGTACTCCGCGTCCGCGTCGGCATCCGGATCTGCGCCGCTTCCCGCCTCCGCCTCAGCCTCAGGGTCCGCCTCAGCCTCAGCCTCAGGGTTGGCCTCCAGCTCTGCGCCGTCCACGCCGTCGTCGACGGCGTCCGGGGCCGCTTCGGCGGCGCCTGGATCCGCTTCAGGGCCGCCCGAGTCCTCCGTGGCGCGCTCGGCGTCGTCGCGCGCTTCCTGGCGTTCGCGGTCGACGCGGTCCTCGGCGACGGGTTCGCGGATCACCGGAATCTCCCCGGTCAGCTCGGCGACCGAGATGCCGCCCGCACGCTCGCCGCGGTGATGCCTGCGTGTCCGTCCGCCGTTGCTGGAGCCCCCGCTGTCGGAGGCGTTACGGGCGAGCAGTTCGGCAACGGTCACCGGCCGGCTGCTCGGCCCCGGCTGTTCGCTCATCGTGCACCCACCAACAGTTCGCCACCCATCTCGGTATCGAGCCGGCGCAAGATCAGCCCCTCACGCAACGCCCACGGACATATCTGCAGCTGGTCCACCGACAGGGCACGCATGCTCGCCTCCGCGACGAGCGCCCCGGCAACCAGTTGCGGCGACCGGTCGGCGCTGACGCCTTCGAGCTCCGCACGGTCCGCTGCAGTCATCCTAGAAATAAACGCGATCAGTTGCCGAAGACCGCTGGCCGTCAGCGTCCGTGTCGCACGCGGGCCGGCGCTCGACGGCGCGGCGCCGGTGAGCCGCGCCAGCGTCCGGAAGGTCTTGGAGGTGCCCACGCACAGGTCCGGCGCACCCGCCTTGCGCAGCTGTTTCGCCGGGTCCGACATCTCCGCGTCGAGCCAGTCGCGCAGCGCCGCGACGCGCCGTTTCCCGGGCGGATCGGACTCGAACCAGTCGCGGGTGAGACGTCCCGCACCCAACTGCAGCGAGTACGCCAGGTCCGGGTCCTCGTCGACGCCGTTGCACAGTTCCAGCGATCCCCCGCCGATGTCGAAGTTCATGATCCGCCCGGCGCTCCACCCGTACCAGCGGCGCACCGCCAGGAACGTGAGGCGGGCCTCGTCGACGCCGCCGAGGACGCTCAGCTCCACGCCGGTCTCCGCGAGGACGCGGCCCAGGACATCCTCCGAGTTGACCGCGTCGCGGACGGCGGAGGTGGCGAAGGCCATCATCTCGCCGCACCCCGACGAGCGGGCGATGGCGGAGAACTCCGAGACCGCGGCGATCAGGTCGTCGGTGACGTCCGGCTGCAGGCGGCCGTCCCCGGTCATCCGCTCGGACAGACGCAGCGCCACCTTGGACGAGCTCATCGGCGTGGGGTGCCCACCGCGATGCGCGTCCACCACCACCAGGTGGACGGTGTTGCTTCCTACGTCGAGCACTCCGAGTCGCACACCGACCAACCTAGCGGGTCTACGGTGGGGACCTGTGACGCACGGACCCCTATCCCGCAGTGACCACCTGCCGCCCGCGGTGGAAGTGGAGCCGGACTTCCCGCGCGAGTGGGTCGAGTTCGTCGACCCGGCAGACCCGGACCACCTGGTGCGTGCCGACATGACCTGGCTGTTGTCGCGGTGGACGTGCGTGTTCGGCACTCCCGCCTGCCGCGGCATCCTCGCGGACCGGCCGGACGACGGCTGCTGCTCGCACGGCGCGTTCCTCAGCGACGACGACGACCGCGCCCGCCTCGACGCCGGGGTCGCGGATCTCACCGCCGAGGACTGGCAGTTGCGCGAGCGCGGCCTGGGGCCGGACGGATACCTGGTGGAGGACGAGGTGGACGACGAGCCCGCCCTACGCACGCGGCGGCACGACGGCGCCTGCATCTTCCTGAACCGGCCCGGCTTCGCGGGCGGCACCGGGTGCGCACTTCACCGGATGGCGCTGCGTACCGGGCGGCTGCCCATGGAGGTCAAGCCGGACGTGTGCTGGCAGCTGCCCGTCCGCCGCACCCAGGACTGGACGGAGCGCGCCGACGGCGAACAGGTGCTGGTCTCGACGATCGGCGAATACGACCGCCGCGGCTGGGGCCCCGGCGGCGCCGACCTCGACTGGTACTGCACCGGCGACCCCGCGGCACACGTCGGCTCGCGAGCGGTGTGGCAGTCGTACGCGCCGGAGCTGACGGAGCTGCTCGGCGCGGCCGCCTACACGGAGCTGGCGCGGCTGTGCGCTCGGCGGGCCGAGCTGGGCCTGGTGGCCGTCCACCCTGCGACGGCCGCAGCAGCGGACAGTGGCCGGGATGACTGAAAGCAGTCGATATGGACGAACGTCTTAATTATATTGACTGACCGTCATGGTTTCTTTGATTCCGCCTCGAAGGAATGGGTCACAGCGCCCGTCCGGTCGGCGGATTTCAGCGAGTTCTCAAAGTTTGTTAACACTCAAGCGAATGGCCGCGATGACCCGTATGAGTGACAGCTTGAACGGCTCTCCGCGCACTTTGCGCCAGCAGCGAATCACCGATTGCACGCGAGTGACCGTTCCTCGGACAGAAGGGCCACTGACTATGAAGAAGACAATGAAGAAGGTCGTGACGGCCGCAGCAGCCACCGCCGCCGCAGGCGGAATGGCCCTGGCCATTGCGCCCGCCGCCAGCGCCGCGCCGGAGTACACGAACGTCAGCGACACGTTCATTCCGTACGACGCGCCCGGCGCGTTCAACCCTGGCACTTCGAACGTTCTCATCAGCCCTGCCTTCGGTACTCAGACGCCCATCTTCTGCCAGATCGACAATGGCGCATGGCGCAACTGCTACCAGGAGGGCCGGAATCACGAGCCGCACCAGGTCCACTACATTGCCAACGTGAACGGCCACGCCACGTGGGCTACTGTCGACCTCCCGCAGGGCTCCAGCGTTCCGCAGCTCCCGGTCATTGAACTGCCGGCCGGAAGCGTTTCGGGCAGCCTCGTCAACATCATGGGCGGCCTCGGCGCCGGTTCCACCGGCTCGGGCGGCGGCGGCGCTCAGGGCGGCCTGAACGTCGACATCGGCGGCAGCCTCGGCAACATCGGCATCGGCCTGCAGGGCGGGCTCGGCAGCTCCTAGGCCGCCTCCCTGCACGAGAGTGGACCCCGCAGCGGTACGGCTGCGGGGTCCTCTTTCACCGTGTGCACCTGTGCCGTGCCGACCCGGGCGTCCGGGCCCGAGTGCTCACTCCTCCAGCTTGTAGCCCAGCCCCCGCACCGTCACCAGGTGCCGGGGCTTGCCCGGGTCCTGCTCGATCTTGGCGCGCAGCCGCTTGACGTGCACGTCGAGCGTCTTGGTGTCGCCCACGTAGTCCGCGCCCCACACACGCTCGATGAGCTGCTGGCGGGTGAGCACACGGCCGGAGTTGCGCAGCAGGAACTCGAGCAGCTCGAACTCCTTGAGCGGCGGCGCGATCTCCTCGCCGCTCACCGTCACCACGTGCCGCTCCACGTCCATGGCCACCGGCCCGCACGTGAGCATCGCGTCGTCGTAGCCGTCGTCCTCCACCGCAGGCTCGGTGCCGCGGCGCAGGACGGCGCGGATGCGTGCGATCAGCTCGCGCGCCGAGTACGGCTTGGTGACGTAGTCGTCGGCCCCGATCTCCAGGCCCACCACCTTGTCGATTTCGCTGTCGCGCGCCGTCACCATGATCACCGGCACCGACGACTTCGCCCGCAGCTGCTTGCACACGTCGTTGCCGCTCATGCCCGGCAGCATCAGGTCCAGCAGGACGATGTCCGCGCCCTCACGGTCGAACGATTCCAGCGCGGACGGCCCGTCCACGGACACGGTAACCTCGAAGCCCTCCTTGCGGAGGAGGAAGGCGAGCGGCTCGGCAAGCGATGGCTCGTCCTCCACGATCAGCACTCGGTTCACCGACGGATGTCCTCTCTATGGTCGGGGTCGGGCCGTGACGGCCCCGGCGGAGTCTGCAGCGCGGACGGCTCGCCCGTGCGGTCCGGGATGTGGGCGGGCAGCTCCAGCGTGAAGGTGGACCCCGTGCCGGGTTTGCTCCACAACCGGATGCGGCCATTGTGATTGATGGCCACATGCTTGACGATGGCCAAGCCCAGGCCTGTGCCGCCCGTCTCACGCGAGCGCGCCTTGTCGACGCGGAAGAACCGCTCGAACACGCGCTCCTGGTACTTGGGGGCGATGCCGATGCCGTGGTCGGTGACGCTGATCTGCACCTGGCCCCGCCGCAGGGCGCGGCTCACGGCCACCGGGGAGCCCTTGGGCGAGTAGTTGACCGCGTTGGAGATGAGGTTGGTCAGCGCCGTCGTCAACAGCATCTCGTCGCCGAGCACCCGCAGGCCGCTCGGCGCGTCCGTGGTGATCTCGATCTCCGCGGCATCCGCGGTGAGCGCCGCGTTGTCCATCGCGGCCGCGATGATCGAGTCGACGTCGACCTCTTCGAGGTTGGGCAGCTTCTCGGCGCCCTGCAGCCGCGAGAGCGCGATCAGCTCGGAGACCATCGCGCCCAGGCGGGTCGCCTCGCCCTGCACCTTCTGCCCGAAGTGCCGGACCGTCTCCGGGTCGTCCGCCGACTCGAGCAGCGCCTCCGCCAGTAGCCCCATGGCGCCGACGGGCGTCTTGAGTTCGTGGCTGACGTTGGCGACGAAGTCCCTGCGAGCGGACTCCATGCGGACGATCTCGGAGTCGTCGTCCGCGAACAGCAGCGCGTAGCGGCCCACTCTGTCGTCGAGCACGCGCGCCTGCCCGCGCACCGACATGGACCTGCCCTGGCTGCGCTGGTCGCCCATCAGGTCGAAGTCCACCGGGTGCCGCTCGGAGAGCACTTTGCGCGCCGCCGCCCAGGCTCGGTCGTCGAGCTCGTCGTCCTCCACCAGGCCCAGCTCGGTGGCCCGCCGGTTGAACAGGACGATGTCGCGCTTGCCGTCGACCACTGCGATGCCCGTGGGTGAATCGTCCACCACCAGCTCAAGCAGCTTCGACGGCGACGGCCCGTGGGTGAGGTAGCGGCGGCGGTCGATCCACTCGCGCACGCGCGGCCCCGCCGCCACCCCGGCCGCGGCGCCGATCGCGATCCCGGCCACCAGCATCGGCGCCGTCACCCCCGGTTCCCCGCGCGGCGCACGTGCGCCGTGCGCACCGGCTGTTCCCGCGTCACGGCCGCGCCCTACTTGCCCTGGCCGGCCACGGCGGCGGCACCCGCCGCGGCCGCCTCCGGGTCCAGGTACTCGCCGCCGACGGTGACCGGGCGCAGTACGCCGCCGTCATCGGTCAGGTCGTAGCGCAGCGGGATGCCGGTGGGGATGTTCACGCCCGCGATGGCCTCGTCGGAGATCCCGTCGAGATGCTTGACCAGCGCGCGGATCGAGTTGCCGTGCGCCGCGACCAGCACCGTACGGCCGGCGCGCAGGTCCGCTGCGATCTCCGTTTCGAAGTAGGGGATCAGCCGCTCGACGACGTCCTTGAGGCACTCGGTCATGGGGACGGAGTCCAGGTCGGCGTAGCGGGGGTCGACGTCCTGGCTGAACTCGCTGCCGACGGCGATCTGCGGCGGCGGGGTGTCGTAGCTGCGGCGCCACAGCATGAACTGGTCCTCGCCGAACTCCGCTTTGGTCTCCGCCTTGTTCTTGCCCTGCAGCGCGCCGTAGTGCCGCTCGTTCAGGCGCCAGTCGCGCTTGACGGGGATCCAATGCCGGTCCGCGGCGTCCAGCGCCAGGTTGGCGGTGGTGATGGCGCGGCGCAGCAGCGATGTGTAGAGCACATCCGGGAGCAGGTCGTGCTCCACCAGCAGCGCACCACCGCGGCGCGCCTCGGCGGTGCCCTTGTCGGTGAGCGCGACGTCCACCCAGCCGGTGAACAGGTTCTTTGCGTTCCAATCGCTCTCGCCGTGGCGGAGCAGCACCAGGGTTCCCATAGTCATGGCGACGATTATCCCAGGTCCTGCCCGTCGCCCGCACCAGGACCCGACGCCGGCGCGGACCCGGCTTCGGTCACCACGCTCCGCGGCGGTTCGCCGGCCCGGCCGATCTCGCCGCGCGCCGCCGCCGCCCGGTCGTCGTCGGTGACCAGATGCTCGAACGCGGCAAGGTTGCGCAGCGACTCGCCGCGCACCGTGCGCCAGCGCCATTCACGCCGGATCGACGTGTGGAACCCGAGCTCGAGGATGGTGTTGAAGTCGCCGTCCGCCGCCTCGAGCACCTGGCCCAGCACGCGGTCGAGCTCGTCGCTGCCCAATGCGTCCATCGAGATGCGGCCCACCAGGTAGATGTCGCCGATCTTGTCGATCGTGTAGTGCACGCCGAACAGGTGCCGGTTGCGCCGCAGCAGCCACTTGTACACGGCCCCATGGTCCTCGTCCGGATGCCGGGCTACGAACGCCTCCACCCGCACCCCGTGCACCCCGACGGTGAGCAGACAGGTGGTCTTCAGCTTGCGCTCGCCGGGCAGGGTGAGGACGAAATGCGGCCCCTCCGGGCAGGTGTAGTCGATGCCGGAAGCGTCGAGCGCCCCGCCGATCAGCGCGATGGCGTCGTCGACCGTCCGCGCCCCGGCCTCGCCGTCCATACCGTGCCTGCTCATGCCGTCGCCTCCCGCAATCGCCGCCCGCCCGCGCGGGCGGGCCGTTCCCGGCCGTCGTGAACATGGCCGTCAGGTCCCCGTCCGTCAGATCCCCGGCCGTCAGATCCCCGGCCGACCTGTCCCACCACCTGACCGGCGATCTGCGCGTCCCAGTCGAGCATGGCACGCCGGTAAGTGCTGCGCAGCCCCTCCGCGGTGTGACTCCAGGAGAACGCCGCCGCATGCCGGGGCGCCGCGGCCGCCATCCGCGCACGCAGGGCCGGCTGCCGGATCAGCATTCCCAGCGCCGACGCCCACCGGTCGATGCCATGGCCGTCGACCAGGACGCCGGTCTCGCCGTCGCGCACCGCCACACCGAGCCCGCCGACGCGCGCCGCGACCACCGGCACCCCGCACGCCTGCGCCTCGATCGCCACCAGCCCGAACGACTCCGAGTGGCTCGGCACCGCCACCACGTCCGACGCGCGGTACACCTGGGCGAGCCGGTCCGGCGGCTGCGGCGGCATGAACGTGACCCGATGGGCGATACCCAGCTCCGCAGCCAGCGCCATCAGCGACTCCGGCCGGCGCAGCCCACTGCCCGACGGCCCACCGACGACCAGCACGCGCAGATTCGCGTCCGGATCCTGTGCGAGGACGCGCGCCGCGGCCCGCACCAGGACGTCCGGCGCCTTGAGCGGCTGTATACGCCCCACGAAGGTCACCAGCGTCTCAGCCGGGTCCAGGCCCAGCTCGGCGCGCGCGGCGACGGCGCCCCCCGGCCGGTACCGGCGCAGGTCCGCGCCGGGCGCGATGACATCGACGCGGTCCGGGTCGGCGTCGTGGATCGCGATGAGCTGGCGACGTTCCTCCGCAGTGTTGGCGACCAGACGGTCGGCCTCGGCCACCACCTGCTGCTCGCCGATCCTGCGCGAGAGAGGCTCCGGCACGTCGCCCGCCGCCAGCGCCGCGTTCTTCACCGCGGCGAGGGTGTGCGCCGTGTGCACCAGCGGAACCGCCCACCGGTCGCGGGCCAGCCAGCCCACCTGACCGGACAGCCAGTAGTGCGAGTGCACCAGGTCGTAATAGCCGGGGGCATGCTGGGCCTCCGCCCGCAGCACCCCGGCGGTGAACGCGCACAGCTGCGTCGGCAGATCGCGCTTGTCCAGTCCCTCGAAGGGCCCCGCCACGACGTTGCGCACCAGGACGCCCGGCGCGGCCTCCTCCACCGGAGGGAGGTCCGAACGCGTGGCGCGCGTGAAGATCTCCACCTCCACGCCGTGGCGTGCCAGCTCGCGGGCCGTCTCGAGCACGTAGACGTTCATGCCGCCGGCGTCGCCCGTGCCCGGCTGGTTGAGCGGCGAGGTGTGCAACGAGAGCACGGCCACCCGGCGCAGCTCCCGGCGCCCCGCCGCGCCGCCGGCGATCGGAAGGACCCCGCCCCCCGTCATCGGCCGCCCCCGTCCGCGGAACCTGCTCCCCAGCCGGCCGTGGCCCGGTCGCCGTCGAGAACGTCGATGAACTCGTCGATCTCGCTGATGAACCGGCCCTCGTTCTCGATGAACGGCGCATGCCCGCCGCCGTCCCAGAACGACGGCCGCACGTGCGGGATCGTCGCCAGCGCGTGCTCGGCCGCGCTCGGATCGACGATGCGGTCGTCCGTGCCGTGCATCACGAGCACGGGGATCTCCAGGGAGGCGAGCATCTCGTCGTGCCCCGAGTTGCGGTTGAACAGCGCCGTGCGCACCCGCGGGGGCGTGCCCAGTGCCAGTGCCAGCAGCGCCTGTTCGCGTTCGCCCTTGCCGTGCACCTCGCCGTGGAAGGCGGACGTCAGCTCGATCATCGCGGGAACGGCCACCGCGGCGTCCGTGGCCAGCACGGAGGGCATCGCGGCGCGCATGGCCTTGCCCACGCGGCCGCCCTTCTGCCCGCGGCCGATCCCCGTGAGCGCGCCCACCAGGATCAGCCCGCCTACGGTGCCGTCCGCAGCGGCTCCGCGCTCGTTGTCCAGGAAGTCGCAGCACACCAGCCCTCCGTAGGACCAGCCCAGCAGCACCGCGCCGGCCCCCGCGCCGATCCCCTCCGCGTCCAGGACGGCACGCAGATCGCCCGCCCACAGCGATGGATCGTCGTACGCGTCCTCGGGGGCGTCGGAATAACCGTGGCCGCGCAGATCCACCGCGATCACCCGGTACTGGCGGGTGAGCGCCGCGAGAACGTTGGGCCCCCAACAGGCGGACGACTGGGCCCACCCGTGCACCAGGATCAGCGGGCGCGCGCCGACCCGCCCGTCGGCTCTGTAGACGATGCGCGTCCCGTCCGACGCAACCACCTGCCGGACCGCAGCACTGTGCTCTGCCATGGCCCCCAGAGTATGCCCGCGAGGCAACCCCGGCCGCCCGCGGGTGAGGCATCGCACCCGCCCCGCAGCGGTGGCCCGGCGATTAGGGTCGGGGCATGGCATCAGATCAACCTGCTTCACGCACCGGCGGCCCCGCCGCGCACGAAGAGCTCGCCCGGGGCGTCGACGCGACAGCCGGGCAGCAGCGGCCGGACGAGGCGGCCGGGCGCCGCAGGACCGCGGTCGTCACCGGCGCGAGCTCCGGCATCGGCGAAGCCACCGCCCGCGCCCTCGCCGCACAGGGGTTCGACGTGGTCCTCGGCGCCCGCCGCGCGGACCGCATCGACACGATCGCCGCGGAGATCGGCGGCCGCGCGCACCGGCTCGACATCACCGACCAGGACTCCGTCGAAGCGTTCGCCGCGGCCGCCGGTCCGGTGGACGTGCTGGTGAACAACGCCGGCGGCGCCAAGGGCCTGGCCCCCGTAGCGGAGGCCGACCTGGACGATTGGCGCTGGATGTGGGAGACCAACGTCCTGGGCACCCTGCGCGTCACCAAGGCGCTGCTGCCCGGACTCATCGACTCGGGCGACGGGCTCGTCATCACCGTCACCTCGGTGGCCGCGCTGAGCTCCTACGACGGCGGCGCCGGGTACACCTCCGCAAAACACGCGCAGGCCCTGCTGCACCGCACCATGCGCGGCGAACTGCTGGGCAAGCCGGTGCGGTTCACCGAGATCTGCCCGGGCATGGTCGAAACCGAGTTCTCACTGGTCCGGTTCAAGGGCGACGCCGAACGCGCCGACAACGTCTACGCCGGGGTCACCCCGCTGGTGGCCGCCGACATCGCCGACATCGTCGCGTTCACCGCCACCCGCCCGTCGCACGTGGACCTCGACCAGATCGTGGTGCGGCCGCGGGACCAGGCGCACGACGGGCGGGTCAACCGGCGGATCTGAGCCGCGGTCGGCGGCGTGCCGCGCCCGAAGTTCGGGCGTCACACCGCACGACCGCACGTCGCGCCCGAAGTTCGGGCGTCGCCTCGTCGTCGCGTTCGAAGTTCAGACGCGAACACGCGTCACGCCCGTAGTTGCCCCATTGGGTCTCCAGTTACGGACCAGATGCGACAACTTCGAACGCCACGCCACGTCGCGTTCGAAGTTGGGGCGCGAAAGCCACGTCGCGTTCGAACTTCGAACGCGACGGGCGGCGGACCGCGCCACAGATCAGATCTCGCACCCGACCAGCACCGGCTCCGGCACCAGCCGCACCCCGAAAGCCTCGTGCACTCCGTCGCGCACCTCCCTGGCCAATGCCAGCAGCTCGGCGGTGCGCGCCGCCCCGCGGTTCGTGAGCGCCAGCGTGTGTTTGGTCGACAGCCGCGCCGGTGACCCCTCGCCGGGGTATCCCTTGCCGAAGCCGGAGCGCTCGATGAGCCAGCCGGCTGACAGCTTGGCGCGCCCCCCGTCGGCCGGGTACTGCGGAACCCGGGCATCCCCGCCGACGCGCGCCGCGATCGCGCCGAGCACGCCGGCCAGGTCGGCGTGCTCGATCACCGGGTTGGTGAAGAACGAGCCGGCACTCCACGAATCGTGGTCGGGCGTATCGTCGTCGAGCGTCAGATCCGCCACCATGCCCTTGCCGGCGCGCAGGCCCAAGACCGTGCGGCGGACCTCGTCGACGGGCAGCCGCGCACCCGGCTCACCGCCCATCGCAGTCGCCAGTTCGCCGTAGCGCAGCGGCGCGCTGAGCCCGTCGCCGCGCAGGCGCATCTCCACGGCGAGGACCAGCGCGTCATCGCGGTGCTTGAGCACGGACGTCCGGTACCCCAACCGGAGCGCGTCCGGCGTCACCCAGTGCCGTTCACCGGTGCGACGGTCGAGCAGCTCCACGCGTTCGAGAACGTCGGCCACCTCGGCCCCGTAGGCGCCCACGTTCTGCACGGGGGTGGCCCCCGCGGAGCCGGGAATCCCCGAAAGGCATTCGATGCCGCCGAGTCCCGCCGACACCGTCCGCGCCACCACGTCGTCCCACAGCGCACCCGCGTCGGCGCGCACGAGCGTCCCGTCGACGTCGATGCCCGCCGTCGCCACGCGCACCACCGCGCCGTCGAAACCTTCGTCGGCGATGACCAGGTTCGATCCGCCGCCGAGGATCAGGGTGCGCACCCCGGCCGCGTCGAGCGCGCGCACCACGGCCACCAGCGATCCGGTATCTGCACAGGTCACAAGATGGGTGCAGCGGCCGCCGAGTCGCAGTGTGGTCAGGCCCGCCAGTGCGGCGCCGGCGGCATGCTCGGCACCGGCGTCGGCCGCGAGCCCGGGGAGATCGAGAGTGTGCACAGCAGTCCACGGTAACCTGCCCCCATGCCACGACGCATCGAGTACTCGGCCCGCCTGTCCGGGGACGCAGCACGCACGTACGCCGCTCTGTCCGACAGGGCGTATTGGGACGGACTGATGGAACAGCTCCGCGAGTTCACGCCGGTGTCGGTGGTCGAGTCCTTCGAGTCGGGCGACGGCGGCATCCGGGTGGAGATGACGCAGGTGATCGCCCGCGAGATGATGCCCGCCGTGGCGCAGACCGTGCTGCAGACCGACCTCGTCATCACCCGCAGAGCGACGTTCGGGCGATATACGCCGGGCGGCGTCACCACGGGCAGCTTCTCCGCGACGATCCCCGCCGCGCCGGGCAGCCTGGGCGGCGACGTCACCCTCACCGACGACGCCGGCGGGTCGGTGCTGCACTACACCCCCGCGGCCAGGGTGAACATCCCGTTCGTCGGCGGCAAGCTCGAGGACGTGATCCTGGAGAACCTAGTGAACCTGTTCGGCATCGAGAAGGACTTCACCAACCACTGGCTGCGTTCGCGCAACTAAGCCACGGCTCCAGAACACTTCTCATACTTCTTTCAGGTTGATCGTGGACAATCTGTCCCGATGAGTACTCGAGCGCCTTCCCGCACCCCGCGCCGTCGCCGGCACACCGCCCTCTTCGTCACGATCGGTTTGGTCGTCGCGCTGGTGGCGGTGGCCGTGGGCGGCGAGTTCTACGCCCGTGACCGCGTCGGGAACTGCGTTGCGACCGCGCTGGAACAGCAGGTCGACGGCGACGTCGACGTCAGCCTGGGCGCCACCCCACTGCTACTGACGGCCGTCACCGGCACGGTGTCGTCGATCAGCATCAACAGCGACGGCATCAACCTCGCCGGCCCCGGCGAGGCCGCCATGCGCGGGCTGCAGCTGAGCTCGACCATCCACGACATCCGTCTGCCGGAGGGCGACGGCACCGGCACGGTCGGCTCGTCGGAGGCCACGGTGACCTGGGGCAACGACGACATGCTCGCCAGCCTGCAGACGCTCCCGTTCGGCATGCTCATCACCGGGGTCACCAGCGATTCCACCGCGGGGACCATCGACGTGGCCGTGGCCGGCGGGCTGGGCCGGATATCGCTGACCCCGCGGATCAGCGGCAACGCGGTGACTATGGAGGCCTCCGACATCACCGCCTTCGGCATCGGCCTGCCCACCGGCGGGGCCCAGCAGATCATCGACCTGCTCACCCGCAACCTGGCCGACTATCCGCTGGAGATGACGCCGCAGTCGGTGGACGTCACCGACAAGGGGTTGCAGGTGCGACTCACCGGCGGCCAGGCGCCGCTGACCACTACCGGCGTCCAGGCGCCGCTGACCACGACCGACGGGCCGCAGATCGACTGCAGCATCTTCTGACCGGACGGGAACGCCCGACGGGGCGGGCCGGGCCTGAACGGGCCGGCCGTCAGCCCTCCGGGAGCCCGTCGAGCACGGCCCGCGTACCGGAGAGCCCCAGCCGGGTGGCGCCCGCGTCGATCATCGCCATCGCGGCCTCGGCCGTGCGGATCCCGCCGCTGGCCTTGACGCCCAGCCGGTCGCCCACGGTTTCGGCCATCAGGCCTACGGCGTGCGTGCTCGCACCGCCGGCCGGGTGGAACCCGGTGGAAGTCTTGACATAGTCGGCGCCCGCGCGCTCGGCCGAGCGGCAGCACTCGACGATCGCATCGTCGCCGAGCACCGCCGTCTCCAGGATCACCTTGAGCACGATGTCCGGGCCGATCGCCTCGCGCACGGCCAGGACGTCGGCCAGGACGGCGCCGTAGTCCCCGGCCACGGCGGCGCCCACGTCGATGACCATGTCGATCTCCTGGGCACCGGACTCCACCGCGAACGCCGACTCCGCGGACTTGACCAGCGAATGGTGTTTGCCCGACGGGAAGCCCGCCACCGCGGCGACCACGAGTCCGTCGGCGTGCACGGGAAGCATGCTCGGCGACACGCACACCGCCCCGACGCCCAATTCACGGCCCTCGGCGATCAATGCGCGCACGTCGGCCGCCGTGGCCTCCGGCTTGAGCAGCGTGTGGTCGACGATCGACGCGACGGTGCTGCGAAATGATCCGGTGCCGGCCTGTGCGTTCATGCCTGCGAGCCTGGCACACCGCCCGCCGCGCCCCGGCCGGACCCCCTGGGCCAAAATGGGAGCATGATCCCCGCTGGAAACACCGCCTCCGCGGTCGACGACCGCCGCTACGTCCTCAGCCTCGGCTGCCCCGACCGCACGGGCATCGTCGCGCGGATCTCGGAGTTCCTTTCCGGCCTGGGCGGCTGGATCGTGGAGGCCGCGTACCACGCGGACCCGAACTCCGGCTGGTTCTTCACCCGCCAGGCCATCCGCGCATCGTCGGTGGAGCTCAGCGCATACGAGCTGCGCGAGCGATTCGCCGCGGTGGCGGCCGAGCTGGGACCGGAGACGGAGTGGTCGCTGCACGATTCGGGCACGCCCAAGCGCGTGGTGCTGGTGGTGAGCAAGGACGGCCACTGCCTGCACGACCTGCTGGGCCGCGCCGCCCAGGGCGAACTGCCCGCGCAGATCACCGCGGTGATCGGCAATCATCGCAACCTGGAACCGGTGGTGCGCGCGCACGGCATCGCCTTCCACCATGTGCCGTTCCCTCAGGCGGGCACCGACCCGGAGGCGCGCGCGGCCGCCTTCGCCGAGGTCCGCGACCTGGTCGACGCCCACGACCCGCACGCGGTGGTGCTGGCCCGGTTCATGCAGGTGCTGCCGGCCGAGCTGTGCGAGCATTGGGCCGGGCGGGCCATCAACATCCACCACAGCTTCCTGCCGTCGTTCGCGGGCGCTCGGCCTTACCACCAGGCGTTCGACCGCGGCGTCAAGCTGATCGGAGCCACATGCCACTACGTGACGGCCGATCTGGACGCCGGGCCCATCATCGAGCAGGACGTCACCCGCATCGACCACACCTACACCACCCGCGACATGGTCCGGCAGGGCCGCGACATCGAGAAGCTCGTGCTGGCACGCGGGCTGCGCTGGCACCTCGAGGACAGGGTTCTGGTGCACGACCACAAGACGGTGGTGTTCAGCTGACCGCCTGGCTTGCCGACCGGATGGCCCCGGGGCCGGGCCCGGGGGTGGTTCAGAGCGCGGCGAGCCGGCGGATCTCCGCATCGACCTCGAACGGCGCCTCCACCGGCACCATGTGCCCCACCTCCGCCAGCTCCACGAGCCGCTCCAGCCGGCCGGTCTCGCGCAGCACCTCGGCCATGCGCCGCGCGTGAACCGGCGGCGTCAGGCGGTCGTCGGTGCCCACGACCACTGTCGTGGGCACGGTGAGCGACTCCAGCCCGGCGCGCAGGTCCAGGTCGCTCATCGCGGTGCCCCACCGGCCCCGGTTGCGTGCCGGACAGGCGTTGACGATCTCGCGGCAGAACGCCACCTGCGCGGCGGTGGCATGGCCGCCCATCGTGACGTAATGGAACCCCCATTCCGGCAGCAGGACGGCCGAGAGCGGCGCGCCCATCGCGGCGCGGCCCAGCGCGAGGGCCCCGGGCAGGCGTTCGGGGAACGGCAGCACGCCGAAATCGTTCAGGAGCCTGTCGGCGGCCGTGCTGACGAGCATCGCGGCGCGGCCGTGGACGGGGACCTGCTCCGGGTGCCGCGACGCCCAGGCGTTGACCGTCATCCCGCCCATGCTGTGCCCGACGATGACGGCCGGCGCGTCCGGCGACACCGTCGCCCGCAGAACGGCGTCGAGGTCGTCGGCCAGCGTGTCCAACGACGCCGGGGCCGTCCCGCTGGGGGTGCGGCCATGGCCGCGCTGGTCGTAACAGACCACGCGGTGCTCCCGCGACAGCTCGTTGACCTGCGCGTTCCACACGCGGTTGCTGCACGCCCAACCGTGGATGAAGACGATGGGGACGCCGTCGGCCGGGCCGCGCTCCACCACGTGCACGGGGTTGCCGTCGTCGGCGGTGACCGGCAGCACGCGCGGATCCTCGGCCGGTTCCACGAGCAACGCATCCATGGCCGCGCGCCGCGCGGCCAGCCGTGCGGCGTCCGTGCGGGTGATGCCACCGCCCTGCGTCTGCGCCCCGCCGGGCAACAACCGCGCTGGGGCGAGCCGCGCGGACGCATCGACAAGCGAGCGCACGGCGGAGCGCCGCCCTTCCGCCCCCGTGTTCCGCAGCGCCATCGCCTCGTCCTCTCACTCACGCGCAGAGTGCCACGACCGTGCCGCACCTTCCGGGGTGCCGCACGCAAGGCCGGGATACCCCGCACCGCTCGTCACGGCTACGTACATTACAGCGCAGCTACGCGCACGGCAGTCCCGAACCGTGAAGTTTCACAGGTCACACTTGTGCATCATCGGCCACAGGGGCCGCAGCACCGCGCTTTCCTGTACCGGCGCCCAGTTTGTCCGCGGCGCGCTGCAGTGCTTTGCCGATCTCCACGTCCATGCTCTGCGCCAACAGCACCTGCAGCACCTGATGGGCGCGCGGGCGCAACCGGTTGATCGGGTCGGCCACCTCTGCCACCCCGGCCGCGTCCAGGTCCACGCAGCGCCTCCTGCGCCGCGGTGAGCAGCTCGCCGATGGTGGCGAAGGTGCAACCGCGCTCGAACATCCGCGCGGTGGGCTTCAACCGGGCCAGGTGGCCGTCGTCGTACCAGGCGGCACGCCCCTCACGCCGCGGCGCCGGCAACAGTCCGCGCTCCTGATACACGCGCACGTTGCGGGCGCTGACGCCGGCGGCCTGGGCGAGCCCGTCGATCCGGTACTCGTTCATCGCCGCCGATCCTATCGCCCTGCGACGGACGGCCCCCAGGTCAGAGTATGTGCGCCCGGCGCAGCAGCACCGTCGACGGCCCGCCGATGAGGCCCACGGAGTCAAGGAACTCCACCGTCTTCGCGCAGCCCTCGTGCACCATCGACGCGTAGTGCGGGTTGGCCGCGGCGGCCCTGCGCGCCTCCCTGGGGTCGAGCCCCACCGCGCGGTACGCCTCGGGGCTCACCAGGTTGGTGATGATCTGGTACGCGGTCAGTCCCATGAGCAACTGGGCATACCAGCGCTGCACCCGGCCCAGCGTCGCCGCCTTGCGGATGGTCTCCTCACGGGCGAAGCGGATGTGCCGCGACTCCTCCGTCACATGGATCTCGCTGACCCGGCGGGTGAGCGGCTGCACGCGCGGGTCGCGGCGGAAATCACGCTGCATCATGTCGAGGATCTCCTCGGCGAACAGCGTGCCACCGTAGGCCAGCGAGCCCGTGGACGTGGACTTGAAGAACGATCCCAGCCACATGATCACGCGGTTCGGCTTGTAACTGGGGATGCCCATGCGCTGCGCAGCGCGGGCGAACATGGTCGAATGCCGGCACTCGTCGCCGATCTCGGTGAGCCCGAACTGCACGTGCTCGGAGGCAAAGTCCTGCCAGTACACGTCGCGGAGGATCATCTGCATGAGGATCATCTCGAACCAGATGCCCGTCGAGCTGATCGACGCCGCCTCGTGGTTCGTCAGCGCGATGCGCCGACGCTCCGGCATCGACTCCCACAGTTCCGTGCCGTAAAGGCTGCACCACTCCGGGGTCATCCCGTAGGCGTCCGGGACCAGTGGCGCGTCCCAGTCGATGTCCACGGTGGGGTCGTACGACTTGCGCTCCGCCGACCGGAGCAGCCTCGCCGCCGTCTGCTCGCGGGTGCCGTGCTTGGACGGGCGCATCCCCGCGGGTATCCGGGTGCGTTCGGTGGTGATCGCCATGATCCACCCCGCAATCTCTGCGTAGCGGCAGGCGGCCTGGTGCAAGGGAACCGCCCGTGACCGGGCCCTGCCCGCCGCCCCGGAACTTCCGGTTACACATACCATTGTGCTCGTCGCCGACGGCACCTGGCAAGGTCGGGACGCAGCCGAGGAGTAGACCGGAGACCGTGCCGCGCGCATTCTCGCGCCGCGCGCGCCGATCTCCCTCCCGCGCGCGTGTCGCCCCGGCGTGTCGCGGCAACCGCCGCGCGGCGCGGCATCGCCCCCGCGCCTCAATACTCCCGCAGGCTCAGCACCCCCGGAGACTCAGTAATCCCGGAGACTCAGCACCCCCGCGCCTCAGCGTCCCTGGATCTCGTCCACTTTGGGCCGCACGTCCGCCATGTAAATGCCCACTGCGACGACGCCGATGATGCCCAGGAAGCTCAGGGCGCCCATGATGAAGAACAGCACGATCGCGACGGCGATGATGCCGATCCACACCGGCTTGGTGAGGCGCCCGACGGCCGGGAACGCGTCCGAGCGCTGGCGGATCGCATGGATCAACGCCACGGCCCCGAAGATGATCGCGGCCCACCGCGTGACCATGAAGATCAGTCCGATTACTCCCACGCTGTTGATTGTACGGATACGCTGCGCGTCACCCGCTCCCCGGCGGCCCGGCCCCTCGAAAAGACGACCCCGCAACGCGCCCCGCCCCGGGCGCCGTTTCCGGCGCCCGGGGCGGGGCGGGGCGGGGCACTCAGCGCACCGTCACTTGCTCTGCGCGTTCTTGCCCGGCGCCTTCTTGGCGGGGGCCTTCTTCGCCGCAGCCGGCTTGGCGGGCTCGGTCTTCTTGGCGGGCTCAGCCTTCTTGGCGGCCGACTCGGTCTTCTTGGCGGCGCTCGTGGCCTTGCTCGCCGCCGCGTCGCCGGCCGACTCGACCTTCTCCGCGGCCGCGGTGGCAGCCTTCTCGGTGGTGGCGGCGGCCTCGGCGCCGGCCTCCACGGTGCCGCTCGACGCGCGACCCGTCAGCTTGGCGGCGCGCTCGCCGACCTCGCGGGTGCGGGCGGCGACGGTGCCGAGCGCCTCCTCGGTGAGCTCGCGCGCGTCACTGACGGCGGCCTCGGCGCGATCGAGGTTCTCGCCCACCAGCGGCTGCTTGCGCAGGCGGTCGACGGCGCCCTCGCCGCGCTCGGCCAGCGAGTTGTAGAGGTCGGTCGCGACCTGGATGTAGGCCTCGGCCACCTTGCGCAGCTCCTCCGAGGTGAACTTCTCGCGCAGGTCGTCGATCTGCGCCGGAAGCTCATCGGGGAGGTGCTGGATACGCTCGCGGGTCTCGTCGGCGCGCACCTGCCACTCGTCGGACTTGGTGCGCCACTCGCTCTGACGCTCCTCGGCGCGCTCGCGCAGCTTGCCGGCCACGTCGGCCACGGCCTGCAGCGCATAGTCGCCGGCGCCGACGGCGGCGTACAGCGGGGTCTTGACGTTCTCGATGGGGTTCGACATGTGGTGCTCCTTACGGTGTGACGACGTGGCGCCGTCGTTTCGGTCGGTGTCGGCGGAGTCCGCGCGGACCGTGCATGCGACACACCCCTCGTTGCGTCGCACCGGCCCCGCGCGGGGCGCCTATTGTGCGGAGTCCGCCACCCGTGCGGCGGCCCCGACGTTCTCGCGGCAGAAGGAGTCGTAGATCTCGAGGATCACTTGCCTCTGCCGTTCGTTCAGGGCGGGATCGGACAGCACGGCGTCGCGCACCGGGCTGGGGTCGCGCTGCTCGAGGATCCCGGCGCGGATGTAGAGCGCCTCCGCGGAGACCCTGAGCCCCTTGGCGATCTGTCCCAGAACCTCGGCCGACGGTCGGCGCAGGCCCCGCTCGATCTGGCTGAGGTACGGGTTGGACACGCCCGCCCGCTCGGCCAGCTGCCGCAGCGAAACCTGCGCGGATTCGCGCTGCGACCGGATGAACTCCCCGATGTCCTGGGCCGTGTTGACCACTTTCTCGGCGATCTCCCCGGCCCCGTCGCCGAGTTGATCGGCGAACGGTGCAGCAGATCCGGACCCGCTCTGTGCGGGATGGGCGTGGCCTTCCGGCGCACCGGAGCCGCCCTCGCCCCGCTCCCCTTTCGCGGGATCATGGCCATCTACCATGTGGCACCTCCTCGTGCTGCACCACCCACGCTAACAGACCTGCTAACAATTGCAAGCGCTGCTTTTGCGCAGATGACACGCGACATAGTGCGTTTGATCACACACGGCCGCGCTTCGTGTCACGGATCACCAACACTCGGTTTCATTCCGACCGTCACCCCGTGATCAGCTGCGACGCCGCGTGGATCACCAGGCCGGCGACCGCGCCCACCACCGTGCCGTTGATGCGGATGAATTGGAGATCGCGCCCCGCGGCCAACTCGATCTTGCGGCTCGCGACGTCGCCGTCCCAGCGCGCGACGGTGTCGGTGATCACGCCTGTGAGCTCACTCGCGTAGTTGTCGACCACGAAGGCGACGCCGCCGGCCAGCCAGCGGTCGAGCGTGGCCCGCACGTCGGCGTCATCGCGCAGCCGCACCCCGATGTCGCGGAAGTATTCGACCAGCTTGCGCCGCAGCGCGCTGCCAGGGTCCGCAACGGCCTCCTCGATGAGCCTCTTGGCGATCCGCCAGGCCGCCTCCGCCGCCGAGGTGATCTCCTCGCGGTCCATCAACTCTGTCTTGACCCGCTCGGCCTTGGCCATCGTCTCGGGGTCCGTCTGCAGGTCGTGGGCGAACTCGACGAGGAACCGGTTGACCGCCTGACGCACTTCGTGCTGCGGATCCGCGCGCACCTTCCGGGCGAACTCCACGAGCTCGCTGTGGATCTTCTCGCCCACGAGCAGGTCGACGAACCGCGGCGACCACGTCGGCGAGTCCTTGAGCACGATCCGGTCGATGGTCTGCTGCGAGTTCACCGACCACTGGTACGCCCGCTCGCACAGCAGCTCGATCACCGGCAGGTGCCGCTCCTCCTCCAGGAGCTGTTCGAGGACCCGCCCGATCGGCGGGCCCCATTTGGGCTCGGCGAGCCTGCGCACGATCGTCGCGTCGATGATCTGCTGCACGTCCTCATCCCGCAGCACGGTGAGGACGCCGCCCGCCAGGGTCGCCGCCTCCGCAGCCGCCCGCTCGGCGTTGCGCGGCTGCGCCAGCCACTCGCCCAGGCGCGCCGGCACCTGCGCCGAGTCCAGCTTGCCCAGCACCACGTCGCGCGCCAGGAAGTTCTCGCCGACGAACTCGCCGAGCCCCTCGCCCAGCTGGTCCTTCTTGCGCCGGATGATCGCGGTGTGCGGGATGGGGATGCCCAGCGGATGCCGGAACAGGGCCGTCACCGCGAACCAGTCGGCCAGTCCGCCGACCATCCCCGCCTCCGAGGCCGTCTGCACGTAGCCGACCCAGGTGGGCGCATCGTCGCCGCCCAGCACCAGGCAGAGCACGTAGACGACGACGGCCGCAAGCAGGAACCCCGTGGCGACGAACTTCATCCGCCGCAGGTCACGCACCTTGGCCGGGTCGTCGGTAGTCATCAGCACACCGCCATTGTTCACGCTCGGCGCCGGCCGGGCGTGCCTGACGCGGCGCTGCCACCGCCGTGGGCGATGCCGTCCTGCGCATTCCGCGCCCACGATGGCCGGGAGTCCCGTCCTCCGATACCGGCGGACGCCTTAGAGTGGGGTGCACGCGGGACGGGCGGCGACACTCCGTTCAGCGGACGGCATACGCGAACGACAGACGACGCGCCCGATCCCTCGAACGGGGTGATCGGGCGCAGCACCGAGGGACGCACGTGGCAAAGCGCAAGGACAACTCCGAGATCGACGGCCGCAAGCTGCGCTGGCAAGAGCACAAGCTCGCGCGGCGCGCCGAGCTGTCCGACGGCGCACTCGCCGCCATCCGGGCCCGCGGCAGCAACACCGGTATGGACGAGATCGCCGCGGAGATCGGCGTGTCCAAAACGGTGCTCTACCGCTACTTCGACGACAAGGCCGATCTGACCAGCGCCGCGACGATGCGGTTCATGGAGACGCGCCTGGCCCCCGCGCTCGCCGCCGCGCTGGGCCAGGAGGACCTCGACGAGTTCGGCCTGGCCGAGGCCGCCATCTCGGTGTATGTGCGCACGGTGGCCGACGAACCGGAGATCTACCCGTTCATCATGGGCATGACCTCCGGCGGCGCGGGCGTGCGCGCGGCGCTCGAGAACAGCGAGCGGATCGTCGCGGAACTCCTCGCGGGCGTGCTCAGCGACCGGCTCCAGCGGCTGGGCTTCCTCATCGACGGATCACTGACGTGGTCGTACGGGGTGGTCGGCGCCGTCCAGCTGGCCACGCACCGCTGGATGATGGACCGCTCCACGCCCGTTGAGGAGCTGATCGAGCACCTGTTGATGCTGGCCTGGGGCGGGATCACCGCGATCGCCAACGCCCAGGGCGACCGCCGCGTGTTCATGTCCGAGCGGCACGAGCTGCCCGTGCCCAAGGCCTGAGGCCCCGCGCCGCCCGCCTCCTGCCGCCACGCGCGCCCCCTGCCGCCACGCGCGCCCCCTGCCGCCACGCGCGCCCCCTGCCGCGACGCGCCGAGGCAATGTGCGCGCGCCAGGACTATCGGCGCGCGTCGTGGGCGGGCGGCGCCGCACACTGCCGCGGAAGTTATCCACAGGCGCGGCGCTATCCTGGGGTTTCACCACCGACCATGACGCCCGCTGTCGTCCGGTACGGCCATGATGGGTCGCATGGGGAGGAATAGGCTTCTGTTCAGGACCAACGCCGTCGGCAATGGATTCGACGACCACGCACTCCAGCGGATGTGCAAACAGGGGGATCTCGCGCGGGTGCGGCCGGGTGTCTACGCGACGCCCGGCGACGCGGCGACCGATATCACCACGCGTCACGTCATCGCCGTCCACGCCGCAATAGCCAAGCAGCGGACGACCGCTGTGGTCAGCCATGCGTCCGCGGCCGCGATCCACGGGTTGCCGTTGTGGGACTTGAGCCTCGCCCGAGTCCACCTGACGCAGCCGGGCACCGCAGGCGGACACACGACCCGGCGCCGGCACCAGCATACGGCCCATCTGTCGCCTGTCCAGGTGACCGAAGTCGACGGGCTCCCGGTGAGCACCGTGGCACGCACCATCGTCGACCTGGCCCGGACGGAGCAGTTCGATCGTGCGGTGGCGGTGGGCGATGCGGCGCTGAACAACGCGATGACCACTGTCGACGAGCTGTTGGAAGAGATCACACGGCTGCCCGGCAGAAGCGGAGCGACGCGCGCACGAGCCGCCGTCCTCGCAATGGATCCGCGCAGCGAGAGCATCGGCGAAAGCTGGAGCCGCATCGTCATGGACCGTGCCGGGCTTCCACCCCGCGAGCTGCAACGGGTCATCCGGGTGAACGGCGACCTGCTGGGCCGGGCGGACTATTTCTTCGACGAGCACGGCATCGTGGGCGAGTTCGACGGTCGCGTCAAGTACTCGCGCCAGATCGACGATCCACGTGATCCGGGCCAGATCGCCTGGGATGAGAAGAAGCGCGAGGACCGTCTGCGCGACGCCGGGCTCGAGGTGATGCGCTGGACCTGGGCAGACTTGGACGCCCCGTGCCGCCTGCAGGGCCTTTTCGGCAGCGCGCGCACACGCGCCTCCGCTCGGCCGGCTCCCATCATCGACGCCGCCGACCCGTGCGACGCCTACGTTCCCCGGCGACGGGTTCGCCCCCGAACCATGTGACAGAGTCCTGCGCCCACCGGTGCCGGGCCGGCTCCACCTCCCCGCGCGCCCCCTGACGCCACGCGCGCCCCCTGACGCGACACGCCGAGACACTGCGCGCTCGTCATGACTACCGGCGCGCGGCGTGGGGAGGAGGCCAGAGGGCGCCTGCGGAGCCGCCGGCCCGGCAGGGTCCTGACCGCCGCCGGGGCGGTAAGCGCCGCGCACTCACCGCCCCGTTCCCACCGCCCCGGCCGGCTCACGCCGGCCCGGTGTCCACCGCCGATTCCGCTTCGAGCCGGTCGGCCCGCCGCCGCAGCCTCCGCGCCGCCGCCACCAGGTTGCGCAGTGACGGCTCGAGCTGCGAGAAGTGCCGCGTCTTGAGGCCGCCGTCGGGGTTGGCCCACAGCCGGTCGACGTCGATGGCTTCGGCGGCGCGGGTGAGGCGGTCGTCGAGCTCGTCGATGTCGGGCACCACGGCCGAGCGCGTCTCGTACACGCCGGGTCCCACCCCACGGGTGAAGCCGGCGCCGCCGAGGGCGTCGAGCACCCAGTCGACGGTGCGCGTCTGGATCAGGTAGGTGACGTCGCAGTCGAGGTTCTCGACGGCCTCGACCACCGACCGCACCCGGGAGAGCCCGATGTGCGTGTGGATCTGCGTCTCCGGTGCTGCGCCGGCCGTGGCCAGCCGGAACGCGCCCACCGCCCATTCGAGGTATTCCTCGCGGCCCACGTCCTGGCGGGGCAGCAGGGTGCGGATGGCCGGCTCGTCCACCTGGATGATCCGGATCCCCGCGGCTTCCAGGTCGGCCACTTCGTCGCGCACCGCCAGCGCCAGTTGTTCGGCGGTTTCGGCCATGGGCTGGTCGTCGCGCACGTACGACAGCGCGAGCAGCGTGACCGGCCCGGTGAGGACCGCCTTGACCGGCTTGTCGGTCAGCGACTGCGCGTACTCCGTCCAGCGCACCGACATGGGGCCCGGCCGGGACACGTCGCCGTAGAGCACGGGCGGGCGCACCGTCCGCGAGCCGTACACCTGGACCCAGCCGCTGCGGGTGATGGCGTAACCGTCGAGCTGTTCGGCGAAGAATTGCACCATGTCGTTGCGCTCGACCTCGCCGTTGACGAGCACGTCCAGGCCGATGTCCTCCTGCAGCCGGATGACGCGCTCGATCTCCGCGTGCACCTCGGCCACGTACTCGTCCCACGTGAGCCGGCCCTGGCCCAGGTCGTACCGGGCCTTGCGGATGTGCTCGGTCTGCGGGAACGAGCCCAGCGTGGTGGCAGGCACGTCGGGCAGCGGCATGGCTTCGCGCTGGATGTTCCGGCGCTCGGCGAACGGCATGCGCGCGCGGTCGGCGTCGGTGACGGCGGCGACACGCTTGCGCACGGCGTCGTTGGTGACGGCGGCCGGGCGTTCCGCCTCGTCGGCCCACTTGCCGGGCGGACCGTTGCGCAGCGCGCGGGCCAGCGCCACCGACTCGCCCACCTTCTGCTTGGCGAAGGCCAGGTGGTCGGCGACGTTCTCGTTCAGGTCGTACTCCATGAGCACGTCGTACGGGACGTGCATGAGGGAGCAGGAGGTGGACACGACGATGTCGGGGATCGCCGCGTACAGCTCCTTGAGGTAGTCGAGAGTCTGCTGCTTGTGCAGCCGCCACACGTTGCGGCCGTCGACGACCCCGGCGTACAGGCGCTTGCGCTTCATCCCCGGGATGGCGGCAAGCTCCTCTGCGGTCTTGGGCGCGTCGACGAGGTCCAGCCCGATGGCCTCGACGTTGGTGGACGCCAGCAGCGGCAGCGCCGGGCCGAAATCGCCGTAGGGCCCGGTGACGAGCAGGCGGGGGCGCAGCGGGGCCTCGGACAGTTCACGGTAGGCGTGGCCGAACGCCTCCAGCTCGCGTTCGGAGCGTTCCAGGGTGAACCACGGTTCGTCGAGTTGCACGCAGGTGATCCCCGCGCGGGCGAGCTGCTCGAACAGCTGCTCGTAGGCGGCCAGCAGCGGCTCCAGCAGATCCAGCTGGTGGAAACCCTCGGACGCGTCGGCGCTCACCCGGCTCAGCAGCAGCAGCGACAGCGGCCCCAGCACCACCGGGCGCAGTTCCACGTCGTGCTGCTTGGCCCGGTGCACCTCGTCGAGCAGTGCCTCGGAGTTCAGCTCGAAGACCGTGTTCTGGTCCAGCTCGGGCGCGCGGTAGTAGTAGTTGCTGCTGATGAACTTGGCCAGCTCCAGCGGCGGGTGCCCGGGCACCCCGCGCGCCATCGCGAAGTAGAAGTCGAGCGGATGCATCGACTCCTGCAGGTCGCGGAAGCGGGCAGGCACAGCGCCGAACAGCAGCGCGTTGTCCAGCACATGGTCGTAGAAGGAGAAGGTGTTGCCGGGTACCTGGCTGAGCCCCGTCGCGGCGAGCTCGAGCCACGTGGACTCCTGGAGCTCGCGGCCCACGGCCAGCAGCTCTTCGCGGCTGGAGTGGCGGTGCCAATACGACTCCAGGGCACGCTTGAGCTCTCGACGCGGCCCGATCCTCGGGTAGCCGAGGACGCTGGAACCGATTCCTGCCGGAACTGCGGTACTCATTGCGATGTCGACCTTTCCTGTCTGCTCGCACAGTCGCTGCACTGATGCAGGCGGGCCGGGCGGCGTGCGCCCCGCACTGCGCGGTGGGTCCTGCCCCGGCGGCCTCGCCGGCACTTCTCATCGTGCCGAATGTACCGACCAGCCGCACCGGGTACCCGCTGTTTACGGTCTGGAAGATTCCCGCCCGGCCGCGTGGCGGACGGGATGCGCCGAGGGGCGCGACCTTTCTCGGTCACGCCCCTCGACGACGGCTTTCACACTGCGTCTTGCGCCAGACGGTGTCCGGTGCCGGCCACGGGAAGGATTCCGGGGATCCGCTCCGTCCGCACCGTGCATCCGCCCGGCGGCCGGCTATTGCGCCGACGCCCCGTTCTCGGCGTATTGGTAGAAGCCGTGGCCGGACTTCTTGCCCAGCCGGCCGGCCTCGACCATGCGCAGCAGCAGCGGCGGCGCCGAGTACAGCGGCTCCTTGAACTCCTCGTACATCGAGTCGGCGATCGCCTTGACCGTGTCCAGCCCGATGAGGTCGCTCAGCTTGAGCGGGCCCATCGGGTGGGCGAGGCCCAGCGAGATCGTCTTGTCGACGTCCTCGACGGTGGCGAAGCCGGACTCGACCATGCGGATGGCCGACAGCAGGTACGGCACCAGCAGCGCGTTGGCGATGAAGCCGGACCGGTCCGCCGAGCGCACCACCTCCTTGCCCAGCACCTCGTGGGCGAAGTGCTCGGCACGCGCCCCCACCTCCGCGCTCGTGGTCAGCGTGGTCACGAGCTCGACCAGCGGCAGCACGGGCACGGGGTTGAAGAAGTGCATCCCGACGACGCGGGAGGCGTTCTCCGTGGCCATCGCGAGCTTCATGATCGGGATGGACGAAGTGTTGGACGCGAGGACCGCGTGCGGGTCGGTGACCACCGAGTCGAGTTCGGCGAAGACCGCGGTCTTGACCTTCTCGTCCTCGGTGACGGCCTCGACCACCAGCTGGCGGTCCGCGAAGTCGCCCAGGTCCGAGGTGAACCGGAGCCGCCAGGCGGCCTGCTCACGCTCGCGGTCGGTGATCTTGCCGCTGCTGACGCCACGGTCGAGCGACCGCAGGATCCGCGCGCGGCCGGCCGCCGCCAGCTCGCGGGAAGGCTCGCATACGAGGACGTCGACATGTGCACGTGCGCACACCTCGGCGATGCCCGCACCCATCTGTCCGGCGCCGATGACGCCGACCCTCTGGATCTTCTCGCTTGTCACGTCAGCTCCTCAAGTGTGAGTAGGTGGTACCCAGCGTGAGTGGTTCTTCTTCAGGCCCTACGGGGAACTTACCCGTGGAACTGCGCCTCTTCGGTCGAACCGCTCAGGGCCGTGGTGGAACTGGTCGGATCGACGGTGGTGGCGATGCGGTCGAAGTAGCCGGCGCCGACCTCGCGCTGGTGCTTGACGGCGGTGAAGCCGCGCTCCTCGGCCGCCTTGAACTCGCGGTTCTGCAGTTCGACGAACGACGTCATCTGGTTGCGGGCGTAGCCGTAGGCCAGGTCGAACATCGAGTAGTTGAGCGCGTGGAAGCCGGCCAGGGTGATGAACTGGAACTTGAAGCCCATCGCGCCCAGCTCGCGCTGGAACTTGGCGATGGTGGCGTCGTCCAGGTTGGCCGACCAGTTGAACGACGGCGAGCAGTTGTACGCCAGCAGCTGGTCGGGGAACTCCGACTTGACGCCCTCGGCGAACTTGCGGGCGTACTCGAGGTCCGGCGTGCCCGTCTCCATCCAGATGAGGTCCGCGAAGGGGGCGTACGCCTTGGCACGCTCGATGCAGGGCTCGATGCCGTTCTTGACGTGGTAGAAGCCCTCGGCCGTGCGCTCGCCGGTGATGAACTGGCGGTCGCGCTCGTCCACGTCGGAGGTGATGAGCGTGGCGGCTTCGGCGTCCGTGCGGGCGACGATGACGCTGGGCACGTTCGCGACGTCCGACGCCAGGCGGGCCGACGTCAGCGTGCGGATGTGCTGCTGGGTGGGGATGAGAACCTTGCCGCCCAGGTGGCCGCACTTCTTCTCGGAGGCCAACTGGTCCTCCCAGTGCACGCCCGCCGCGCCGGCGCCGATCATGGCCTTCTGCAATTCGTAGGCGTTGAGCGCACCGCCGAAGCCGGCCTCGGCGTCGGCGACGATGGGGGCCAGCCAGTTCTCGACGGAGGTGTCACCCTCGACACGGGCGACCTCGTCGGCGCGCAGCAGGGCGTTGTTGATGCGGCGCACCACGGTGGGGACCGAGTTGGCCGGGTAGAGGCTCTGGTCCGGGTAGGTGTGGCCCGACAGGTTGGCGTCGCCGGCGACCTGCCAGCCGGACAGGTACACGGCCTTGAGGCCCGCGCGGATCTGCTGGACGGCCTGGTTGCCGGTCAGCGCACCGAGCGCGTTGACGAAGTCCTCCTTGTGGATGAGGTCCCACAGGATCTCGGAGCCGCGGCGGGCGAGCGTGTGCTCCTCGACGACGGTGCCCTGAAGCTCGGCGACCTGCTCGGCCGTGAAGTTGCGCGTGACACCCTTCCAGCGGGGGTTCTCGTCCCAGTCCTTCTGGATCTCCGCGGCGGTACGTGCTTTTCCGACGTTCGACATCGAGGCTCCTGCTCTTCGAATCTTCACTGTTGTGCGCTTCCGTGCTCGGCCCCGCCGGCGCTGCCGTCCGTGACGCCCCCGCTGCGGGGCGGGGCATCGCGGGGCGGCGCCCCGGCTGTCCGGGCCGGCTCGGCGTTGCCACCCCGAGCGGCTCGGGGAAGCACGGAGTTCGCATTGATGCTCGCGATTCCGTACCGGCACTGACCTGTACGTCACCGACAATGGCACACTTCAAACCTGCAGGTCCAGGGCTCACTGTTGCCAACTTTCGCCAGCTTTCACGTCAGCTTTGCAAATCCAGCGAAGTTACGCTTGCGCGCCTGCCGCGACGCCGTCAATAGTCACCTTCACCAAAAGTTACCGCCGGGTAAGCCGATTGGGGCCCTGGCCAGGGGGAAGCGCGCGGGCGTGACGAAACGGCGCCCACCATCGCGCGGGTCCCACTCAGCGGCAACCCGGATGCGAATCCCGGCCCACGTGCTGACGCCACCGCTCCGGGATTGTGAGTGGCTTCACACGGTTCCGGCGGGGCTCCGGGCGGTACGGTGCCCCCCGCAGTCCCGGCGCCACAGCACTCCACACGCCACAGCACTCCACACGCCACAGCTCGCCCCACCGTCACCGGTTCCGCCTCCCGGGCGCACGCCGTCCACCGACTAGCCTGTCGCCATGACAGCGTCGCCCCGCCACTCCCCCGCCGGAGTCGGCCCCATCCCCGCCGCCCCGCCCCCCGCACGGCACTCCCCTGCCCCGCGCCGCGCCCGGATGGCCGCGACGGCCGGGCTGTCGCTCGTCGCGGCCGCGGCACTGCTCGCCGGCTGCTCCAGTGCGTCGGAGATGTCTTGCGGCGATTTCCTGGCCAAGAGTTCGAACGACCAGAAGTCCACCACACGGGATCTGCTGAAAGAAGGCGGCAACGACAACCCGTCCGCGATGCTGCTCGCGGCCGCCCAGGGCTCGCTCTCCGGGTACTGCACCGTCGAGGGCGACGACGCGACGCTCGCGGACGCGATGTCCGTGTTCACCGACACGCTCGATTCGATCGGCGCGACGACCGGCACCGCGCAGCAGGATTCCGCGACCCCCGCCCCGCAGGCCCCCGGCGCCCCGGCCCGGCCCCCGAACTGAGCGCCACCACTACCCGCACCCCGCTTGCCAACTCTGCGAACCCACTATTGCGACCCTTCGCAGGCGCTCGTAGCCTGGAGTGATGACGAAAACGTTCGTGGGGTCGCGGCTGCGGCAGCTCCGCACCGAGCGGGGCCTGTCCCAGGTGGCGCTGGCCAAGACCCTGGAGATCTCGCCGAGCTATCTCAACCAGATCGAGCACGACGTCCGTCCGCTCACCGTGCCCGTGCTGCTCCGGATCACCGAGGTGTTCGGGGTGGACGCCACCTTCTTCTCGCCGCAGGATTCGACGCGCCTGATCGCAGAGATGCGCGAGGTTCTGCTGGACGAGCACGTGGGCTCCGACGCCGGCCCCGCACCCGACGCCTCGGAGCTCGCGCAGCTGGCCACCGCGCACCCGCAGATCGCGCGCGCCCTGGTGTCGCTGCATCAGCGGTACCGGAACGCCACCGACCAGCTGGGCGCCCTCACCGAGGGCCGCAGCGGCGACGCCAACGCGCCGGGCATCATCTCGATGCCGCATGAGGAGGTCCGCGACTACTTCTATCAACGCCAGAACTACCTCGACGAGCTCGACGCCGCTGCCGAGGACATGACGCAGCGGCTGCGGCTGCACCGAGGGGACATCCTCCGCGAGATCGCGCAGCGGCTGGAGCACCAGCATGACGTGCACATCGTCAAGCGCATCGACCTGGGCGACAACGTGCTGCACCGGTACGACCGGGACTCCCGCACCATGGAGTTCGCCGCGCAGCTGCTGCCGGGCCAGCGCGCCTTCCGGATGGCCACCGAGCTGGCGTTCCTGGAATTCGGCGATCTGCTCGAGCGCCTCGCCGACGAGGGAAACTTCTCCACCGCGGAGGCCCGTTCGCTGGGCATCAAGGGGCTCGCCAACTATTTCGCCGCCGCCACGGTGCTGCCGTATCGCCAGTTCCACGATGCCGCGGAGGAGTTCCGGTACGACATCGAGCGGCTGTCCACGTTCTTCTCCGCGGGGTTCGAGACGGTCTGCCACCGGCTGTCCACCCTGCAGCGCCCGAACCTGCGCGGGGTGCCGTACTCGTTCGTGCGGGTGGACCGCGCGGGAAACATGTCCAAGCGCCAGTCGGCCACGGGTTTCCACTTCAACGCGTCGGGCGGCACGTGCCCGTTGTGGAGCGTGTACGAGACGTTCGCCGAGCCGGGCAAGATCGTCCGCCAGGTGGCGCAGATGCCCGACGGGCGCAACTACCTGTGGGTGGCGCGCACCGCCACGCGCCGCGCCTCGCGCTACGGGCAGCCGGGCAAGACGTTCGCGATCGGACTGGGCTGCGAGCTGCGCCACGCGCACCGCACCGTCTACGGCGACGGGCTGGACCTGACCGGGGCCGCGGCCACGCCGATCGGTTCGGGTTGCCGGGTGTGCGAGCGCCTCGAGTGCCCGCAGCGCGCGTTCCCGCAGATCGGCAAACCGCTCGAGATCGACGAACACCGCAGCACGGTCTCCCCGTATACGGTGCAGTGAGGCCGGGCCTCGTTGTGACGCTCGCCACGATCGCGCACGACGGGGCGTGGGGCCGGTACCTTACCCGGGAGTTCAACCCGTGCCGATGAGCACGCCGGAACGTACCGTGAAACGGGACACCGCCACGTCAGGAGCATTGCGCATGGCCTTACGATTCGGATCGCCACCGCCGTCGATCGCGGGGCGCAGGATCCTCATCACGGGCGCGGCGCGCGGGATCGGCGCCGCGTTGGCCCGGCGGTTCGCCGCACACGGGGCGCACGTCGCCTTGGCGGGCCTCGAACCGGACCTGCTGGCGACCTCCGCGGCCGAGGCCGGCAATGCGCCGTGGCGCGAGTGCAACGTGGCGCACCGCGAGCAGGTCGACGATGCGGTGGCGGCCCTCGTGGGCGAGCTGGGCGGCCTGGACGTGGTGATCGCCAACGCGGGCATCGCGGCGCAGATGCCGATCATCGGCGGCGATCCGGCGGTGATGGAGCGCACCGTCGCGGTGAACCTGCTGGGCTCGTTCTACACGTTGCGCGCCGCCGGCCCGCACATCGCGCACCCGTCCGGCTACGCGCTGGCCGTCTCATCGGCGGCCGCCGCGGCACACCTGCCGCTGATGGGCGCGTACTCCGCGTCCAAGGCGGGCGTCGAGGCGCTGGGCAACACGCTGCGCACCGAGCTGCGCGGCTCCGGCGCCCGCGTGGGGGTGGCCTACTTCGCTGAGCTGGATACCGACATGACCTCGCGCGGATTCAGTACCAAAGCCGCCGCGTCGATGAACGCGGCCGGCTCGTTCACCGGCGCCACCGCCCTGGAACCGGCCATCGACCGGATCGAGCGCGGCGTGGCGGGCCGCGCTCGCCGCATCGTCGCCCCCTGGTGGGTGGCGGGCCTGCTGCCGGTGCGGATGGCCGTGCAGCCCGTGCTGGACCGGCGCTCGCAGAAGGGTCTGGCCCAGGCGCTGGAGATCGCCCGTGACGAGCACCCCGACCTGACCACGCCGCAACCGGAGTGACTGTGATGCCTGCTCAATCCCCCCGCACCGACCCGTCGACCGTGGACGGCCCGTCCCGCCCGCACGTCGTACCGGAGCCGCCGCGCATCGGCCCCGGCGGGTTCCGTGAGCTCGGCGTGCTCAACTGGGCCTTCTGCCGTACCGCGTCGCTGGTGACGGGGGTGCCGGACGCGCACATCTTCTCCACGCTGGGCCGGGCGCGCGGGTTGTTCCGCGGGTGGCTGCACTTCTCGGCGATGATGATGCCGTTCGGCCGGATCCGCCGGCGGGAGACGGAGCTGGTGATCCTGCGCGTGGCGCACCTGCGCGGCTGCGACTACGAACTCGATCACCACCGCAGGCTGGGCGCGCGCGTGGGCATCGACGACGCCGTGCTGCAGCGCGTCCTCGAGGGGCCGGACGCGGAGGGCTGGCATCCCAACGAGCGCGCGCTGCTGCTCGCCGTGGACCAGCTGGTGCTGCAGCGCGACGTCGACGACGACACCTGGGCCACCGTCGCGTCGTACTTCGACCGGCGCCAGCTGATAGAGCTGGTGATGCTGGTGGGCCAGTACGACGCGCTGGCCACGACCCTGGGCGTGCTGCGTGTGCAGCGCGACTTCGCGAGCTGACCGCGGGCCCGGCATGACCGCGCCGACCAGGTTCCGCATCGCCCGGCCGTCAGGAACCGTATGACCCCGCCCGTCCCCGCCGCGTCGGGTCGCGGCCTCGCCGGCGCGCCCGGCCCGGTGGGGCCGTACGCCGGCGGCCCGCCGCCGGAGGCGCTCGTCGTGGACGTGCCGCCGTTGTCGCGGGTGGGCGCCGCCGAGCTGGCCCGGGCCCTGGTGATCGCGTTCGTGCTGGTGGTGTCCGTGGCGTGGGCGGTGGCGCGGTGGCCGTGGCGGCGGCTGCGCGGCAGCGATGCGACGCTCGCGGACGCCGCATCGCTGGGCGTGGTGGGCGCGTTCATGGCCCTGGGGCCCACGTTCGTCAAGCTCGGGCAGCTGATGGCGTCGTCGTCCGGCGTGTTCCCCGCCCCGCTGGCCGACGCCTGCCTGCGCTGCCTCGACGACGTGCCGCCGGTGCCCGCGTCGGCGGCACGTCGCGTCATCGAGGAGGACCTGGGACATCCGGTCGAGGCGATGTTCGCCGGGTTCGACGACGTGCCGCTGTCGGCGGCGTCGGTGGCCCAGGTGCACGCGTGCACGCTGCGCGACGGCCGGCGTGCGGTGGTCAAGGTGCAGCGCCCGGGGATCCGTCGCCGCATGCTCGTGGACCTGCACACCGCGTATGCTGGCGCGCACCTGTTGGAGCGCCTGATCGAGTTCTTCCGGGTCGCCAACGCCACTGCGATCATCCGCGACCTGCACCAGGCGACGGTGGGCGAGCTCAACAGCGCGCTCGAGGCCACGCGCCAGGAACAGCTGCGCGCCAACCTGTGGGCGTTCGGCGATAACGCGCAGGTGACGGCGCCGGAAGTCTACTGGGACTATTGCGGGCCGCGCGTGATCTGCATGGAGCGGCTCTCCGGGGTGCCCCTGGACCAGTTCGACCAGCTGCAGGGCAGCGGCCGCGACACCACGCTGCTGATCCGCCGCGGGGTCAAGGCCTGGTTGGAGTCCATCGTGGTGCACGGCCCGTTCCACGGCGATGTGCACGCCGGCAACCTGTGGATGCTCGACGACGGGCGCATCGCCCTGCTGGACTTCGGCATCGTCGGCGAGCTGCCGGAGTCGTGGCGGGCGATCCTGCGCGACATGTTCTACGCGACCGCCATCGACGGGGACTTCGCCCGGGTGGCCGTCGGCATCCGTGCGCTGGGTTACGCATCCGACAGCTCCGCCTCGGACGGCGAGGTGGGGGTGCAGCTGCAGGCCGTGCTGGCTCCGGTGCTGGCGGGCGATCTGGCGGCGCTGCGGCTCTCCGACCTCATCATGGCGCTGATCGAGGTGGGCAAGCAGTGGGGCGCGGCCAGCCCCGAGGAGCTCGTGCTGTTCGGCAAGCAGCTCGGCTACTTCGAACGGTATGCGGCGGTACTTGCGCCCGGCTGGGCGCTCGGCAGCGACCTCTACCTGTTCCGCAACATCTTTCCGGAGGCGGTGGCGGCGAAGGCCGCGGCGGCCGGCGTTTCCCTGCCGGACTGATCCCGCCGGACGCGGGTTGTCGCCCACCGGCGGTCGGGTGTTGCGATATTCTGTGATGAGCGGTCGTCCTGGCCGCGTGGGCCTTTCGCGTGGCCGCAGGCGCCCCGCAGGGCCGTCCGACGAACAGCCGGGGTGACCATTGCAGATGATGCGACAAGGCGGCGGCAGCGGCACACGGCAGGACATCCTGGTCGCCGCTGCCGAGATCATCGGCGCCTACGGCTATTCTTCCGCCAGCGTGGAGCGGATCATCACCCTCGCACGGGTGCAGCCGGGCGAGTTGTACGCGCAGTTCGATTCCAAGGACACCCTTGCCCGGGAGATCATCGCGTTGCGGGATCAGCGAGCGGCGCGGATTCGCCGGGCCGCCGCGGGGTCCGGTACCCCTGCGCTGGAGAAACTCATCGACGAATCGATGGCACTGGCTTCCATGCGCGATACGGATGCGTTCTGCCTGGCGGGCGATCGCCTGTTGCGGGAAGTGGACGACGGGTGGGAGGAGGTCGCCGCGTCGCGCGGGCGGGACCGCGCCGAGTTCTCCCGGCTCCTGCACGACGCACGACGTCAAGGGCATATCCGGGTCGCTCCGGATGCCGATGCGGACGACGACGCGCTTGCGCAGATGGTCCTCGCCGCCGTGATCGGCGCGGGCGTCAGCGCACGGGCCCTGCGCGACGCCCGCGACGCCGTCACCGTCCTGGAGATCTGGTGGCAGCTGGTGGTCCCGGGCCTGGTCCCGGCGGACCTGCTTCCCGGGTACATAGAGATGGTCGGCGGCTCCGCCCGCCGCCACCGCCGCCAGCGGCTTCTCTGACGGCGAATACGGCGTTGTCCTCAGGCGGCGCCGTCACGCCCGGAAACGGTCCAGCGGAAGTTCCACGTCATCGCCGTACCTCTCCCCTCCGTCCGCGTCGACGAGAAGCGCCGCCATCGCGTCTGCAGGCACCGGCGGATAGAGCAGAAACCCCTGCGCCCGATGGCATCCGAGTTCCAGCAGCATCGTCGCGGCGATGGACGTCTCCACTCCCTCCGCCACGATCTCATGGCCGAAACCCGCGGCGAGCGAGATGATGGCCCGCACGATGGCCAGGTCCGCGGCATTGCGGCCCAGGTTGCGGACGAAGCCCTGGTCGATCTTGAGCACATCCACGGGCAGATGCTTGAGGTGTGAGAGCACGCTGGCGCCGGTGCCGAAGTCATCGATGGCCAGGTACACGCCCAGCGCCTGCAGTGCCCGGAGCGTGCCGCGGATGGCGTCCAGGTCGCGCACCACCACGTGCTCGGTGATCTCCAGGCACAGCGCCGACCCGGGCAGGCCGTACTCGGTGAGCGCCGCCTCCACGGTGCCGACGATGCGGGTGGACACCAGCTGGGCGGGTGAGACGTTGACGCGCAGCACCACGTCCTCAGGGGCGCCGGCCGTGCGCCAACTGCTGAAGTCCCGACAGGCGCGGCGCAGCACCCAGTCGCCCAGCGCCCCGGCGAGGTTCATCGACTCGGCGACGCCGACGAACTCGCCGGGCGGCAGCAGCCCGCGGGCGGGGTGCTGCCAGCGGACCAGCGCCTCGACGGCCAGGATGCGGCCGGTGCGCAGGTCCGCCTCCGGCTGGTAGTGCAGCAGCAGCTCGTCGTGCGCGATGGCGGCCGGCAGGTGCATCTCGACGTCGGAGCGGAAGTCCGCCTCCGCGGACATCTCCGCGCTCAGCACCGTGACGGAATCGCCCCCGGCCTGCTTGGCGGTGCGGGCGGCGGTGTCGGCCCGGCGCATCAGGCTGGTCGTGGTGGCCGCCCCGGGTGCCGCCAGCGCCACACCCATGCTCACCGTGCGGATCACCTGCTCGCCACCTACGCTGACGTATTCGCGCACCGCCCGGCGGATCCGGGTGGCCTCCGCATACGCGCCGGAGGTGGTCATCGGCCGGGCGGGCAGGATGACGAACTCGTCGCCGCCCAGCCGCGCCACCAGGTCGCCGGCCATGGCCTGCTCGCGCAGCCTGTCGGCGAACCCCCGGAGGAACTCGTCGCCCACCGCGTGTCCCAGGTAGTCGTTGATGGACTTGAACCGGTCCAGGTCCAGGAACAGGATCGGGATGCAGTCCCCGTGATCCGCGGACAGCCGCCTGTCCAACTCGCGGAACAGGGCGCGGCGGTTGTACAGGCCGGTCAGCTCGTCGTGGTCGGCGATGTGGCGCAGCCGCTCCTCGGCCTCGATGCGGCCGTGCAGCTGCGCGAACAGCGAGGCGATGGCCTGCAGTGCGTTGACCTCGAGCTCATCCCACGACCGATCGCCGAACTTGACGAACCCGAGCGACCCCGTCGTCACATCGCCGGAGCGCAGGGGTACGGCGGCCACCGACGTCACCGCCACTCGGCGGCTGACGCGGATGTGGCGCTGGTACTCGGAGGTCTCCGGGCCGGGGCGGATGAACGTGGGCTCGGTGAAGTCCTCCATGGCGGCGAAGACCGGGTCGGCGCCGGCGAAGTAGACGAGCCGCAGCGGGTCGGAGGCCTCGTCCGCGCTGCGCGGCGGCCACTCGGCGACCAGCCGCGTGGCCCGGATGTCGTGCTCATTGCGGCGCAGGAAGCTCGCGTCCACGCCGAAGTGGCCGACGACGTCGCCGAGGACGCCCTCGCTGAGCGCCCGGGCCGACGCCGCGTCGGCCCCCATCAGCACGGTCGCCACGTGCGTCACCAGGGCGTCGAGGCTGCGTGTCATCGGGCCGCCCCCGCCCCGTCCTCTGCGCGTCGGCGGCGCGCACGGGCGGGCTCCGATGCTCGACGACGGCTGCGCACCCGGGCCGGTGCCGCGTCGTGCGAGAGCCGCAGCACCAGCGCGGGCGGACGGTCCGCATCCAGGCCGACGAGCCCGGCGAACGCGCGGTGCAGGCTCCGCAGCTCCTCGGCGCGGCCGGGGGAGAGCGCCGGGTAGTCGCCGGGGTCCTGGGCGTAGAGGAACACCGGCGACATCGGGTGCACCGACAGGCCCCGCGCCTGGGCGCGCACCCACACCGCCTCGGTGGCCGCGCCGCCGCGCACGTGGTCGGCGACCGCACGTCGATGCCGGTGGGCGGCGGGCCGTCCGGGCCGGGCTCGCACAGCTCGGCGATCATCTCGGCGTGCAGCCGCGGGTCGAGATACCGCACCCTGTCGGCGGCGGCGAGCACCCGTGCCGCGTCCGCGATGACCCCGCGCTCGGTCAGCAGGTGCAGGCCGCCGCCCTCGCCGCACGCCGCCGCGCGCAGCTCGGCCTCCGTCTCTGCGCTCAGGTCACGCGGCCTGCCGGTGTTGCGGTTGGTCTCGCGCAGCAACACCGCCGGGTACGACGCGGCCAGCGCCGCATCACTGCCGCCGCCATCGGCCTCCGCCGAAGCGCAGATGCACGCGCAGCGCCGACGGGTCCTCCTGCCCCGTGGCCGCCTCCCCGTCGATGGTGACCGGGCCCAGGATCCCGTGTGCCGCCGCGGCCGCACGCGCGTTGAGCAGCGCCGCGCCCAGGGCCACCGCACTGCCGCGCTGGTGCAGGTCCATCGTCACGGACGCGGCCGGGTCCAGGCGCAGCGTCAGCCCGTCGGCACGCAGGTCCATCAGCCACGGCTGGGCGTTGCCTCCGGAGGGAGCCCTCGCCGCCGCGAACGCGACAGCATCGGCGGCGTCCGCCGGGGGCACCGCGTCATCCCGCGTACCCGACGCCGCCTCCGCGACGGACGCCGGCCCGGCACAGTCCGCCCCGAGACCGTCCAGCGCCGCCCCGTCCAGCGCGAGCCCGTCCAGTGCGTCGTCGAGGTCGATGCGGACCCGGCCCGACGGCAACGGCCGTCCGGTGCCGATCCGCCGCACCGCCGCGGCCACGGCCGCCCCGCCCGCCGCGACATCGCCGGCCAGCTGCGGCCAGGTGGCGATACTGTGCCCCACTTCCAGCAGCGACGCGGCCCCCCGCGTGGACAGGCGGGCCGCGTCGAGGATCTGCAGCACATACGGCACCGTGTCCGCTGCGGAAAGCCCCGACAGTCGGGTGCCGTCCACCGCGCCGAGCATCCCATGCAGCACGGGCCGCTGCGGCTCGAGGTCGAAGCGCTCCACGTCCAGCAGTCCGCGGTCGCTCGTGGCCATGAGCACCGGGATGCGGCTGCGGCGGGCGTGCTCGCGCAGCAGCACCTTCATCTCCAGCGCGTCGCATTCCTCCACGAGGATGTCCACGCCGTCCAGCAGTGCGCCCAGGCCCGCGGGCGTCGCCCCCTCGGGGTGGACGCGCACCGGCAGGTAGGGGTCGAGCTCGGCGATGCGGCGCGCGGCCACCTCCGCCTTGTTGAGCCCCAGATCCAGCACGCCCGCCGCCACCCGGTTGAGGTTGGACACCTCCAGGCGGTCGAAGTCAGCCAGCCGGAGACCGCCGCACAGCCCCTCGAGCGCCAACTGTTGTGCCACCGCGTACCCGGCGCTGGACCCGACCACCGCGATGGTCAGCGCACCGAGCCGCTCCTGCTCGCCGGAGGTGATCTTGTGGCGGTTGCGGTCCAGGCGCAGGCGCCGGTAGCCGCGTGGGCCCAACAGCGCCACCAGCGTGCGGTGCCACGGGTAGTGGATCCAGCGCGGCGGCTCGGCCAGCACTCCGGCGCCGGGTGCCGGGGTGAGCGCCGCCAGACCGGCGCGCTGCTGCGCCAGGGTGTCGAGCACCTCGACGGCGGGGTCGGCGCGCAGCGTGCCGATGCGTTCCCGGTCCGCCGGATCCCCGGCGTCGAGCACCCATACGCGAGCGTCGACCAGGACCGTCACGGCTGCACCGCCGGCGCGCTGCCGCCGAGAGCCGCGGCGAACACCGCCGCTTCCTCGGCTATCTTGTGCGCCTGCCCGCGTTCGGCGTTCACCAGCACTTCCGCCCGATCCCACCACATGATCCGCGTCCGGTAGCGGGCGTCCGGGTAGGGGGTTGCCGGTACCGCGTCGGCGACGACACCGCCCGACGAACACCATCGGTCCAGCACGTAAGCGGCTCTACGGAATGCAGAGTGCGTAGACGGGTGTCCAGCGAGGTGAGGGGGGACCACAACATGTAGGCGGGTCCTGCGGTGTGAAGATGAGAGTTGCGAAGCTCCCCATCGACCACCACAGGACCC
>NZ_JAENKO010000025.1 GCF_016599145.1 Tomitella cavernea
GCCCGCCGACGCCGCCGGCACCGCGCCCGCCGCGGGCGGGAACCCGCCGGCACCGGCGGACGGGGCCGGGGTGCACTTCCGCAACTGCGCCCAGGCACGGGAGGCGGGGGCCGCGCCCGTGCATGCCGGGGACCCCGGCTACCGGCCCGGCCTCGACGGCGATAGGGACGGCGTCGCGTGCGAATGACCCACGCCGCGAGCCGCAATGTGACATAGATCTCCGCCGCAAACCCCTACCTACGGAGCCGTAACTTACGGTAACGTAGCCGTATGGCAATCACCGACGTAGTCGAGTACGCACACCTCACCGACGAAGACGTCGAAGCGCTGGGGCGCGAGTTCGACGCGATCCGTCGTGACGTGGAGGAGTCCCGCGGCGAGAGCGATGCGCGCTACATCCGCACCACGATCCGGGCCCAGCGCGCGCTCGATTTCGCCGGCCGGCTGACCCTGGCCCTGGGCAGCGACCGCAAGGCCGGCTGGCTGGCGGGCACCGCCATCCTCGGCACGGCCAAGATCATCGAGAACATGGAGATCGGCCACAACGTCATGCACGGCCAGTGGGACTGGATGAACGACCCGGAGATCCATTCCTCCACATGGGAGTGGGACATCGTCGGCACCTCCGAGAACTGGAAGTACACGCACAACCACATCCACCACAAGTACACCAACGTACTCGGCATCGACGACGACATCGGCTACGGCTTGCTGCGCGTGACCCGCGACCAGCGGTGGTCGCCGTTCTACGCGGGCAACGTCGCCTACAACGCGATCCTGCAGTTGCTGTTCGAGTACGGCGTGGCCATCCAGGCCCTCGAGCTGGGCAAGGTGGCCAAGGGCCGCGTGCCCAAGGAACGGTTCCGCGCCCAGCTCACGCCCGCGCTGCGCAAGATCGGCAAGCAGATCCTCAAGGACTACGTCCTGTTCCCCGCCTTGTCCGGCCGCCGGTGGAAGAGCACCCTCACCGCCAACCTCACCGCCAACGCGACCCGCAACGTCTGGACCAATGCGGTGATCTTCTGCGGCCACTTCCCCGACGGGGCCGAGAAGTTCACCAAGCGCGACGTCGACACAGAGACCCGCGCCGAGTGGTACCTGCGCCAGATGCTCGGCAGCGCCAACATCTCCGGCGGCCGCGCCATGGATTTCATGACCGGCAACCTGAGCTACCAGATCGAGCATCACCTGTTCCCCGACCTGCCCAGCAACCGCTACGCCGAGATTGCGGTACGCGTCCGAGAACTGGCAGACAAGTACGACCTGCCCTACACCAACGGCCCCCTGCTGGTGCAGTACGGCCAGTCCTGGCGCACCATCGCCAAGTTGTCGCTGCCGAACAAGTACCTGCGCGACACCGCGGACGCGGCGCCGGAGACCAACTCCGAGTACCGGTTCGACGGCAGCACCACGTCGCTCATCGACCCTGCCACCGGCCGCCGGCGCGGCCTGGCCTCGGCGCTCAAGGGCTCCCGGCGCGGGATCGTGCGCCGCATCGCACGCGGTCGCAGTCGGCGGGATCAGGGGCTCGCCGCCGCCTGAAAGTTCCCTAGACTGCGGACGACGCGGCCCGCCCCGGCACCGCCGGGGCGGGCCGCGCCAATGCGCGCAGGACGCCGTCGACCACGGAACGAGACCCCCCGTATGCCCCCTCAGCGCCGCCCCGCAGTGGTGGTGACGGTTCTGTGCACGACGGGCATCCTCGCCTCGCTGGTGCAGACCATCATCATCCCGCTCGTGCCGCGGCTGCCGGAGCTGCTGGACGCGGGCCCCGCCGACGCCTCCTGGGCGGTCACCGCCACGCTCCTCGTCGGCGCCATCATGACCCCCATCGCCGGACGCCTGGGCGACATGTACGGCAAGCGCCGGGTACTGGCCCTGTGCCTCATCTCGTTGGTCGCCGGCTCGGTGTTGTGCGCGTTGACCTCGTCGCTGATCCCCGTGACCATCGGCCGCGGGTTGCAGGGGGTGTCGATGGGCGTGATCGCCCTCGGCATCAGCATCATGCGTGACGAGCTGCCCGAGGAGCGGGTGGGCGGCGGCATCGCGATGATGAGCGCGACGATCGGTATCGGCGGGGCGATCGGCATGCCCGCCGCCGCCATCGTGGCCGAGCGCGCCGACTGGCACGTGGTCTTCGCCGCCACCGGCGTGCTCGCGGCGGGGGCCCTGGTGGCGGTACTGCGCTTGGTCCCCGAATCACCGGTGCGCAGCGGCGGGCGGTTGGACGCGGTCGGCGCGCTCGGGCTGGCGGCGGGCCTGGCCGCATTCCTTCTCGCCATCACCGAGGGCGCTGTGTGGGGCTGGTCGTCGGCCCGCACACTCGGCGCTTTCGGCGCCGCCGCCGCGGTCTTCGCGCTGTGGTCGGTACACCAGCTCCGGGTGCGGGCCCCGCTCGTAGACCTGCGCGTGAGCGCCCGCCCCCAGGTGCTGTTCACCAACCTCGCCTCCGTCGCAGTGGGTTTCGCCATGTTCGGGATGGCCCTGATACCTCCGCAACTGCTCATGGCGCCCGAGGAGACCGGCTACGGGCTGGGCCTGACGATGACGCAGACGGCGCTGCTCATCGCGCCCAGCGGTATCGTGATGTTCTTCTGCTCGCCGTTGTCGGCGCGGATCAGCAACCGCTACGGCCCCCGTGTCACGCTCATGAGCGGCACCATCGTCATCGCCGCGGGCTACATCGTAGTGCTCGCCGCGCCCTTCGGGGCCGTGCAGATCCTCATCGCCAGCATCGTCGTCAACGGCGGGATCGGCATCGCCTACGCCGCCATGCCCGCGCTCATCATCGCCGCCGTGCCCGTCGGCGAGACAGCCGCCGCCAACGGGCTCAACGCGCTGATGCGTTCGATCGGCACCTCGTCGTCCTCCGCAGTCATCAGCGCCGTCCTGGCGACCATGACGGTGACAGTGGCCGTGGGCGACTCCGCCGGCGGTACGCAGGAGCTCGTGGCGCCCACGGCCGCCGGCTTCACGACCGCCGCCGCCGTCTGCCTGGCCGCCGCGCTCGTGTCCACGGCCCTGACAGCGTGCGTGCCGCGCGCGTCCCGGGCGCGCGCCACGCGGACCGCGCCCGAAAGCGCGTGACCTGACGACGCAGGAGCGGTCCTGACCCGCGCACGCACGTTCCGCGTACGAGAGAACCATGACGTCCGTCTCATATCGCGGTCAATGATGCGTGAAATTGTTTCGCGGCTTACGATTCCCGCGTGAGCACCACCGATGCGCAGCCGGGTCGCCCCCGGCGCCCGCGCAGTTGGCATCAGCGCGCCGGCATGCCGGTGCGCGTGTGGCTGGTCCTGCTTGTCCTCGCGGGCGTCCTGCACCGGTTCCTCCCCGAGTCCCGCTGGCTGCTCGTGCACATGTTCACCCTCGGCGCCGTCACCAACTCCATCCTGGTGTGGTCGCAGCACTTCACCGAGCGCTTCCTGCGCGGCGAGGTCTCCCCGCGCACCCGCCGATTGCAGCTCGCCCGCATCTACACGCTCAACGCCGCGATCATGGTCACCATCGTGGGGGTGGCAGGCGGGATCTGGCCCGTCGCCCTGGCCGGCTCCGTCCTCGTCGGCGTGGTCGTCGCCTGGCACGCCGTCGGGCTGCTCCGGCAGCTGTGCGCGGCACGCGCCGGCGGCACCGCCTGGCACGCCGACGGCGTCTGGTTCTACATCTGCTCGGCGCTGCTCCTCCCGGTGGGCGCGGGATTCGGCGCCGCCCTCGCGTCCGGCCTGTCCGACGTGTGGCACGTCCGGTTGATCCTCGCCCACGAGGCGACGAACTTGCTCGGTTTCCTGGGCCTCGCTGCGGCAGGGACGCTCCTCGTCGTCTATCCGCGGATGCTGGGGATCGACGACGACGCCACCTCCGGCGGGACACTCCGCCGCACGCTCCCCACGCTCGCGGCGCTGCTGTGCGGCCTGGCCGCGATCGTCGCCGGGGCGCTGGCCGGGATCGCACCGCTCGCTGCCGCCGGCACGGTGCTCTACCTTCTCGGCTGGGCGGCGGTCGCCGCGCCCACGGTGGTGCGTGCGTTCCGCACCCCCGGCGTCCGGCTGCGGCCCTGGTACGACGCATTGTCCGTGTCCGCAGCGCTGCTCTGGCTCGGCGGCTCGCTCATCGCGCTGGCCGTGATCATCGCAACCGGCCCCTTGGCCCCGGCCAGGCTGGCCCCGCTGACGATCCCCTTGGTCGCGGGGTTCGCAGCGCAGCTCCTGCTCGGCGTGATGAGCCGGCTGCTGCCGAGCCTCATGGGCTCCGGCGGCACCGTCACCGACATCGGCGTGCAGGCGATGAACCGCTGGGCCGTGTGGCGGATCGTCGTCATCAACGGCGGGCTGCTGCTGTGGCTGCTGCCCCTGCCCAGCTGGGCGCGAGTGGCGCTTTCCGCGCTCGTCATGGCCGCGTTCGTGGCATTCCTGCCCATCATGATCGTCAGCGCGCGGCGCGCCATGGCCGCGCGGTGGGCGATCGCCGCGGGCGGCCGGCCCACGGCGCCCATGCCGGCGGGTCCCATGGCGCAACACGGCAGCGGCACGCAGATCACCGCCGCGCTGGCCTCTCTGGGTCTGGTGGTGGCGGTGGGCGCCGCGGTCTCCGGCCCCGGGCAGACCGCGTCGCCCGACCAGGGGATCACCGCGACGGGCAACACCACCCGGGTGGAGGTGACCGCCGCGGACATGCGCTTCACCCCGTCGGACATCGCTGTCCCGGCCGGCGACCGACTGGTGATCACCGCGACGAACACCGACGACATGGTGCACGACCTGGTGCTGGACACCGACGCCTCGTCAGGGCGGCTCAACCCCGGTGAGACGGCCACGGTCGACGTGGGCGTGGTGGGCCGCACCGTCGACGGCTGGTGTTCGATCGTGGGCCACCGGCAGCAGGGCATGACGCTCACCATCACGCCCATCGGCGGCGTTGGCACCGAGAATGCGAGTACCGGGAAGGCCGGCAACACCGACCACTCCGCCATGGGCCACCGGGACGCCGCGGGCGATCCGCTCACCCCGGACGATGCCGCCCGGTCACTGCACACGCCGCTGCCCGGCGACTTCCGCGCCGCGGACCCCGTGGTGGCTCCCGCACCGCCCGGCACTGTGCACCGGTACACCTTCGACATCACGGAGCAGCGGGGAGGGGTCGCCCCCAGCATCTCGCAGATGCTGTGGACGTACAACGGGACCGTCGGCGGACCGACGTTGCGCGGCCGGTTGGGCGACACGTTCGAGATCACCTTGGTAAACCATGGCACGATGGGGCATTCCATCGACTTCCATGCGGGCATGGTCTCGCCCGACGCCACCATGCGCACCATCAACCCGGGCGAGTCGCTGGTCTACCGATTCACCGCCGAGAACACCGGGGCGTGGCTGTACCACTGCTCGACCGCGCCCATGTCCGACCACATCGCCGCGGGCATGTTCGGTGCGGTCATCATCGACCCACCGGGGCTCGCCCCGGTCGACGCCGAGTACCTCTTCGAACAGTCCGAGGTGTACTTGGGGCCCGAGGGCGGGAAGGTCGACCATACCAAGGTCGCGGCCAAGACCCCCGACCTCGTGGTGTTCAACGGCTTCGCCGATCAGTACGTGGCCCGCCCTCTCCATGCGAAGGTGGGCGACCGCATCCGCATCTGGGTGGTCGACGCCGGCCCCAACCTGCCGTCCGCCTTCCACGTCGTGGGCACGCAGTTCGACACCGTCTATAAGGAGGGCGCGTACCTTCTGCGTCCGGACAACTCGCTGCACGGCGGCGCGCAGGTGCTCGACCTGAGCCCGGCGCAGGGCGGCTTCGTCGAGATGACGTTCACCGAACCCGGCACCTACAGCTTCGTCGACCATGTGATGAGCGATGCGGAGAGGGGCGCGCGGGGGCGGATCGTCGTCACGTCCGCCTGACGACCGTCGCGGCGCGCCTCCGCACGTCCGGTGACGCGGCGGCGCATCATCGGGTCATGCGTCCGGTTCGATGCGGATCCCGGTTTGCCGTAACCTGCGCCGCCGTCCTCCTGTTCGCACTCACGGCCACGGCGTCCCCCGCCGCCGCCGGGCCGCCGGGCGTTGCGGGGTCCGTCGCGGCGCAGGCCGGGTCCGGCTCCGCCGAGGCGGGGTTCGCCTCCACCGGAGCACAGCCCGGTGACAGCCCGCCGCCGTGGACCGCCGCGGTGATGCCCACGCCCATCCGGGACGACCCGTTCTTCGCCTACCCGGACGACCCCGAACGACTGGCCGCGCGTGACGACGGGGAGCTCATCCGGCACCGCCGCGCCGGAACGGTGCAGATAGGCCTGCCCGGCAACCGTCTGCACCAGTTCATGTTCCGCTCCAACAACTCGCACGGCGAGCCGATCGCGGCCACAGCCAGCCTCCTCGTGCCGGACCGCCCCTGGCGCGGCACCGGCCCACGCCCCGTCGTCGTGAACGCCGCCGCCATCGACAGCCTGGGCGCCACCTGCACGCCGAGTTACGCCCTGGTGCACAAACCGTTCGAGATCGAGATCCCCCCGTTCACCGCGACGATCCTCAACCGCGGATACGCCGTGCTCGTCCCCGACCACGAGGGTCCGCGCATGGCCTACGCCGCAGGCATACTCGCCGGGCACATCGTCCTCGACTCCGTCCGTGCGATGCGGCGGCTCCCCGCGCTCCCGCGCACCGGCATCGACGAGGACTCCCGCCTGGCCCTCACCGGATACAGCGGTGGCGCCATCGCCGCCGGGTGGGCCGCCCAGCTACAGCCCGTCTACGCACCCGAAGTGGACTTCGCCGGCGCCGCCATCGGCGGTGTGCCCGCCGATTTCGCGCTGCTGCCCGCCACGATGGACGGCGCCCTGGGCAGCGGACTGTTCATCGCCGCGTCCTTCGGCCTGGCCCGCGAATACCCGCGGCTGCTGACCAGCCTCAACGACTTCGGCCAGACGATGGCGCGCTCCCCCGCCAAGGACCTGTGCGCCAAGGCGCTCATGGCGTCCGGCATCGCGATGCAGAGGATCGAGACGTTCACCTACCCGGGCGTGCTGGACTCCCCCGACGTGCGCGCCGTGATGGCCGAGAACAGGCTCGGCGGGATGCCGCCCGCGGCGCCGGTGCTACTCTTCCAGGCCTCGAGCTCGGTGTTCCTCGGCGACGAGTGGATACCCGAGTCCGGGGTGATCGATCTTTTCCACGAGTGGTGCGACCAGGGTGCCGACGTCATCTACGCGCCGGTCCCCGGCGAGCATCTCTCGGGCGGGTTCACCTCCTTCCCGATGGTGGTGCAATACCTGTCCGACCGGCTCGACGGCGTTCCGCAGGCGCCGGGCTGCAGCCGGCAGCAGTGGGCCGGGAGCTGACCACGCCTGAAGATCCGGCACCGGCGGCGCGTCAGGCCACGCGACGATTCAGGCCACCAGATGCCACGCCAGCGCGGCCGCGAGCGCACCGGCCCCGTTGAGCGACCAGTGCAGCGCGATCGGCGCCAACAGGCTGCCGCTGCGGCGACGCAGCCACGTGAACAGTGCGCCCGCCAGCGCGGTGGCCACCACGGCTCCCGCGATACCGGCGATCTGCCCGAGCACCCCGGACCCGAAGATCGCGGACAAGCCCTCCTTTCCCGCGGTGAGCCCCAGCGACGAGGCCACATGCCACAGACCGAACAGCATCGATCCGACGACGAACACGCCACGGACACCGGAGGCCCTGCTGAGCGTGCCGTGCAGGACTCCGCGGAAGGCGAGTTCCTCCGGAATGGCCGTCTGCAGCGGGATCACCACCATCGCCGCGATAAGTGCGCCCGACACGGTGGCGTAGCGGTCCACCATGAAGAACTCGCGGGTCGCCGGCAGTACGGCCCCGACGACGACCACGGTGGCGACCGCGACGACGCTGGCGAGCGCGTAGACGGTGCTGCGCTTCCAGTGCCGCGGGGAAAGCCCGAGCTCGGACCACGCCATGCCCCGCGCGCGCATCATCCCCAACAGGACGATCGCCGCCACCGGCACCGCGGCGATCGACGCCCACACGGTGGTGAAGTGCGCGACCAGGTTGGTGGACACCAGCACCACGACGACGATGGCCACGTCCACCCATGCGCGGATGGCCCGCACGCCGCCAATCATCGACGGGGCCGCGTCCGACGGCGCGTGGGGGGCGGGTTCCATCGCGCCGCGCCGTACCGGGATGAGGAGCCCTTCCTCGCCGGGTCCTGCAGGGCCCGGCGCACCCGTGTCCATCGCTGTCACCTGTTCCAGGATAGCGGCGGCTTCACGACCCCGCCGCGGCCTGGAACGGGCCGTGCGGCACATCACGGGTTCCCGCAGGCGGGCTCCGGATCGGCGGTCGTTAACCTGGAGGCGAAACCATAGAATTCTTCGGACCTGGAGTGATAATGGCCGATTTCCGTTACGAGGACCTGCTGCCGACCGGTGAGGACCGCACCGAGTACCGGCTGCTGACCAAGGAAGGGGTCGGGGCGGCCACCGGTCCCGACGGCCGCACCTTCCTCACCGTCAGCCCCGAGGCCCTGCGTCTGCTCACCGAAACCGCGCTGCACGACATCTCCCATTACTTGCGCGCCGACCACCTCGCTCAGCTGACGAAGATCCTCGACGACCCCGAGGCGTCGAACAACGACAAGTTCGTGGCGCTGGACCTGCTCAAGAACGCCAACATCGCCGCTGCCGGGGTGCTGCCGATGTGCCAGGACACCGGCACCGCGATCGTCATGGGCAAGCGCGGCCAGCACGTGCTCACCGAGGGCGACGACGAGCGCCACATCTCCCGCGGGGTGTTCGACGCCTACACCAGGCTCAACCTGCGGTATTCGCAGAACGCCCCGCTGACGATGTGGGAGGAGAAGAACACCGGCTCCAACCTGCCCGCACAGATCGAACTGTATGCGGACACCGCCGTCGGCCACGAGGACTCCTACAAGTTCCTGTTCATGGCCAAGGGCGGCGGCAGCGCCAACAAATCGTTTCTGTACCAGCAGACCAAGGCGATCCTCAATCCGGACAAGATGATGCAGTTCCTCGAGGAGAAGATCCGCTCCATCGGCACGGCTGCGTGCCCCCCGTACCACCTGGCGATCGTCATCGGCGGCACCTCGGCCGAGTTCGCGCTCAAGACCGCCAAGTACGCGTCGGCCCACTACCTCGACGAAATGCCCACCGAGGGGGCCATCACGGGGCGGGGATTCCGTGATACCGAGCTGGAGAAGGACGTCTTCGAGCTCACGCAGAAGATCGGCATCGGCGCCCAGTTCGGCGGCAAGTACTTCTGCCACGACGTGCGCGTGGTGCGCCTTCCACGGCACGGCGCGTCGCTGCCGGTGGCCATCGCGGTGTCGTGCTCGGCCGACCGACAGGCCAAGGCCAAGATCACCCGGGAAGGCGTGTTCCTCGAAAAGCTCGTCACCGACCCGGGCCGGTTCCTGCCGGAGGTGACCGACGAGCAGCTCGACGCCGACACCGACGGCGTCGCCAGCACCGGCAAGAACGCCGCTGTCCAGATCGACCTGACGCGCCCGATGCCGGAGATACTCGCCGAGCTGAGCAAGCACAAGGTCAGCACCCGGCTGTCACTCACCGGGCCGCTGGTGGTGGCCCGCGACATCGCGCACGCCAAGATCCAGGAGCGCCTGGACGCCGGCGAGCAGATGCCCGAATACCTCAAGAACCACCCCGTCTATTACGCGGGCCCGGCAAAGACGCCCGACGGGATGGCGTCCGGCTCCTTCGGCCCCACCACCGCGGGCCGCATGGATTCGTACGTCGGATCGTTCCAGGGCGCCGGCGGCTCGATGGTGATGCTCGCCAAGGGCAACCGGTCCAAGCAGGTCACCGACGCCTGCGAGCAGCACGGCGGCTTCTACCTGGGTTCCATCGGCGGCCCGGCGGCGCGCCTGGCGCAGGACTGCATCAAGAAGGTCGAGGTGCTCGAGTATCCGGAGCTCGGCATGGAGGCGGTCTGGAAGATCGACGTGGAGAACTTCCCCGCGTTCATCGTGGTCGACGACAAGGGCAACGACTTCTTCGCACACAGCGGCGAGGTGACCCTCACCATAGGAAAGCGGCCCGGACTGTAGGGGTCTGACCGGCGGGCCGGCCGCTGGGCCCCCGCTCAGCCCGGCGGCCTCCCCTGCCGCAGGTCCTGCGCCACGTGCGCGATCATCGCCTGCGGACGGTACTTGGTGAAGTATCCGACGCTCCACGACGCGGCGGCCCCCACCCGCTGCCACACACCGGACAACAGCGCCGCGTGCACGCCGAGCCAAGCGATGAATGCGAGGGGCCCCTTGATCTGCCAGCGGCGCGGCCCCACCTCGGCCACCGCGGCGCCACGGCCGATCATCGCCATGATGCCCTTGTCGCGGTAGGCGAACGGTGTGCGCGGGCGGCCGGACAAGTCGGCCAGGATGTTCCGCGCGGCCCACTTGCCCGACTGCTGCGCCACCGACCCGAGCTGCGGCAATGCGCGGCCCTTCCCGTCGGTGATGTTCGCGGAGTCGCCCAGCGCGTACACGCCGTCCAGCTCGGCGACGGTGAGGTCGGGGGCCACGTCTACGCGGCCGCCCCGGCCCAGCGGCAGGCCGGAGTCGGCGAGCACGTCACGCCCCTTGAGTCCGCCGGCCCACACGACCATCCGCGCGGGCACGCGGGTGCCGTCTTCGAGGGTGACGCCGTCGCCGTGCACCTCGGTGACCCCCTTGCCCAGGTGCAGCCGGACGCCCGCGCTCTCCAGCACGCCGCGAGCGTACTTCTGCGATTTCTCGGAGAACGGGCCCAGGACGGTGGGCACCATGTCGACAAGGTGCACGGTGGTACGCGCGGCCAGGTCGCCCGGGAACACCGCCGCGACCGCGGATGCGAGACTCTCCGCCACGGCGCCGGCGAACTCGACCCCCGTCGCGCCGCCGCCGACCACCACCAGGTCGATGGGATCGCGCGGCGCGGAGAGCCTGTCGGCCTCGTCGAGCGCGGTGAGCATGGCCCCGGCAAGCCGCACCGCGTCGTCGAGCGAGTACAGCGGGTACGAGTATTCGGCGGCGCCGGTGATACCGAAGAAGTTCGCCTGGGCCCCCGTCGCGACCACCAGCACCCGTCCGGTGCACACGGAGCCGTCGTCGAGGGTCACGGTGCGCGCGGCGGCGTCGATGCGGGTGACCTCCGAGATGGCCACGCGCACGGTCTCCTGGCGCCGGAACATCGACCGCAACGGGCGCGCCACCTCGGTGATACCGATCTGGGACGTGGCCACTTGGTAGAGCAGCGGCTGGAATTGGTGGTAGTCGTTGGCGTCGATCAGCAGCACGTCCACGCCCGCCTGACCGAGTTGCTGCGCCGTGGCGACGCCCGCGAAGCCGCCGCCGACGACGATCACGTCCCAGCGCGTAGTCTGCGCGGAACCGCTTCCGTCCGAGGTGTTGTCACCGGTCTGCACGTCGTCCTCCACGCTTCCGACCGTAATGGATGCGGCGAGGTTCAGCTCGCTGAATCGGCTACTCCACCGTCCTCGCCAACCAGTCGATCGTCTGCATCCCGAAAAGGTCCGTGCCCCAGCCGTAGGGGTCGCTGAGCAACTCGGCCATCGAGCAGTCGCTGGGGGCGTATGTCACGTCGGTCCCACCGGCCCGGTACTTTTCGGCGAGCTCGCGGGAATCCTTTGCCGGCACCAGCGACATCGGCGAATCGTCGGCGCCGCACGAGGTGATGAGTACCTTCGCCTCCGGCGCCGAACGGCCGAGGACGTTGTCGTCGTAGGCGTGCTGGAAGTCGGGGATGTCTGCGGGGTTCATGCCGGACTCGAACAGCAGGTGCAGCGGCACGAACGGCATGGAGAAGTAGGAGATCTGGCACTGGGTGCGGTAGAAGTCGGCGATCTGCCGGCCCACCGGTGTGAGCTTCTCGTCGATCTTCATCCCCGGGTACCAGGGCTCGAGCCCCAGCAGATTGGCGAACGCGAATCCCGAGCCCACCGAGCCGTCGGCGACGCGCATGAAGTTGCGCTGGTCGACCACCATGCCTTCAAGCACTGCGGAACGCACATTGAGCTCCGGGGCGTAGGTCGGCTGTAGTTCGGCCGCCATCGCCGCGCCGACGCCGCCGCCGGCGATGCCGAACAGACCGATGGGGACGTCGTCGGCCAACCCCGTGCCGGGCACCTGCAGCGCCGCCCGCAGGCCGTCCAAGTTGGCGCGCCCGCTGAACTGTCCTGCGAAGACCCCGTGCGGGTCCTGGTCGGCGTCGTTGCCCACGTCGCTGATCATCACCGCCATGCCGCGGTCGAACATGAGCGCCAGCGGGCCGAGGGCCGAATAAGCGGCCGGGTCCAGCTGGTCTCCGCCGGTCCACTGCGTACTCGGATGGCAGCCGGGACCGACGCTGTCATTGGCCTCCTGGTAGCCGATCAGCGCCTCGGGGTCTCCCGACCCGGGCGGGCGCGGAATCATGAGGATTCCGGTACTGATCACCTGCTGCCCCTGCACGCCGCGGGTCACGTACATGACCTTGTGCGCGTCCAGATGCGCCGGGCGCACGCCCCCGAACATCACCTGGACCGGCTTCGATTTGAGCAGCGTGCCCGGCGCCACCTCTCCGTCCAGCGGCGGCTCTTCGTAGAACGGGTCGTCGGCGCGCAGGCCGTCGATCACCTCGCCGGGCGTGGCCAGGCGCCCGTCGGCAAAGGTGCTCTGCACGTACGGCGTGAAGACCTCGTCGAGGCCCGGGGTGCGTACCGGAGGGTCGGCTGCGGCGACCCCGGAGCCCAGCGCGGCGCCACCGAGCGCCGCGCTCCCGGACAGAACCAGCCCGCTGCCCGCCACCGCCAGCCATCGGCGCGCACGCCCGGCTCCCGCGCCCGCACCGCCACGGCGGTTCCGTGCGATCGTTCCGGATACCGTCATGAGACCGTCACTTTCGTCGCCGCGGCCGCGGAGGCGAGCAGCTCGGGGATGTGCTGAAGGGGGCGTCCGCGCCGCAGCTGCTCGGCGTACGGCCGGCTCAGCTGCGCGGCGAGGGCCGGCCAGTCGTCCTCGACCATCGCCTTGTACTTGGGCAGCAGCTGGGCGTTGATGTACTCCCAGCGCTCATCGAACACCGACCAGTTCCAGTCGGGCAGCGGCGTGGTGATTGTGGCGGTGCGCCCGTCCGGCAACGGCCGAGTGATCTCGATGGGGTGGAACTCGCGCGGCGGCACGACCCCCGCCACCGACGGTGTCGCGGCGATCGTGGTCGCGTAGGTGATCGCCTCGCCGACCGCGCCCTTGTAGTTTCGCACCTGGTCCCATTGGTCGGCGATCACGGTGTACTGCTCGCGTCGCAGCAGCACCCCGTTGCCGTCGGCGATGCGACCCGGATCGCCGGAGGCGACGTCCCGCCAGGCGCCCATGATGTCCGCGCCGAACAGCCCGGCGCGCTGCATCTCCTCGAGCGCCGGCAGCCCCTCGGTGACGTACGCCTGGTGCATCGGCATCAGATCGGAGAAGATGTTCTTCTGCATCACCAGGATCATCCCGAGCACCCAGTGCAAATCCTCCGGCGTGACGGTGGCGCCCACCTCGGCGAGTGCGCGGAGCCCCTCGGGGAGCTGCGCGGCGGCCTCCTCGCCGCCGGCGCGCAGCACCTCGGAGACCACGGAGTTGGCAGCCTGCGACAGGCCAGGATACTCGTAGACGTCCGTGAGCAGCTCGAAGTCCAGCAGGCCGCCGCCGAAGTCGCCGCCGACGAGGCCGCCCATGCCCGCCCATTGCAGCTCACGATGCTGCAACTGCAGGTTTTCGTAGTATTTGTACGAGTCGATGAGGTTCTGTCGGTTCGCCTCCGCCCCCGCACGCGGATCCCACTGCGCCAGGTCGATTCCGGCGGCATTGCTCACGTCGACCAGCCAGTACTGGTACAACAGAGCGGCGTAGCGGGTGGGCGCGACGCCTGCGGCGCGGGCCTCGTCGAGCAGCGCGCCCAGCCGGGCCTCGTCGTAGGGCAAGGCCGGATTCACCCCGCCCGGGCCGTGCGCCGCGTCCCTGTTCACCAGCGGAAGATCCAGATACTGCTGCAGGTCCTGCGGCACGGCCCCGGACGTGGGGGCCGCGGCCGCCACGCCCGGAAGGCCGACGGCCACCGCCGCCGAAGCCGACACCCCCGTCACCAACAGCAGCGCCGCCGACGGAGCCGCGATCGCTCTGGCCGTCCGTCCCAGTGCCGTCCGTCCCAGTGCCGTCCGTCCCAGTGCCGTGCCTGTCATATCCTTCGTCGAACTCACGCTCGCCCCTCCCGTGGTCATGCCCCGCACCCCGCACACCACGGCTCTCTCCCACGGCCCCGGCAATGCTGTAACGCATAGTCGCATCAATGTCGTATCGATACCATAACGACACTCCCCGTAAATCGCGACCTTTGCGGACTCCATCGCCTGCGGCGCCTAGTCGCGCTCGAGTCAATGGAGGAACGGGGCTGCCTTGTCCGCAAGGTCGAGCAGCGGCTGCGGCGCCACCCCGAGCACGATCGTCACGACCACGCTCACCGCCACGGCGACGGCAGTGAGCGCGCCGGGCGCGGCCACGACGGGGGTGTCCCCGTCCGGGTCGGCGAAGAACATCAGCACGATGACGCGGATGTAGAAGAAGGCGGCGATGGCGCTGCACACCACCCCGACGATCACCAGCGCCGTCTCGCCACCGCCGAGCGCCGCGGAGAACACCACGAACTTCGCCACGAACCCGCTGGTGAGCGGTATCCCGGCGAAAGCGAGCAGCAGCAGCGCCAGGGCCGAGCCGAACACCGGGTGACGCCGACCCAGTCCGGCCCACTGCGCGGTGTCCGGCTCTTCGGGCGCAACGCCGTCCCCCGAGCCGTCCGCTGCGGCGCTGCGCACCAGGCCCGCCAACGCGAACGCCCCGACCGCGCTCACCCCGTACGCGGCCAGGTAGAACAGAACCGCCGACAGGCCGTCGCCGGATGCCGGGACCACAGCGGTGAGCATGAACCCGATGTGCGACACCGACGAGTACGCCAGCATTCGCTTGATGTCGGTCTGCGTCAGCGCCACGATGGAGCCGTAGACCATCGTCGCGATCGCCACCGCCCACAGGACCGGGCGCCACTGGTCGTGGAGCGCCGGCAACGCCACCACGAACACCCGCAGCAGCGCGCCGAAGGCCGCGATCTTCGTCGCCGACGCCATGAACGCGGTCACCGGGGTCGGTGCGCCCTGATACACATCCGGTATCCACGAATGAAACGGCACCGCGCCCACTTTGAACAGCAGGCCCATGCCGAGCAGACCCGCACCGACGAGTGCAAGCACCGTCGTGCCTCCCGGCCCGTCGGCTTCGACGCTCGCCCGTGCGGCTTCGGCGATGCCGTCGAGCGACACGGTGCCGGCGTACCCGTAGAGGAGGGCCGCGCCGAAGATGAAGAACGCCGAGGAGTACGCGCCCAGCAGAAAGTATTTGAGCGCCGCCTCCTGCGAGATCAGGCGCCGGTGCCGTGCGAGCCCGCACAGCAGGTACAGCGGGAGCGAAAGCACCTCGAGGGCGATGAACATCGTGATCAAGTCGGCGGACGCGGGGAACAGCATCATGCCGCCGACGGAGAACATCGCGAGCGGGAAGATCTCCGACTGGACGATGCCTGCGCGCCGCGCAAGGGCCTCGTCCGCACCGCCGGGGACCGCGGACGCCTGTGGGGCGAAGAACGGCGCCCCCGCGCCCGCCGCGGCCCCCTCCCGTACCGGGCGGTGCACCGTCAGGCGCCTGTCGGCGAAGAGCATGAGCGACAGGAATCCCACGACGAGGATCGTCCCCTGGAGGAACAGCGCGGCCCCGTCGACCGTCACGGAACCGGCCATCACGGTGCGCCCGGTGCCGCGCATGGCCAGCACGATCACGGCTGCGAACGCGCCGACCAGCCCCGTCCCACTGAGTACGGCCTGGGCCGTGAACCGTCCGCGGTGGGGCGAGAACGCCTCCATCAGCACGCCCACCACTGCGGCGGCGAACACCACGATCATCGGCGAGAGCGCCGCGTAGTCGATGTGCGGCGCCGGCTGCGCCGCGAGCAGGTCCGCCGGGTTCACGGATGCCCCCCTTCCGCACCGGCCGGTCCGCCGCCCGGCGCCTCGGCCACCGCGGGCACACCGCCGCGCACCGTCGGCGGTGGATCGGACGAGTGCACCGACGTGAGTGTGGACTCCACCGCCGGATCGATCACGTCGAGGATCGGCTTGGGGTAGAGCCCCAGCACCAGCAGTAGCACGATCAGCGGCGCGACCGCGACGATCTCCCTGGGCCGCAGGTCGCGGATGTGCCTGTTGCCGTCGTCCGTCCTGCCCCCCATGACGCGTTGGTATAGCCAAAGGATGTAGACGGCGGACAGCACCAGCGCCGCCGTCGCGATGATCGCCGCGGCACCGTACCGCGTGTAGGTGCCGATGAGCACCAGGAACTCGCTGATGAACGGCGCCAACCCTGGCAGCGACAGCGTCGCCATCCCCGCCACGAGGAAGGTCCCCGCGAGCACGGGCGCCACCCGTTGGATGCCGCCGTACGCTGCGATGGTGCGCGTGCCCCGGCGGGTGACGAGGAACCCGGCGATGAGGAACAACGCCGCTGTCGAGAGGCCGTGGTTGACCATGTACAGCGTGGAGCCGGACTGCCCCTGGCTGGTGAGCGCGAAAATGCCCAGAATGATGAAGCCGAAGTGGGAGATCGAGGTGTAGGCGATCAGGCGCATCACGTCGCGCTGCCCGATGGCGAGCATCGCGCCGTAGACCACCGCCACCACCGAGAGCCCGACGATCCACGGAGCGAAGGTCCGTGCCGCGTCGGGGAACAGCTCGACGGCGAAGCGGAGCATCGCGAAGGTGCCGACCTTGTCGACCACCGCCATCATCAGCACCGCGACGGTGGGCGTGGTGTAGACGGCGGCGTCCGGTAGCCACGTGTGCAACGGCCACAGCGGCGCCTTGACCGCGAACGCGAACATGAAGCCCAGGAACAGCGCGTTGGCCACCGGGGCGGAGATCGCCAGATCCCCCGAGGAGACCGCCCGCGCGATGGCAGGCAGGTCGAATGTCCCGGAGGCGAACGGGCTGTCGTCGCCCGCCGTGGCCACGTACAGCCCGATCACCGCCGCCAACATGATCAGCCCGCCCAGCAGGTTGTACAGCAGGAAGCGCACGGCGGCGCGCGACCGCGCGCCGGCCTCGCGTGCGTCCTGCCCGTAGCCGCCGATAAGAAAATACAGCGGCATCAGCATCGCTTCGAACACCACATAGAACAGGAACACGTCCAGCGCGGTGAAGGAGATCATCACCATGGCCGTGGTCGCCAGCACCAGCGCCACGTAGGTGTGCGCCCGACGGCCGCCCCCGCCCGGGTCGTGCCAGCCGGCGAGCAGCAGAAGCGGCACCAGCACTGCGGTGAGCAGCACCAGCGCCAGGCCGATACCGTCGAGGCCCAGGTGGTAGCCCACCCCGAGCGAGCGGATCCACTGGTGCTGCTCGACGAACTGGTAGCGCGCCCCGCCGGCGTCGAAGCCCACCACCAGGACCACGGCCACCGCGAACGTCGCCACCGCGACCGCCAGCGCCACTGCCTTCGCCACGGCGGGCCGCCCGCGGGGCACCGCGAACACGCCGAACGCGCCGGCCGCAGGCAGCGCCCACAGGAGCGTGAGCCAGGGGAATCCGTTCACCACGCCCTCCCCAGCACGACGATGGCCAGCACTATCGCGACGCCCGCGAACATGGTGAGCGCGTAACTGCGTACAAACCCCGTCTGCACCCTGCGGGCCGCGCGGGACAGCGCCAAGGCGGCTGCCGCGCACGCGTCGACGAACCTGTCGATCCCGTCGTGCTCGACCACGGTGAGGGAATCGGTGAGCGCCGCGCCGGGCCGCATGAACACGCCCTCGTTGAACGCGTCGCCGTAGAGGTCCTTGCGGGCCGCAGTCGTCAGCACGGAGACGTCGCCGGGCGCGGTCGCGGGGACCGACCGCATCGCGTAGGCGCGGTAGGCGGCTCCGACGCCGACGAGCACGACGGCCAGCGTGATGACCGTGATCGCCCAGACCGGGATCGGCGGCGCGCTGTGCGCGGCGCCCACCACCGGTTCGAGCCAGTGCTCCAAGCGGTCGCCGATGGTGAGCAGGCCGCCCGCGAAGATCGACCCGAGGGCCAGCACGATCATCGGCACGGTCATCGACGACGGCGCCTCCTCCGGCTCGGGCATGCTCACCTCGCCTGTGGACTCTTCGAGCGTGGGCTGCCAGCGCCGCTCACCGAAGAACGTCATGAGCATCACGCGCGTCATATAGAAGGCGGTGAGCCCGGCACCCACGATCGCCGCTGCGCCCAGCGCCGTGCCCGCCGCGCCGCCGTGGGCGAAGGCGGCCTCGATGATCTTGTCCTTCGAGAAGAACCCGGACAGCGGAGGTATCCCGATGATCGCCAGGTACCCGAGCCCGAAGGTGATGAACGTGATCGGCATTACGCTGCGCAGTCCGCCGAGCCGGCGCATGTCCACCTCGTCGTGCATCCCGTGCATCACCGACCCGGCGCCCATGAACAGCCCGGCCTTGAAGAAGCCGTGCGTGAGCAGGTGCAGGATGGCGAACGCGTATCCGGCCGGCCCCAGCCCCGCGGCCAGGACCATGTATCCGATCTGGCTCATCGTCGACGCCGCGAGCGCCTTTTTGATGTCGTCCTTGGCGCAGCCGATCACGGCGCCGAAGAGCACCGTCACCGTCCCGACCACGAGCACCGCGGTACGAGCACCCTCGGCGAGGTCGAAGATCGGACCGGAACGCACGATGAGATACACGCCTGCCGTCACCATCGTCGCAGCGTGGATCAGCGCCGAGACCGGCGTGGGGCCCTCCATCGCGTCACCGAGCCAGGACTGCAACGGCACCTGGGCGGACTTCGCGCACGCGGCCACCACGAGCATCAGGCCGATCGCGTTGAGCGTGCCCTCACCCATGGCGCCGGCCGCCCCGAACACGTCGCCGAAGCCGACCGATCCGACCACGGCGAACATGATCATCATGGCGATGACCATCCCCATGTCGCCGACGCGGTTGACCACGAACGCCTTCTTGGCCGCGGTGGCCGCGGTGGGCCGGTACTGCCAGAATCCGATGAGCAGGTAGGAGGCCAGGCCCACCCCCTCCCAGCCCAGGTAGAGCCCCAGGTAGTTGTCGGAGAGCACGAGTACGAGCATCGCGGCCAGGAACAGGTTGAGGTAGGCGAAGAACAGCCGCCGCCCCGGCGCGTCCCCGGCGAAGCGGCCGGCCGGGTCGGGGCCGTGCGCCATGTAGCCGATCGAGTAAATGTGGATCAACGATCCCACGCCCGTGATGAGCAGGACGAAGCACAGCGACAGCGGGTCGAGCAGCAGTCCGAAGTCGACGTGGAAATCCCCCACCGGCACCCAACTGAACAGGTCCTTGTCCGCCGTCCGCGCCGCCGCATCCTGGCCGAGCATCTGCGACCACAATGCGAGGCCCAGCCCGAATGCCGCGAGCGCCGTGGCGCAGCCGAGCAGGTGGCCCCATCGGTCGCTGCGCCGGCCCACCACGAGCAGCAGCAGCGCGCCTGCCGCCGGCAGCGCGGGCACCAGCCACAGCACCGACGCGGCGCCGCCGGCCATGTCCGCGGCCACCGCCGCGCCGTGGCCGGACGCGGAGTCCATCACCGTCATCGCGCCGTCACCCCCTCAGCTCGTCGGCCTCGTCGACGGACGTGCTGCGGCGCGTCCGGAACACGGTCATGATGATCGCCAGGCCCACCACCACCTCGGCCGCCGCGACGACCATGGTGAAGAAGGCCAGCACCTGCCCGTCGAGGCTGCCCAGCCTGCGCGAGAACGTCACGAACGCGAGATTGGCGGAGTTGAGCATGAGCTCGATGCACATGAACACGACCAGGGCGTTGCGCCGTACAAGTACGCCCACCGCGCCGATCGTGAACAGGATGGCGGCCAGGTACAGGTAGTTGTCGGGGTTCATGAGGCCGGCCCCCGTCCTCCATCGTCCGGGTCCCCATCGTCCAGCGCCTGCGTCCCGCCGTCCACCGCCTGCGCTGTGCCGGAGGATGTTCCGGAAGATGTGGGAGGGGGTGCCGCGGAGCCCGCCTCGACGCCGGGGCGCGGGCCGACGATCGTGTGCCCGGCCCGCAGGGCCGGGCTGACCGACAGCGTCGAGTAGGTTCCGTCGGGAAGCCGGGCCGGCGAGTCGACGGCGTTGTTGCGTGCGTAAACGCCGGGCGGGGGCATGGGTGTCACGTGCCGCCCAGTGCGGATCCGCTCGCGTGAGCGTTCGCGCTGCGTGCGTACGGGGCCGATCTGCTCACGGTGGGCCAGGATCATCGCGCCCACCGTCGCGGTGATGAGCAGCGCCCCGGTGAGCTCGAAGGCCCAGAGATAGCGATCGAAGATGAGCTCCGCGAGTGCGTCGACGTGCCCGTCACCGTCCGGGCCGGGCGCCCCGGTGCCGCCCGGCCCCATGGCGGCGACGGCGTGACCGATGCCGCCGACCAGCAGCGCCCCGAAGCCGATCCCCACCAGGATCGACACCACGCGCTGCCCTTTCAGCGTCTCCACCAGCGATTCCTCGGACGAGATGCCGACGAGCATGAGCACGAACAAGAACAGCATCATCACCGCGCCCGTGTACACGACCACCTGGACCACGCCCAGGAACAGCGCCCCCTGGGCGATGTAGAACACGGCCATGATGATCATCGTCAACGCCAGGAACAGCGCCGAGTAGACGGCACGCGGGGACGCCACGACGCCCAGCGCGGCGATCACCGCGACGGAGGCGAGTAGCCAGAACAGCACCGCCTCGCCCGTGGAGGTCGTGGCCGCGACGTCACCTGCCGGCGATCCGGCGCCGCCCGTCCCTGCGGCGAGCGCCGCGGCCTGCCCGGGGGTCACCGCTGCTCCTGCGGACCGTCCACGGGGCCGACGGCACCGCGGTAATAGTCCTCGTCCGTCGCGCCGGGGGCCATCGGGTGCGGCGGCTGCTCCATGCCCTCCTCGAGCGGCGCCAACAGACGGTCCTTGTCGTAGATGAGGGCACCCCGATCGGTGTCGGCCATCTCGTAATCGGCGATCATCGTCAGCGCGCGCGTGGGACACGCCTCGACGCACAGCCCGCACCCGATGCAGCGCAGATAGTTGATCTGGTACACGCTGCCGTAACGCTCGCCCGGCGAGTAGCGCTCCTCGTCGGTGTTGTCGGAGCCCTCCACGTAGATCGCGTCGGCCGGGCACGCCCACGCGCACAGCTCGCAGCCGATGCACTTCTCCAGCCCGTCCGGGTACCGGTTGAGCTGGTGGCTGCCGTGGTACCCGGCGGCCAGCGTGCGCTTCTCCTCCGGATAGAACTCGGTGTTCGGCTCCGCGAACATCGTCGCGAAGGTGACGCCGAGGCCCTCGAACATCCCGCCCAGGTCAGACATCGCTGCTCTCCTTCCGGTTCTCGGAGCCCCCGTCGCCTGGTCCCCCGCCGCCCGGGTCCCTGCCGGCGTCCACACCGCCCTCGGCTCGACCGGTCAGGGCACGTTCGCCGCGCTGTTCGGGCAGCGGCGGCACGGGGAAGCCGCCGGACGCCGCATCGAAACCCGCCGGCTCCGGTGGTCCACCCGCCCGCACCTCCGCCCGCGCGGCCGCATAGTGCCTGCGCACTCCGACGACGACGGCGATCGCTATCGCGATACCGCACACGATGAGCGCAATCGCCGCTCCGTCCTTGCCGTCGTCCCGCAGCGCCCGGTAGAAAGCGACGAGCATGACCCACAGCAGCGCCGCGGGGATGAGGACCTTCCAGCCCAGGTTCATGAACTGGTCGTAGCGGAACCGGGGCAGGGTGGACCGCAGCCAGATGAACAGGAACAGAAGCAGCCAGATCTTGATGACGAACCAGAGCACGGGCCACCAGCCGCTGTCGGCGCCGGCCCATAGGCTCAGCGGCCACGGCGCCTGCCAGCCGCCCAGGAACATCGTGATCGCCAGCGCCGAGACGGTGGTCATGTTGATGTACTCGGCCAGCATGAACATCGCGAAGCGCAACGACGAGTACTCGGTGTGGAAGCCGCCGACCAGCTCCCCCTCTGCTTCGGGCAGGTCGAACGGCGCACGGTTGGTCTCCCCCACCATGGACACCAGGTAGATCACGAACGACGGGAACAGCAACAGCACATACCAGAAGCGCCCCTGCGCGGCGACGATCCCGGACGTCGACAGCGTGCCCGCGGCGAGGAAGACCGCCGCGAAGGTGAGCCCCATCGCGATCTCGTACGAGATGACCTGCGCCGTCGAGCGCAGCCCGCCCAGCAGCGGATAGGTGGATCCGGACGACCACCCGGCGAGGACGATCCCGTAGACGCCCACCGACGTGACGGCGAGGATGTAGAGGACGGCCACCGGCAGGTCGGTGAGCTGCAGCGGCGTGCTGTGCCCGAACACCGATACCTCGGGGCCGAAGGGGATCACCGCGAACGCCATGATGGCCGGCACCACGGCGATGATCGGCGCCAGGAAGTACACCGGCCGGTCCACCATCACCGGGACGATGCCCTCCTTGAGTGCGAGCTTGACGCCGTCGACAAGGCTCTGCAGAGAACCCCACGGGCCCCAGCGGTTGGGGCCCACCCGGTTTTGCATGTAGGCCATGATCTTGCGCTCGATAAGGATGGCCACCAGCACGGTGAGCACCAGGAACGCGAAGACGACGATCGCCTTGGCGAGGATCAGCCACCAGGGGTCGCGGCCGAAGTCGGACAGGTCGGTGAACTGGTCCGCCGCGCGCACCCGCGCTGCGTCTGCGGTCATGGTCGCGATGGTCACCCCGCACCACCCCTCTCGATCCCGACGACGCTGCCGGACGCTGCGCCCAGCACGGAGTAGACGGCGCTGCCGGGCGAGTTCATCGGCAGCCATACGGTGCGGTCGGGCATCGCGGTCACCACCAACGGCAGTGTCACCGCACCCCGCGGCGTCGTCACCGTCACCGCACCGCCGTCGGACGCGCCTATCTCCTGCGCCGTGGCCGCAGACAATCGGACCACCGGCCGGCGTGCGGTGGCTGCGAGGTTGGGGCGCCCGTCCTGCATCGCTCCCCGGTCGAGCAGCATCCGCCACGTCGACAGCACCGCCTGACCGGCTGCCGGCGCGCCGACTCCACGCCCGGCCCCGTCCCCACTCGCCCGCGCAGTGGTCGACGGGCCGGCCCCAGGCCCCGCAGAGCCCTGCTTCCCGTTGCCCTGCGCAGCGGTGCCCAGGTACGCGATCTCGGCGCGCGCGGCATCCAGGTGAGGCAGTCCCAGATCGACACCCATCCGGCCGGCGAGGACGTGCAGGATCCGCAGGTCGGAGAGCAGTCCCGGCTCCGGAAGCGCCGCGTCGAAGGGCCGGCCGCGGCCCTCCCAATCGAGGAACGTTCCCGCCTTGTTCTGCACGGGCGCGACTGGCAGCACCACGTTCGCGGCGTCGGTCACCGCGGTGCGCCGCATTTCCAGGCTCACCACGAATCCGCACCGCGCCAGCGCCCCACGCGCGCCCCGCGCGTCCGGCAGGTCGTCGGGGTCCACGCCGCCCACCAGCAGCGCGTCGACGTCGCCGGCGTGTACCGCTGCGAGGATCCCGGCCGTGTCCCGGCCCGGACCGGCGGGAAGATCGGGGATTCCCCACGTCTCCGCCACCCGCCGGCGGTGTTCGGGCTCGGCCAGCCGACGGCCGCCTGGGAGCAACCCCGGCATGGTTCCCGCCTCGACGCCGCCGCGTTCACCCGCGCGCCGCGGTATCCACGCGAGACGCGCGCCCGTGGCATCGGCCAGACGACGGGCGGCGGTGAAGGCGCCCTTCGCCGACGCCAGCCGCTCGCCGGCGAGGATCACAGCTCCCGGGCGGCGCAGCAGCGTGCCGACATCGTCATAGGCGCCCGCCGCGATGCCGTCGAGCACGACGGGTTCGTGGCCGGGGACCGTCTCGAGCAGCCGCCCGTTCATCCTCCGCAGCCCGGCCGAGGCGAACGGCGCGAGCGAGTAGACCGGCATGCGCCGCGTGCGGGCCGCCTTGCGCAGCCGCAGGTACACGATGGGCGATTCCTCTTCCGGCTCGAAGCCCGCGAGCACCACCACGGGTGCCGCGGCCAGGTCGGCGTAGGTGACCTCGAGTCGGCGTCCGGCGACGCATTGCGCCAGGAAGCCCGCCTCCTCGTCGCTGTGCACGCGCACCCTGTGGTCGATGTCGTCGGTGCCCAGCACCACCCGGGCGAACTTGGCGTAGGCGTAGGCGTCCTCCCACGTGCTGCGCCCGCCCACGAGCACGCCCGGGGCCGCCGCCTCTGCGAGGCCCCGGGCCGCGGCGCGCACTGCCGCCGGCCAGGAGGCGGGGGCCGGTTCTCCGTCGTCTCCGCGCACCAACGGGACGGTGATCCTGTTCGGCTCCGCGGTGTAGGCGAAGGCGAACCGGCCCTTGTCGCAGTTCCATTCCTCGTTGACGTCCGGGTCCTCGCCGGCGTACCGGCGCAGGACGGTGCCGCGCCGGTGGTCGGTGCGCTGCGCGCAGCCCGACGCGCAGTGTTCGCACGCCGACGGCGTGGACACGAGGTCGAAGGGGCGCGACCGGAATCGGTAGTCCACGTCGGTGAGCGCCCCGACGGGGCAGATCTGCACGGTGTTGCCGGAGAAGTACGACTCCAGCGGCTGCTTGCCGTACACCCCCACCTGCTGCAGCGCACCCCGTTCGAGCATGTCGATGAACGGGTCGCCCGCGATTTGTTCGGAGAACCGCGTGCACCGTGCGCACAGCACGCAGCGTTCGCGGTCCAGGAGGATTTGTGCGGACAGGTTGATCGGCTTCGGATACTCGCGCTTGACCAGGCCGAAGCGGGTCTCCGGGTCGCCGTGCTCCAGCGCCTGGTTCTGCAGCGGGCACTCGCCGCCCTTGTCGCAGACCGGACAGTCCAGCGGGTGGTTGATCAGTAGGAACTCGATCACCCCGCGCTGCGCCTTGTCCGCCACCGGCGAGGTCTCCTGCGTGTGCACCACCATGCCGTCGGTGGCCACGGTGGTGCACGACGCGAGTGGTTTGCGCTGCCCCTCCACCTCCACCAAGCATTGGCGGCAGGCCCCGACCGGGTCCAGGAGCGGGTGGTCGCAGAACCGCGGGATCTCGACCCCGATGCTCTCGGCCGCGCGGATCACCAGCGTGCCCTTCGGCACAGTCAGCTCGCGGCCGTCGATGGTGAAGGTGACCATGGGAGTGCGGGCTGCGCCGCCCGCGCCGTCGTGTGGTGCCGTCATGCCCGGTCACCCCCGCCGTAGACCGTCGCGTCGGCCGGGTCGTACGGGCAACCGCCGTGCGTGAGGTGTGCGATGTACTCGTCCCGGAAATACTGGATCGACGAGGTGATGGGGCTGGTGGCGCCGTCGCCCAGCGCGCAGAACGCGCGGCCGAGGATGTTGTCGGACAGGTCCAGCAAAGTGTCCAGGTCCTCCTCCGTGCCGCGTCCGGCCTCGAGCCGCTCCATCAGCTGCACCAGCCAATAGGTGCCCTCCCGGCACGGCGTGCACTTGCCGCAGGACTCGTGTTTGTAGAACTCCGACCAGCGCAGGACGGTGCGCAGCACGCACGTGGTGTCGTCGAAGATCTGCAGCGCCTTGGTGCCCAGCATCGAACCGGCCGCCGCCATGCCCTCGTAGTCCAGCGGCAGGTCCAGGTGTTCGGCGGTGAGGATCGGCGTGGACGATCCTCCAGGGGTGAAGAACTTGAGCCGGCGGCCTTCCCGAACGCCGCCCGCGTAGTCGAGCAACTCGCGCAGGGTGATGCCCATCGGCGCCTCGTATTGCCCCGGCCGCACCACGTGGCCGGACAACGAGTACAGCGTGAAGCCGGGCGACTTCTCGCTGCCCATGGAACGGAACCAGTCGACGCCGCGGCGCAGGATCGCCGGTACCGACGCGATGGACTCGGCGTTGTTGACGACGGTGGGGCACGCGTACAACCCCTCCACGGCGGGGAACGGCGGGCGCAGCCGCGGTTGGCCGCGCTTGCCCTCGAGCGAGTCGAGCAGTGCGGTCTCCTCGCCGCAGATGTACGCGCCGGCACCGGCGTGCACCATCAGCTCCAGGTCGAAGCCGCTGCCGAGGATGTCGCGGCCGAGATATCCGGCCCGGTAGGCCTCGTCTACGGCCGCCCGCAGGCGGCGCAGCACCGGCACCACCTCGCCGCGCAGATAGATGATCGCGCGCTGCGCGCGGAACGCGTAGCAGGAGATGACCGCCCCCTCCACCAGGGCATGCGGGTTGGCCAGCATCATCGGAATGTCCTTGCACGTGCCCGGCTCGGACTCGTCGGCGTTGACCACCAGGTAATGCGGCTTGGTGCGGCCGTCCGGGCCGGGGCCCTGGGGGATGAACGACCACTTGCGGCCGGTGGGGAACCCCGCGCCGCCGCGCCCGCGGAGGCCCGAGTCGCTCACCGTCGTGACGACCTCGTCGGGCGTCATCGCCAGGGCGGCGCGCAGGCCCTCATACCCCCCGCGCTCCCGGTAGCCGTCCAGCGTCCACGGGGCCTCGTCGTCCCAGCCCTCGCTGAGCACCGGCGTCAGGCTCGTCGTCCCTGCACCGTCGCCGCCGCTGGTCAGCCGGAGCCCGGCCACGGACGCGTGCCCGGCGGCGCCGCCCGCCGCGAGGGCGCCGGGCCGCTCATCGTCGAACCCGGCGAGCGTGCGGCAGGTGGCGCGGAAGTCGCCCAGCCGCGCACCGCGCGTAGGGGTCACGGTCTCGCCCGCACGGAGCCTGTCGACCACGTCGATCGCGGACCGCGGCGTCTGGTCGTCGAAAAACTCCCAGTTGACCATCATCACGGGGGCGAAATCGCAGGCCGCGTTGCATTCGATGGGTTCGACGGTGACGGCGCCGTCGTCCGTGGTGTCGTCAGGGCCCACGCCTACTCCGAGGTGCCGCCGCAGTGCCGCGAGGATCTCGTCGCCGCCCAGCGTGGCGCACAGCGCGTTGGTGCACACGCCCACGTGATAGGTGCCGGTGGGGTTGCGGCGGTACATCGAGTAGAAGCTCGCCACCGCGGTGACCTCCGCCGTGGTCAGACTCAGGTGACGCGCGCAGAACTCGATGCCCGCCGGCGTGAGGTAGCCGTCCTGGGACTGGACCAGGTGCAGCAGTGGGATGAGCGCCGAACGCTCGGGCACGATGCCGCCCTCTGGGTCCGCGGCGGAAGGGTCGGCGTAGCGGGCGATGATCGTCGCGGCGTCCTCGTCGAGCCGCTGCAGGGTGTCCGCGTCGTAGCTTTCGCGCGCACCCGGCTTGACCAGCCGGCCGTCCTCGGAGGCCGCGCGCCCGATACGGACGGGCACCGGCCCGCTCATCGGCGCGGAGCCGCTGGCATAGGAGCTGCGTTCCGGGGCCGCGGCGCCCGCCGGCGCCGCGGCCCCGGAACGGTCCACGTAGGACCGGTGCTGGATCGTCATCGGTCCACACCCCCCATCACCGGATCGATGCTGGCGACGGATGCGATGACGTCGGAGACCATCCCGCCTTCGCACATCGCCGCCACCGCTTGGAGATTGGTGAACGACGGGTCGCGGAAGTGCACCCGGTACGGGCGGGAGCCGCCGTCGGAGACCATGTGCACGCCCAGCTCGCCGCGCGGCGACTCCACCGCCGTGTACACCTGCCCCGCGGGAACCCGGAACCCCTCCGTCACCAGTTTGAAATGGTGGATCAGGCCCTCCATCGACGACTCCATGATGTGCCGCACGTGCTCGCGGGACTGGCCGATGCCGTCGTCGCCCACCTGCAGGTCGGCGGGCCACGCCAGCTTCTTGTCCTCGATCATCACCGGCCCCGGGCGCAGTCGGTCCAGGCACTGCTCGATGATCTTGAGCGACTCGCGCATCTCGCCGATGCGGATCAGGTACCGGCCGAAGCAGTCGCAGCCGCGGTCGGTCACCGTCTCGAACTCGTAGTCCTCGTACCCGCAGTAGGGCTCGCTGCGGCGGAGGTCGTGCGGCAGCCCCGTCGACCGCAGCACCGGCCCGGTGATGCCGAGCGCCATGCACCCGGCCAGGTCCAGGTATCCGATGCCCTCGTTGCGGCCGCGCCAGATGGGATTGTCGGTAAGCAGCTTCTCGAGCTGATCGATCCGGCCGGGAAGCGTCTCTATGAGCCGGCGGATCAGGGGCACTGCGGATTCCGGCATGTCCCGGCCGACCCCGCCCGGGCGGATGTAGTTGTGGTTCATCCGCAGGCCGGTGATCTCCTCGAAGACGTCCATGACCAGCTCGCGTTCACGGAACCCGAAGACCATGACCGTCACCGCGCCCATCTCCATGCCCGCGGTGCCCAGCGCCACCATGTGCGAGGAGATCCGGTTGAGCTCCATGAGCAGCACCCGCAGCACGTTCGCGCGCTCGGGGATGTCGCCGGAGACGCCGAGGAGCTTCTCCACCCCCAGGCAGTAGGCGGCCTCATTGAACAGCGGCGACAGGTAGTCCATGCGGGTGACGAAGGTGACGCCCTGGGTCCAGTTCCGGAACTCGAGGTTCTTCTCGATTCCGGTGTGCAGGTACCCGATACCGCACCGCGCCTCCACGACCGTCTCACCGTCGAGCTCGAGGATCAGCCGCAGCACGCCGTGCGTGGACGGGTGCTGTGGGCCCATGTTCACCACGATGTGCTCGTCGCCGGAGTCGCGGATCGCGTTCGCCACCTCGTCCCAGTCCCCGCCGGCGGACGTGAAAGGACCGGACCTGTGCGTGGTCGCCCCGTCGGACATCAGTTGTAGGACCTCCTCGACTCGGGCGGCGGGATCTGCGCGCCGTGGTATTCGACGGGGATGCCGCCCAGCGGGTAGTCCTTGCGCTGCGGGTACCCCTCCCAGTCGTCGGGCATCTCGATCCGGGTCAGGGCGGGGTGCCCGTCGAAGATCAGGCCGAAGAAGTCGTAGGTCTCGCGTTCGTGCCAGTCGGTGGTGGGATAGACGCCCGTCAGCGTGGGCACGTGCGGGTCGGAATCGGGCGCCTCCACCTCCAGGCGCACCCGCCGGCCCAGAGTGATGGACAACAGGTGGTACACGGCGTGCAGCTCTCGCCCTGCCTGCTCCGGGTGATGCACGCCGGACACTCCCAAGCACAGCTCGAACCGCAGGGCCGGGTCGTCCCGCAGCAGCTGCGCCACCAGCGGCAGGTGATCGCGGCGCACGTACAACGTCAGCTCGTCGAACACCGTCGTCACGGCCTCCACCGCGTCGTCGAAGGCGCCTCCCACATGCTCGAGACCCGCGGCGAGCGCATCGGCCGCGTCGTCGAACCACCGGCCGTACGGGCGCCGGGCCGCGGGCGGCGCCGGCACCCTGCGCACCAACCGCCCGTAGCCGGAGGTGTCGCCGGACCCGCGCACGCCGAACAGTCCGCGGCGTTCGGCCCCGATGCCTCCGCCGGTCGCGCCGCCCGGCAGCCGCCCGCCGGTCAACGCAGCTTTCCCTTCAGGTCGAGCGTGGTGGGCGAGGCGAGCGCCGCCTCCTCTGCGGCCCGCACCGCTTGCTCGCGGTGGACGCCCAACGGCATGCGGCCGATCTGCTCGTGCAGCGTGATGATGGCGTTGAGCAGCATCTCGGGGCGCGGCGGGCAGCCCGGCAGGTAGATGTCGACGGGAACCACGTGGTCGACGCCCTGCACGATGGCGTAGTTGTTGAACATCCCGCCCGACGAGGCGCACACGCCCATCGACAGCACCCACTTGGGCTCGGGCATCTGGTCGTACACCTGCCGGAGCACCGGGGCCATCTTCTGGCTGACCCGCCCGGCGACGATCATCAGGTCCGCTTGCCGGGGCGATGCACGGAACGGCTCCATGCCGAAGCGGGCGATGTCGAAGCGGCCGGCCGCGGTGCCCATCATCTCGATGGCGCAGCACGCCAGCCCGAACGTCGCCGGCCACAGCGAGCCCTTGCGCGCATAGCCCGCCACCGCCTCGACGGTCGACAACAGGATTCCGCTGGGCAACTGTTCCTCGAGTCCCATCAGCCGACGCCTCCGTCCTTTCCCGTTCCGCTCACGCCCACTTGAGCCCTCCGCGCCGCCATTCGTACGCGTAAGCCACCGAGACGTTGACGACGAACAGCGCCATCGCGGCGAGCCCGAAGTACCCGAGCGCGTCGAAGTGCACCGCCCACGGGTAGAGGAAGACGATCTCGATGTCGAAGATGATGAAGAGCATGGCCGTCAGATAGAACTTCACCGACACCCGCTGGCCGGCCGCCGCGCCCGGCTCGCCCGACTGGTGCGCGAGGGGGTCGATGCCGCACTCGTAGGCCTCCAGCTTGGCCCGGTTGTAGCGCCGCGGGCCGATGAAGGACGCCACGCCCACCGAGAACACCGCGAAGGCGAGCGCGATGGCCCCGATCACGAAGATCGGCACGTATGCGTTCATCGTCCGACAGCTCCTCTCGCTCCGCCGCAACCCACCGGAAACGCCTATGCCGCACTCGAATTCATCCCCTGAGCGGATCCGCGTCCGCACGGACAGGATTGCGCGGGATGCGGATCAGCCCTGTGACCCAGGACTCTTCTGTGACGTGGAACTCACCCTACTCACGAACCCTGCCGACGTGTTTCGTTTTCCACGGCACGGCGTGTGGGGGGCGCCGGATCAGCCGGCCTCGGAACCGACCATCGAGCGGAGCAGACGCAGCGCCTCATCCGCGACGTCGAACGGGTCCAGCGGGTGCACCACTGCCGCCTCCGCATGCGACCACTCGGCGAGCCATGCATCGGCACGTCGCCCCAGCAACACCAGCACGGGCGGACACTGATCGATCTCATCTTTGAGCTGACGCGCCAGGCCGAGCCCGCCTGCCGGCGACGCCTCGCCGTCGAGGATCACCACGTCGATGCCGCCCGCGTCCAGGTACCGGAGCACCATGGGTGCTGTGGCGACCTCAAGGAACGCCACCTCGGGCAGGTTGGGCGACGGCCGGGTGCCGATCGCATCCACGACCGCGGCGCGCGTGGAGTGGTCGCTGCTGTACACCAGCACGCGGGCGGGGCGCCGGCCGGGAGCCGCATCCGTCCCGCCGCGGGCGGAGGGCCGTGCGGCGCGCTTCCACTTCACGCCGCCGATGCTACCCACGGGGCACGGCCCGCCGGGCCGAATTCCGAAACCGGCGGAGGCCCTCGTCATTCCTCGGCGGCGCGCCGTGCGATCCCCCGGCTATTCCACCGTGGTGACGTCGGGTGTCGGAGTGTCCACGCTGGGGCTCGTGTAAAAGGCCGGCACGCGCAGGGCCTCCTCCCCCACGATCCCCGCGAGCGAATCCACCACGCGCAGCCGCCGCCCGTCGCCGATCACCGGGTCCGCGATCACTCCGTCCGGGTCGATCAGCACGACGGTGCGGCCGTCGTCCTCGAGCCCGCGGGCGATCTCCAGCAGCAGCCTGCGCGCCACCTTGTTGACGGAGTATGCGCGCGAGAGATCCCAGGCCACCGTCGGCGACTCCGGCGGGAACTGTTCAAGGTGCCGCGCGATCCACTCGGCGCCGGCGAACTGGATGGCGCCCTGCAGCGCATAGATGCCCACCCGGCCGCCGTCGGCCGCCGTGACCTCGCCGTCGTCGCGCAGCACCGAGCGGGCCGGCGGCGGAACCGACATCAGGTGCAGGCCCATGTCCTCGGTCATCCGCTCGAACACGCCGATCCCCCGCACGCTGTTGCCGTGCGTATCCAGCGGCGGCGAGAACGTCGCGATCCCCGCCTGGCCGGGCAGCACTCCGATGATGCCGCCGCCCACGCCGCTCTTCGCCGGGATCCCCACGGTCGAGAGCCAATCACCGGCAGAGTCGTACATCCCGCAGGTCGTCATGACCGTGAGCACCTGGCGCACCACGCGCGCCGAGAACACCCGTTCGCCCGTCCTGGGCTGCACCCCGCCATTCGACAGCGTCGCGGCCATGATCGCCAGGTCACGGGTCGTCACCCGCACCGCGCACTGCCGGGTGTAGCCGCGGACCAGCTGCAGCGGCTCCAGATCCACGTTGCCCGCGCTGCGCAGCATGTTGGCCAGCGCACGATTGCGGTACGCGGTCTCCATCTCGGAGTGGTAGACCTGCTCGTCGATCTCCAGCTCACGCCCCGCAAGAGCGGACAGCCCGGCGCGGATCCGCTCCACCCGCGCGTCCACCCCGCCGCCGGGGAGCAGCAGCGCGTGGGTGGCCAGCGCACCGGCATTGATCATGGGGTTCATCGGACGGCCGGTCTCCGGCTCCAGCGACAGCTCGTTGAACGCATCGCCCGACGGCTCCACGTCCACCGCCTCCCACACCGTCTCCGGGCCCAGGTCCTCGAGCGCGAAACCATAGACGAACGGCTTGGAGATCGATTGGATCGTGAACTCCACGTCCGCGTCTCCCGCGCAGTACACGGCGCCGTCCACTGCGGAAAGGCCGACCCCGAACAACGTCGGGTCCGCCTCGGCGAGCTCGGGGATGTACGAGGCGGGCGCGCCGCCTCCGACGGCCGCGCACGATTGCAGGAGCTCGGTCAGGTAGTCGTGGATCGGCGAACGCATGCGCCGAGACTATCGCCCGACACGCGGCTTCAGCAGCGTCCCGCCGACTTCCGACCCTTGTTCCGGGACGGTCACGCGTGCGCGCGGGCGTGCAGGTCCCGGATCTCCCCTGCCAGCTCTTGCACGGGGCCGACGGTGTCGACTCCCGGCGCCACCTGCGCGATCGGCAGAGGCGCCACGGGGGCCGCCGGCACCCCCAGCTCGGCGAGCCACCCGCCGAGCTGCCCGACGGACGTGGCGAAGACGATCCGCCCCAGTCCCACCCAGGCGTGCGCGGCCGCGCACATGGGGCAATGCTCGCCCGAGGTGTACACCGTCGCCGTGGCGCGCTGCGCCGCCGGCAGGTTTCGCGCCGCCCAGCGGGCCAGCGCGAACTCCGGATGCCGGGTGGCGTCGCCGCCCGAAACCCTGTTGCGGTCCTCCGCGAGCACCGCGCCGTCCGCTCCGACGAGCACCGACCCGAACGGCTCGTCGCCGGCGTCCACCGCCTCGGCCGCCAACTGCACGCACCGGCGCAGGTGCCGCAGATCCTCCGCGCTCACGTCCGTCATATCAGCCCCTCGATCACGGATCCGGCAGCATCTTCTGCCTCATCTGCGCCGCATCACCGCAGGCTCCTGCCTGCGCAGCAACCAGTACACCACGCCCCCCGCCGTCACCGACAACGCCGCGAGGATGCCCACGTCCATCACCCACGAGCCCACGTCGGAGGCGAAGAGCGGGTCTTCGCCGAACTTGCCGGGCAGGAGCTCCTGCAGGTGCAGCGTGCCGGCCATCGCGCCGAGCGCCCACCGCGCCGGGACGAACCAGGAGACCTCCGCCAGGCCGGGAATCGAATACAACGGCAGCAGCGCGCCACAGAAGATCACCTGCACGATGGCGATGAGCACCAGCAGCGGCATCGTCACCTCCTCGCGACCCACGAGGGCCGACACCACCAGCCCGCCCATCATCGCGGTGAACGCCAGCGCCGCAGCGACGATCAGCAGCTCCAGGCGCACCTGCCCCCACACGCCGCCGAAGCCCCGCGGGTCCACGTCCACCCCGGCCACGGCGACCGCGGTGAGCACCAGTGCCTGGACGACGCTGATCGTCCCCAGCACCAGCACCTTGGAGGTGAGATACGCGGACCGCGGCAACCCCACCGCGCGTTCACGGCGGTAGATCGGTCTCTCCTTGACCAGCTCGCGCACCGAGTTGGCCGTGCCCGTAAGCACTGCCCCGACGCAGATGATGAGAACCGTGTTCACCGTGTGCTCCGCGTCGAGGGCCCCGCCCGCCAGTGCCCTCGCCATCGCGCCCAGCACTATCGGCAGCACCGCCATGATCGCGAGGAACGTCCGGTCCGACGCGATCGCCGCCGCATAACGAGTGACGAGCGTGCGGACCAGTCCGATCCACCTGCGCACCGTGAGCCTGCGCTCCGGCGCGCCCATCGCGTCGCCCTCCCCTCGCCCCCCGGGGCCGCTCACGTAGCCGGTGTGCATTTCCGAGCCGTGGTACTCCCCCGCCCAGTCGCGCGCCCCGTCGTTCTGGAACGCGTCGAACGCCTCCGGCCACGAGTCGAAGCCGAGGAAACGCAGCGTCTGTTCCGGGGGCCCGTAATACGCCACCCGACCGCCCGGCGCCAACACCAGCAGCCGGTCGCAGAACTGCAGGTTGAGCACGCTGTGCGTCACCACGATGACCGTGCGCCCCTCGTGCGCCAGCTCTGCCAGGAGCATCATCATCGACCGATCCATGCCCGGATCCAGCCCGGACGTCGGCTCGTCCAGCAGTAGCAGCGACGGCTTCGTCAGCAACTCCAACGCGACGCTGACCCGCTTGCGCTGGCCGCCGGAGAGCGTGACTATGCGCTGCTCTTCACGGCCGGCGATGCCGAGAGCGGCGATCACCGCCTCCACCCGTTCATCACGCTCGTCCGCTGTGGTGTCACGCGAGAACCGCAGGCGGGCGGCGAAACCCAGTGCCCGGCGCAGCGGCAGATGCACGTGCAGGATGTCCTGCTGCGGCACGACACCGATGCGGTGGCGCAGTTCCGCATAGTCGCGGTGCAGATCGCGGCCGTCGTAGAGGACGCGCCCCTCGTCCACGTCCAACTGGCCGGTGAGGGCGCTGAGCAGCGTTGATTTTCCCGCACCGCTCGGCCCGATCACGCCCACCAGGCAGCGTTCGGGTACGGGGAAGGAAACGGAGTCCAGCAGCCGGTGCCCGTCGTCCGCGGCGGTGACCACCAGCCCCTCGACCTCCAGCCACACCCCGGCCGAGTCGTCGAACTCCGCCAGGCGCGTGCCGTCGAGGACGAACGTGGCATGTCCGATACCGATGACGTCGCCGTCGCGGACGAGAGCACGATCCACGGGGCCGCCGTTGAGGTAGGTTCCGCCGTCGGTGTGCAGGTCGACGATCTCGTAGCAGATGCCGGAGCCCTCCCCCGGGCGCGGACGCAGCTCGGCGTGCCGGTGGGAGACGGTCAGATCGTCCATCACCACGTCGTTGTCCGTGCCGCGGCCGATCCGCACCCGATCCCCGCCGAGCACGATGACCCGCTCGGGACCGGTCGGCCCAGCGCCCGGGTCAGGATCAGCGCCCGAGCCAGGTTCCATGGTCGAACCTTACGCCCGGCCGCCCGCTCGCCGGGGCCGATGCGCGGGACGCACCGCGCGCCATCGCTGCTCGGCAGTGCCCGCGAGGTCGCGGCCGGCGGGGCACAATGGCGACGATGGCACAGGATCTGATCTGGTACGTCAGCTACGGCTCGAACATGAGCGCCGCCCGGCTGCGGTGCTACCTCGAGGGCGGCCGGCCCCGCGGCGGCCGCGTGGACCACGTGGGCGCACGCGACCGCACCCCGCCGGTGCGCGACGCGGCCGTCACGCTCCCGGGGCGCGTCTACTTCGCGGGCGAATCGCGCACGTGGGGCGGCGGAATGGCCTTCTACGACCATGACGCGGCCGGCCCCACACCGGCCCGGGCCTTCCTGGTCACCGTGGGGCAGTTCGTCGACATCGCCGCGCAGGAGATGCACCGGCGGCCGCAGCCCGACGACCCGCTGGAGGCCGTCGTACTCGCCGGGCTCCCCGGCGGGCGGCACGCATCCGGACCGGGGCACTACGAGACCGTCGTCGAGGTAGGCCGCCTCGACGGCACGCCGATGCTCACCATCACCGCATCGCACGCCTGTGCCACCGTTCCGCATACCGCGCCCGGCGAGCCCTACCTGGCGACCCTCGCGGAGGGCCTGCGCGAGTCACGTGGCTGGTCCCGTGCACGCAGTGACGAGTACTTCCGCATGCGCGTCCCGCAGCGGCCACGCTGATCACTGCCGACGCACCCGCCCCGCCTGTATGTTGAGCCCATGACTGGTCCGCAGACGCCTCTCGAGGTCTTCGACGACGCCGGCCTCCACCGAGTCCTGTGCGTCGTCGCCCATCCCGACGACATGGAGTACGGGGGCTCGGCGGTGGTGGCCGAGTGGAGCTCCCGCGGCGTGGAGGTCGCCTACCTGCTACTCACCGCGGGCGAGGCCGGCATCCGCGACAGGCTGCCGCAGGAGGTCGGGCCCCTGCGCGCCGAAGAACAGCGGGACGCCTGCGCCATCGTGGGCGTGGACGACTTGACCATCCTCGACTTTCCTGACGGGCTCGTGCCTGCCGACCACACCGTGCGCGAAGCCATCGCACGGCGCATCCGCGAGTTCCGGCCGGACGCCATCGTGGGGCAGACCTGGGAGCTGGAACCCGGCTGGGGGCTCAACCACGTGGACCACCGCCACACTGGCATCGCCACCATCGACGCGATCCGCGACGCGGACAATCCGTGGATCTTCCGCGACCAGCTCACCGAAGACGGGCTCGAGCCCTGGTCTACGAAGTGGCTTCTCGTCCCCGGCCCCGGCGCCGCGCACGCCATCCCCCTCAGCGAGGGTTCCGTCGCCAAGGGCATCGCGTCCCTGGAGGCGCACACGGTGTACCTGTCCGCGCTCCCCGGCCACATGGCCCCCGGCGAGATGATCACCGGGATCACCACGGAAGGCGGTGCCGCGGCGGGCGTCGAGCGGGCCCTACCGGTGCGTGCGTTCCGGATGGGGTGACCCGGGATTCTCATCCGCCCCGTGCTCACTCCAGCAGCCGCTCGACCCTGTCCACCTTGCCGTCAAGCTCTCCGGTGCGGCCAGGGCGCAGGTCCGCCTTGAGCACCAGACTCACCCGCGGGCCGTACTCTGCGACCGCGTCGCATGCGCGCTTGACCACGGCCATGCACTCATCCCACTCGCCCTCGAGCGTCGTGAACATGGAGTCGGTGCGGTGCGGGATCCCCGACGCGCGGACGACCCCGATCGCGGCGGCCACCGCCTCGCTCACCGAGCCGTCCTCTGCGTCGCTGACGGTGGGGGCCACGGAGAATGCGAACAACATGCCACCAGGTTACGCACGCGCGGGAACCGCCGGCGATGAGTTCCCGGGCGAGCGCGGGTCCGCATGCACAGCGGGAACTCCCCGTCCGATATGCACCGAGAAAGGCCCGACATGTCCGTGACCAGCAGCACCTACATCAGCTTCCCCGGCAACGCCGCGGAGGCCTTCGTCTATTACCAGGACCTGCTCGGGGGTGAACTGGAGTTGCTCACCTACGGCAGCGCCGACCTCGACGGCCTGCCGTTCACGCCTCCGCCGGAGGCCGTCGCCCACGCCAAGCTCACCGCGGACGCCATCGCGATCAGCGGCGGCGATGCCATGAGCTCGGACCGTCCGCCCCTGCGCTCGGACGTGTACTCGTTCCTGCTCGAGATAGATTCCGCCGACGAAGGCCGGGCGTTCATCGAGCGCGTGACGTCGACGGGCGGCGAGGTCGCGATGCCGTTCGAGGTGGCGCCGTGGGGCGACCTCTATGGACAGGTGGTCGACAAGTTCGGCGTGAAGTGGGCGGTGGTGGCACCGGCATAGCTGCGGCCCCGAGCCGGGGGCTCTTCGGTGCTCGAAGCGGCGTGGAACACCGAAGAGCCGTCGGCCCGGCACGCGGATCGGGCGCTATGCACGGGATACCCCCTTGCCGTGAAGTGATCCATAAGGCAAGCCTTGCCTGAGTTAGGGTACGGTCACATTACCGATTCGGCCGTTCGTCCCATTTCGAGCCGCCGAGTTCCTGTATCCGCGTGTTCCCAGGAGATCTCGTGACCCGAATCCCGTGCCGCCTGACCCTCTCGGCACTTCTGATGGCCCTGATCCTCGCCGTGGCCGGATGCGGTTCCGACACCGCCCAGAGCGCATCGGACGAAGCAGCTGCGGTGGACGCCTCCGGAGCCGGAGGCGTCCAGGGCGCCGGGGTGCCGTCGGTCGATGCACCCGATCCGCAGCTCCCCATCACGTTCACCGGCGACGACGGCGTCGAGATCACCGTGACCAGCCTCGACAGGGTGCTGGTACTCGACGACGCCACCATGGAGATCATGGCCGCGCTGGGCATGGCCGACACGATCGGCATTGCGCCCGAAACCTCGCTGATCGAGGACGTCGCCGCAAACGCCGATGAGCGCATCACCACCGCCGGCCGGGGCAGCCTGACCGTCGAGGGCGTCGTCGCCCTGGAACCGACGCTGGTCATCGGCACCAGCATGCGCCGCCACGGCGAGGTCATCACCGGGCTGCAGGACGCCGGGATCCCGGCCACCTTGATCGACGGCACACAGTTGGCCCCGCAGAAGATCGGCAAAACCGCGGCGGTGCTCGGCGTTCCGGAGGCGGGCGCGCAGCTCGCGGATGCGGTGCAAAAGCAGTTCGACCAGGCCGCAGCCCAGCTCGACGGGGTCACGGAGCGCCCGCGGGTGATGATCCTCTCCTCCAGCGGCGCAGGTGACAGCGGCGCGACGACCGCCGCCGGGCAGCAGACTCCTGCACACCAGGTGATCGTCCAGGCGGGCGGACTCAACACCGGCGCCGAGTCCGGGCTGGACCGCTACCAGTCGATCACCGCCGAGGGCCTGATCGCCGCGGCACCCGAGGTCATCGTCGTGGCCTCCTCGGAGATCGACGACCTCGGCGGCGAGGACGGCATCTGGGGGCACGTCAAGGGCCTGCGCGGCACGCCGGCCGCCCAGTCTGAAACGCTGATCGTGATGGACGACATGCAGCTCAAGGGCGGCGGCATCAGCGCCGGCGTGGGCATTCTCGACCTGCAGTCCAAGCTTCATCAGAACGCATGACGACCGCCGAAAGCGCCGCACCCCGCACCGCCCCGGTCACGGCCGCACGCTTCGATGACGACGGCGAGTCCAAGGGCGTCGTCCGCCGCCCCCGCGGACCGTTGGCGGTCGCGATCGTCGCCACGCTCCTGCTGGCCGGCCTCGTCGCCGGCATCGCGACCGGGCCGCTGGGGCTCGCCCCGCTGGACGTCATCGACATCCTCGCCGCGAAGATCGGCATCGGCGACGCCGCAGAGCATTCGGTCGCCGAGGTCAACGTCGTCTGGGAAATCCGCTTCCCCCGCGTGCTGCTGGCCGCCATGGTCGGATCGGCGCTGGCCATCTCCGGCGCGGCGCTGCAGGGACTGTTCGGCAATTCGCTGGCCGACCCCGGCATCATCGGCGTCACCGCCGGGGCATCCTTGGGCGCGATCACCGCCATCGTGCTGGGCCTGACCGTCCTCGGCACGTGGACCGTGCCCGGCATGGCGTTCTTGTTCGGCCTGATGACCACCGGGCTGATCTACGTCCTCGCGCGTCCCGGCAAAGGCCGGGGCACCGTCCAGTTGCTGCTCGTGGGCATCGCGATCACGGCGATCGCGGGCTCCGCCAACGGCTTCTTCACCTACATCGCGGACACCACCGAGCTCGAGTCGATCACCTACTGGTCGATGGGGTCGCTCAACCGCGCGTCGTGGTCGACCATGCTCGCCGCACTTCCTCTCTACGTCGTCGGGGTGACGGTGATGCTGAGTCTGGCCAGGCCGCTGGACGTCCTCGCGCTCGGCGAACGGCAGGCGCACCATGTGGGCCTGCACGTCAAGCGCACCCGGATCCTGCTCATCGTCGCCACGGCACTGGTGGTGGGCGCCGCGGTGGCACTCGCCGGCTCGATCGGCTTCGTCGGCCTCGTCGTCCCCCACATCGTGCGCCTCCTGATCGGTCCCGGGCACCGGTGGCTGCTGCCGATCTCGGCGCTGGGCGGCGCACTGATGCTCGTGGTGGCCGACATCGGCGCGCGCACGCTCAACCCCCCGTCGGAGGTGCCGATCGGCTTGTTCACCGGCCTCGTCGGCGGACCGTTCTTCCTGTGGCTGCTGTTCCGTCGACGAAGCGAGATGCGCGCATGACCGGTCTGCTCAGCGCCACCGGGGTCGACGTGATGCTCGGCGGCAACCACATCCTCAAAGGACTCGACATCGATGTCGAAGCGGGACGACTCACGTCTCTGATCGGCCCGAACGGCGCCGGCAAGTCGACGGTGTTCGCCACGCTGTCGGGGGACCTGGAGCCCACTCGCGGCCAGGTGCTGCTCGACGGTGCGCCGGTGCGATCGTACCGTCCGCGCCAGCTTGCCCTGCGCAGGGCGGTGCTGCCGCAGGACCATCTGGTGCGGTTCTCGTACTCGGTCGAGGAGGTCGTCCACCTCGCCCGGCTCTCGCATCCCACCGACCCGGAAACGGATGACAGGATCGTCGCACAGAGCATGGAGGCCGCCGAGGTGGGCCACATGCGCCGTCGCGACGTGCAGACCCTGTCCGGCGGTGAGATGGCCCGGACCGCGTTCGCCCGCACCCTGGCCCAGACCACTCCCGTCGTGCTGCTCGACGAGCCGACCGCCGCCCTCGACCTGCGCCACCAGGAGGCGGTGCTGCGGCACGCGCGCCGGCTCCGCGACGATGGCGCCTGCGTCGTCGTCGTGCTGCACGACCTGAACCTCGCGTCCGCCTACTCCGATCGTGTCGTCATGCTCCACGGCGGCGTGGTCGTCGCCGACGGACCGCCCCGCGCGGTGTTCACCGCACGCCGGATCAAGGAGGTCTACCGGCAGGAGGTACTCGTCACCGACCACCCGACCCGCGACTGCCCGATGATCGTGACCATCGACTGAGCCCGAGTGCACGCCCCTTCCCCCTGGAGGCGCATGGCCGCGGGTCGTACGGTGGAATCATGACTGCTCCCCGAGTGCTGCAGATCGGGATGGACCCGGAAGTGATCGACTTCTCGCCGTGGCCCGGCCAGGACGCCGGCGCGCTGCGTGCCCGCCTCGGCGAGGCCGAGGCGGCGCTCCGCGGGGCCGATGTCGATGTGACGGTGTGCCTGCTGCCCGACGACGCCGACGCCGCCGAGTCGGCGGTGCGGAAGGTCGTCGGCGACGAGCCGTTCGACGCGGTCGAGGTCGGATCCGGGCTGCGGACGTCGCATGAGTACACACTCGTATTCGAGCGGGTCGTCAACACGGTGGCCGCCCTCCGGCCGGGCGTCCCGTTCTGCTTCAACGACTCGCCGGAAACGACGCTCGACGCTGTGCGCCGCGGGCTCGCTTCGCGGTCATGATCGACCGGTGAGCGGGCCCCGGGCCGGCTCAGCGGCGCCGGTACCGCGAATATGAGACGCCGCCGTCGAAGACCCGGTGTCCGGCGAGCCTCAGATCGAGTCGCACGCCGTCAGGCAGAGCCCGAAGGCCGCCGCCGACGATCCTCGGCACCACGAAGAGGTGGTAGTCGTCGATGAGCCCCGCACGGATCGCCTCCGCCGCTGTGGTGGGCCCGAAGATCTCGACCGCGCCTTCTGCACGTTCCACGATCCGCTGCAGTTCGACGAGGCTCACCGCTGACGCGATGCGAGCCCGTTCGGAGGTGAGCCGCTCCGGCGTCATCGTCGACGACACCACGACCTTGTCGATGGCCCGCCAATGCCGGGCGAACTCCCGTTCCGCCGCAGGACTGTCCGCCGAGTCCGGATAGGTATCCCAAAAACCCATCAACTCGTACGTTCTGCGCCCGAGCACCTCGGTGGACACTCCGGCGATGCGCTCGAGATGGGCCGCGAACACCGCGTCGTCCGGGGCGGTCCACTGGAAGTCGCCGTCGGAGTCGGCGACGTAGCCGTCGATGGACACCGTCGCCGCGTAGCTGAGGGTTCCCATGGCGGATCGGACCTCCTCACGCAGGCGGCTCAACCGCGAGGCGGGGTCCTGGCGCCGTTCTCACACGTAGGCGCGTACCGCCCCGAAACGTACGGTAGCAGCGTCACCCCTGCACCATGTGCAAAAGCGGATACGGACGGCCCTGGTCGTCCAACTCGCTCCTGCCGGCCACCCGGCATCCGTGGCGATCGTAGAATCCGACCGCCTGTGCGTTCTGCTCGTTGACGTCGACGGTACGCACACCGTGCCCGGCGACGACGGACGACAGGAGCGCGCTCCCGATCCCCTGGCCGCGGGCGGACGCGTCGACGAACAGCATCTCCAGATTCCCTTCCGCGACACCGGCGAATCCGACGGGCACTCCCCCGCGCTCCGCCACATACGACTCCACCTGCGGAAAGTAGTCCGAGGCCAAGTGGGATTCGATCTCGGCGCGGTGCTCCTCGGCGAGGAAGTCGTGCGTGGCATCCACCGCGCTGCGCCACACCGCCACGAGCCGCGGATACTCCTCCGGCCCGAACGTGCTGCGGATGCTGATATCAGGAGTGCCTTCGAACGGCATCGCGTCAGCTCCGCCCTACGGTGGCGCACCTACGAGTGTTCACGCTGGGCGACTTTATCGGATCCTTCCGCCTCACAGCGACGTGCGCCCCTCTTGACCAGGCGCTACCGAGATGCTCGTGTAGCACGTATGAAGGTCGAACGGATCGCACCCATACTCACCGTCGACGACATCGACGCCGCCGTCGCCGAGCACTCATCCGTCCTCGGGATGCGGGTGGTGATGAACATGGGGTGGATCGTGTTCCTCGCCGACCACGACGGCAGGCAGATCGGTCTGATGACCACCGATGCGACCGCCCCCGTCAACCCTGATGTCTCCGTCTTCGTCGACGACGTCGAGGCGGCCCATGCCGCCGCCGTGACCTCGGGGCTGGAGATCATCCATCCCCTGTCCACAGAGCCGTGGGGCGTGCGCCGGTTCTTCTACCGCGACGCGTCGGGACGCGTCGTCAACGTCGGGACCCACGTCTGAACGACTCCGCCCTGCACTGCTTTCGGCCCGCTAGATTACCGTCGACGTTGCCGTCGTGCTCATCGCGCCGACGCGGGGGGCAAGGAGACCGGTTCCGGTGCAGACCGATCCCCTTCTCCGCGAGCGCCGCTGCCGCCGAGGCCCAGCGCGCGCGGGTGCACAAGCGGACCCTCACCGCCGTCGTCCTCAGCCAGATCCTCGGCGGGGCCGGTCTCGCCGCGGGAATCTCGGTGGGCGCGCTGCTCGCGGAGAACATGCTGGGTTCCGATGCGCACTCGGGGCTGCCGACAGGGCTGTTCACCCTCGGTCCAGCGCTGGCGGCGTTCGTGGTCGTCGCCGCAATGGCCGGAAGCGTGCCCCTGCTGTTCGTCGCGTAGTTCGTCTACGGGGCGGGAGCCGCGACGAACCTGCAAGCGCGCTACGCGGGCGCAGATCTGGCCCCGCCCGATAGACGCGGCTTCGGCAGCAGCGTGGCGATGGTCGCCACCGCCGTCGGCGCCGTGGCGGGGCCGAACCTCATCGACCCGCTCGGCAGCCTCGCCGACGCCCTGGGCGTGCCCACGCTCGCCGGTCCGCTCATCCTGGCCGCCGCCGCCTACGTCGCCGCCGGGCTGGTGCTCTTCGTGTTCCTGCGCCCCGACCCGTACCTGCTCGCGCGGCGCATCGCGAGCGTGACCCCCGCACGGGGACAGCACCGATATGTCGCCGACGGGGGCTGCGCCGCGAATCGGGGCCGGGGCATACGCGGGCGCCACGGTGATGGTCGTGGCGCAGCTCGTCATGGTCGCGATCATGACGATGACGCCCGTGCACATGCGCGCGCACGATTTCGATCTGGCGGCCGTCGGGCTCGTCATCGGCATGCGCATCGGGGCGATGTGGCTGTCCTTGCTCGTCACCGGCCTCCTCGTCGACAAGCTCGGCCGCACACCGATGGCCGTCGCCTCCGGGGTCACGCTGCTACTGGCCGGGATCGTCGCGTCCACCGCTTCGGGCGACTCGCTGGGCCTGCTGACCCTCGCGCTCATGCTGCTCAGCCTCGGCTGGAACTTCGGCCTGGTCTCCGGGACCGCGCTGGTGGTCGACGCGACTGTTCCGCAGAACCGACCCAGGATGCAGGGCACCATCGACGTTCTCATCGCACTGTCCGGGGCGGGCGGCGGCACCATGTCCGGGGTCGTCATGTCCTCCGCCGGTTACCAGTGGCTGGCGCTCGGCGGCGGCGTGCTCGCGCTTGCGCTCATCCCAGTCCTGCTGGTGCGCAGGGCGCCCCATGTCCGGACGATCAGCCGCGGAATTCGGCGGTGATGGCCGCGTGCGGCCGCACGCCGGGATCCTCCCGCGTCTGGACGTCCACCACATCGAACCCTGAGCTTCGCAGTAGCCGTGCCATTGCATCGACCGGCCAGATGTAGGCGGTGGCCACCGCGTGACCGAACGGTTCGATCCGCGGCCCTGTGAAGAATCCGAGGAGAAGGGAGCCCCCTGGCCTGAGGCATCGGGCGAACTCGGTGAGAATCTCCGCGACGATGCTCGGCGGGCTGTGGATCACGGAGTACCACGCGAGCAGGCCCGTAAGTGCGTCCGTGTCCACCGGCAGCGCCTCGAGACGGCCGACGCTGAACGGCACCCCGGCGAACCGTGCGCGTGCGGGTTCGACGAACTCCTGGACCATGTCCACACCCACGACGTCGGCGCCCCGATCACGCAGATGCTTCGCCAAGTGTCCGGGGCCGCAGCCCGCGTCGAGAATCGCGCCGTCGACGTGGCGGGCCCAGCCGTTGATCGCCGCCACGTCGCTCAGCGACATCGACTCCATCGAACCGAGCAGTTCCGTGTACTCCTGGGCGCGTGCCCCGTAGGCAGTGCGCACCGCGTGGACCGCACTTCGTGTATCAGGCACGGGGACTGCTTCCTCTCCGACGGAGCGAGGTACCGCGCACTGCCGCTCGACCGACGCCTGGATCTCGCGGATGTACCTTTCCTTCTGACCGACGATCCAGCGCCCTGCGGTGAAGTCCTCGATCGAAGACATATCCCGTTGCGCGGCCGGAGGAGCAATGATCAGAACCTGTGGATGTCGGGAAGGGCGTACTTTCCCGGAAGATGATCTACGAACTCACAGGACTCTGATCAAGACCAGCGCGGCAACGCTGTCGGGAAGGTACGCCCGCGCTCACGGTAGTAGACAACAACGACGACGGCAGCGAAGACCAGCACAGCGGCGAGGTGATGGCCGGTGCCGGCCGGTCGCTGCTCGATGAGATCGTCCGGGACGGGGCCCGGCGGATGCTCGCCGCCGCCCTGCAGGCCGAGGTCGCCGACTATATCGAGGCGCACGCAGGTCAGGTCGACGACAAGGGCCACCGGCTCGTGGTCCGTAATGGTTACCACCACGAGCGGGAGGTGATCACCTCTGCGGGCGCGGTGCCGGTGACCGCGCCGCGCGTGGGCGACAAGCGCATCGACCCCGACACCGGGCAGCGCAAGCGGTTCGCCTCGGCGATCCTGCCCGCCTGGGCCCGCAAGTCGCCGCAGATATCCGAGGTGCTGCCGCTGCTGTATCTGCGGGGCCTGCCTGGCAGCGATTTCAAGCCCGCGCTCGAGCAGTTCCTCGGCACCGGCGCCGGCCTGTCGCCGGCATCGATCACCCGGCTGACTCACCAGTGGCAGTCAGAGGCGGCCGCCTTCGGCCGGCGGGACCTCTCACAGGTCAAATACGTGTACCTCTGGGTGGACGAGATCCACCTGAAGGTGCGGCTCGAGCAGGGCAAACTGTGTCTCCTGGTCATGATCGGGGTGCGCGCCGACGGCCGCAAAGAGCGCGTGGCCCTGACCGACGGCTACCGCGAATCGAACGAGTCGTGGGCCGATCTGCCGCGCGACTGCGAACGCCGCGGCATGCGGGCGCCAACGCTGGCGATGGGCGACGGCGCCCTGGGCTTCTGGAACGCGCTGCGGGAGGTGTTCACTGATACCCGTCAGCAGCGATGCTGGTTCTACAGACAGGCCAATGTTTTTGCCGCCCTGCCGAAATCGGTGCACCGCGGTGCGAATGCGGCGATGAAGGAAATCTACGGGGCCGAGGACATCGACCTCGCCCGTAAGGCGATCGCCGCATTCGAGCACGACTACGGCGTCAAGTGGCCCAAGGCTGCCGCGAAGATCACCGACGACGCCGACGTGCTGCTCGAGTTCTTCCGATACCCGGCCGAGCACTGGACGCATCTGCGCACCACGAACCCGATCGCGTCCACCTTCTCGACGGTCCGTCTGCGTAAACGCGTGACCAAGGGGCCCGGCTCGCGGGCCGCCGCGATGGCGATGGCCTACAAGCTCATCGAAGCCGCACAGGGCCGCTGGCGGGCCGTGAACGCGCCGCACCTGGTCGCCCACGTCCGTGCCGGTACCACGTTCGACAAGGGCGTCCTCGTCGAACGCACCGAAGGCGATCCGGCCGCCACCGAGGGCGAATCACAGGCCGCCTGACACACACTCATCCACAGGATTTGACAATAGCTCCATCGAGATTCGGCGGGTCGTTCGCCAACGTTCTCCCCTGCAGAGCCCACTCCATCTCGCCGCCGGATGTCAGTTCGAAAATCTAAACTCGACCACGTTCCGACACGTAGAACCATGTGCGTCAGCGCCGGTAAACGTCACGCCTGTCCCCCGCCGCGACGACCATGACGAGGAGTTCGTCATCGTGGATCTCGTAGATGACTCGCCAGTTCCCCGTACGAACGCGCCAGGCGTCACGGCCAGTGAGCTTCTTCGACGCTGGCGGCCGAGGCTCATCAGCCAGCAGGACAAGTACAGCGCTGACCCGCTCCTGACCGTCACGCGGGAGCTTGCGGATCTGACGACGCGCGGCGGACGCGATTCGAACGGTACAGGTCACAGACCGAGCTCGCGACGGAGCTCATCGAGCGTGACGCTCTCCCCGCCTTCGGCCTTCGCCGCGTCATAGGCCGCGATGTCCTCGAGTTCCTCGGCCGCTTCCATCAGCCGATCGAGGGTGTCGGCATCCACGATCGCGCCCACCCGCCGATCGTGGCGAGTGAGGTATACGGGCTCGCTGTGCGCCCGGTCGATGAGCCGACCGAGCTGGTCGCGTGCCTTGGTTGCGGTGATCTCCACGACTCAAGAGTACCCCGAAATGTACATTCTCGGGAGGTTGGAGACGTCACTGCTGACGCTGCCCGAGGCTCCGTGAGCGATCGCTACCCAATAGCCGCCTGGATCTGGCGGATCACTGAGCCGAGCACGCCACGCGACAGAAGACCCTCCCCGAGCGGTCCAGATGAGTCAGCCCCGAGAGGCGGGAGCCGACGCAGCGCCTCACGCTCACGATCTGTGAGGTCCGCGATCTGCCATCGTACTTCTTCTTGCACGGCTTCCGGTCGATCCGGGTGAGCCAACGAGACGGCCTTGGCAGCGTAGGCGGCAGCCCCCAACGCGTGGGCATCCATGTGTGCGACCGCGGCCGCCTGGCCCACTGCCCGCGCTGCGGCACCACCGGCCGGAGTCGTCGCGGCCTTGGCCGCTTTCACAGCGAACAAACGCTTCTTGATCTCCTCACCAGCGCTGCTCTCCCCGGCGCTGTAGGCACGGGTACGGTCCACCGCATCGCAGATCTCGGCTTGCGCAGCAGCGTCGGCATCGAACCGCGGAAGCACCCGCTCAGCGCATGACAGCGCCCACCGCGCCAGTACCCGCCGGTCCGAATCGCTCAAGGTCTGGATCGATGCCATGACACGACCATAATCGGCACGATCACGTCACGACCATCACGATGGGCGGACGATGGGCGGGCGCGCGCTCACACGTTGAACCGGAATTCGACCACGTTCCGGCACGGAGAGTCATCAGCGACGACGGTGCCTCATCTCGCACTGAGGCGCTCGGTGAGTGAGTCCGCGATCTCGTCCGCAGCCTGCGCTGCCGTGTCAAACTCCAAGACCTCATCGGACCAGACGGCATAGTCAGCGCGACGACGCTGCACATCCGACCAGGTCGGCTCACTGACGTGGGCGAGACCGCGATCCCTGCCGCTGAGCCTTCGCCGATGCTCCGGCACATCAGAGATCATGAGGTGCACGAATTCGAGGAATGCGCCCGTACGCGCGGCCGCCGTCCGCCGAATCTGCCGCGCCTCCTCACCGTCGTTGACTGCATCTACGACGACATCGTGACCGAGCCGCAGATTCTGCTCCGCCATCGCACGTACCGTCTCATACCCCGCGACACCGACTTGCCGCCCCGCCGGCAATCCGCAGGCGAGAATCGACTCCTCGATTGGGTCGATGGACAGGTGGACCGCTCCCGTGTTCACAGCGAAGACCTCGGCAACGCTGGTCTTCCCGACACCCGGGAGACCGGAGATCACGATGAGGTGCCCGGTCACGCGACCTGCAGCGGAGTGATCGCAGCGACCTCGTCGCGCAGCGCCCGGCGCTCCAGGCGCAGCTCGTAGTTCGACTGCAGATTCATCCAGAGCTCCTCGGACGTCCCAAAGTACTTCGCGAGCCGAATCGCCGTGTCCGCCGTGATTCCCCGCTTGCCGTGCACGATCTCGTTGATGCGCCGCGGCGGCACCCCGATGGACACGGCCAGCTTGTTCTGCGTGATCCCGAAGCCCTCGATGAAGTCCTCCATGAGGACCTCTCCAGGGTGAATCGGCTCGATCAGATCCGCCTCAGTGGTAGTCGACGAGTTCGACATTGTCCGCACCTCCATGTCTCCAGAAGAAGCAGAGCCGCCATTGCGCGTTCACGCGGATGCTGTACTGTCCGCGACGGTCGCCGACGAGCCGCTCCAACCGGTTCCCCGGCGGGACCCGGAGGTCTTCGACATCCTTCGCCGCATGGATCAGCTCGAGCTTCCGCATGCTCGCCCGCTGCACGGTCCGGTCGACGCGCTTGACGTACTGCTCATGCCAGATGCGTTCAGTGTCCTTGGTGCCGAACGATCTGATCACGAGGCGAGTCTATAACGGGGACCGTCATTAACGCTAGACGTTAAACCGGAACTCGACCGAGTTCCGGCACAGAAGGCCATCTGCCGACAGAACTACCAAGCACGTCCACGCAGGTTGATGTCGCCGTCCGGCCACAACTCCAGCGACGCGCTGATGGGTCGGATGAGGATCGGCCGGCCCGGCTCATCCACGACGGGTGCACCCTTGCGCCCGATCGACCTCTCGCGGGCAACGATCCGCGTCCACCCACACACCTCGGAGAACGCGACGACTTGCTTCCGGCAGCCCAGGTAGCCGAAGGCGACGCTGTGATGATCCTTCATCGACCGCTCTGCCCGCTCCATGAGCGAGCCCCGAGGCGCATCCCTCGCGCTTCATCGGAGACCAGGACTCCGCCGATTCCAGCGATCGCGACAGTCTCGAGACCGATATCAATCTCACGGTGGGCTCATCGCACGTGCCCGACTACGCGGCCGTCGATGCGCGCGATAACGTGAACATCGTGCGGTGCGGAGCCATAAGGCTGTTCGATCCCACTCTCCGAAATCATCGAGATGCTCGCCGTCGAAGAGCCGCCGGAGCTCACACAGTTCACCCTCGGTGAGATTTTCGTGAGCGATGACGTCGAGCACGGAATGCGTCATCCGTCAGTTCTCCACGGGTTGATCAGGTCGATGCCGGTGTTCGCGAAGTCCTTGACATTCCGCGTCGCGCAGGTCGCGTCGTGCGCCAGGCAGATCGCAGCAATCTGCGCATCGGCCGTGCTGATCGGCGCTCCTGCAGCCTCGCGGGCGAGAAGCACGTCCGCGTAGCACTCCGCCGCCGCTTCATCGAACGGCAGCACCGAACGACTCCCCCGGTACGGCCCGAGCGCCGATTCGATGTGCTTCGTCAGCTCTGTCTTGCGACGACCGTCCGCCAGTCTCCGCACGCCTGCGAGCAGTTCGGCGAGCGTCACTGACGTGATCGAAACGTCCCCCGTCAGCGACGCGAGCCAACCGACGACGCGCGCCTCCGGCGAAGGCCGAAAGACCTCCGAGATGACGTTCGTGTCGAGGACGATCACCCGAAGTCCACCGACCGTGCGACGTCATCGCGCACTGGGACCGGCAGTTCTTGGACACCGCCGACCTCTTGAGCGGCAGCCAGCAACGCCATGCCGATGTGCGGCCGTCGCGCTGCCCTGGTCAGGATGTCGCGGACCTCGGCCTCCATGGATCGGCCGTGTTCCTTCGCCTGCGTGGCGAGTTGCTGCTTCACGGCGTCGTCGAGACCGCGAACGATGATGGACGACATCGGCAACCACCTCCTCTGCTATCACTCATGATAGCGCGATCGACGCAGCCTCATCAGCGGAGCACACGATCCATCAGACGACACCGCCTCGGCCGCCTCGTCACCAAGCAACCGGGGCGGTCAGCACTGCAGCTTTGCGGAACGCAATCACACGTTGAATCGGAACTCCACCACGTCACCGTCGGCCATCACGTAGTCCTTGCCCTCCATGCGCACCTTGCCGGCGGCCTTTGCGGCGGCCATGGATCCGGCCGAGTCGAGGTCGGAGAACGAGACGATCTCCGCCTTGATGAAGCCCTTCTCGAAATCCGTGTGAATCACGCCGGCGGCCTTGGGGGCGGTATCGCCCTTGCGGATCGTCCACGCCCGCGACTCCTTCGGCCCCGCGGTGAGATAGGTCTGCAGGCCGAGGGTGTGGAAACCGGCGCGCGCCAGCGAGTCCAGACCAGGCTCGTTCTGGCCCACCGATTCGAGCAGCTCCAGCGCGTCCTCGGCGTCCAGCTCGAGCAGCTCGGCCTCCACCTTGGCGTCGAGGAAGACCGCGTCGGCGGGGGCGACGGCGGCGCGCAGCTCGGCCTTGCGGTCCTCGTCGGTGAGCACGCCCTCGTCGGAGTTGAACACGTACAGGAACGGCTTCGTCGTCATCAGGTGCAGCTCGCGCAGCGCAGGCCCGTCGATCTCGCCCTGCGCCGAGAACAGGGTCCGGCCCGCGTCGAGGATCTCCTGCGCCTGCTTGGCGGCCGCGACCGTCTCGGCGAGGTCCTTGTTCTTGCGCGCGTCCTTCTCCAGGCGCGGCAAGGCCTTCTCTATGGTCTGGATGTCCGCCAGAATCAGCTCGGTCTCGATCACCTGGATATCGGCAAGCGGATCGATGCGCCCGTCCACGTGCACCACGTCGCCGTCGTCGAACACCCGCACCACCTGGCAGATGGCGTCAGCCTCGCGGATGTTGGCGAGGAACTGGTTGCCCATCCCCTCCCCCTCGGAGGCGCCCTTGACGATGCCGGCGATATCGACGAACGACACGGTGGCGGGCAGGATCCGCTCCGACGAGAAGATCTCCGCGAGCCGGAGCAGCCGCGCATCCGGTAGCTCGACGACGCCGACGTTGGGCTCGATAGTGGCGAACGGGTAGTTCGCCGCGAGCACGTCGTTGCGGGTAAGGGCGTTGAATAGCGTGGACTTGCCGACGTTGGGCAGGCCGACGATACCGAGGGTCAGACTCACGGTCTCCAGAGTCTACGTTGTGGCCGTTCGCACCTCGTCGGCGCCGAAGGCGCGCTCACGGAACTCGGCCAGCCTGTGCGGAGGTCCGAGTACTGTCACCACGTCCCCCTCCTGGAGTGCAACCCCGTCCGCGCCCTGCAGGATCGCTCCGCCGCGCAGGATGGACAGCACGATCACCTCGCCCGGCACCGCCGGACCGGCCACGCCGGCCCTGACCATCGTCGAGCCCGCAGCAATCGGGATGTCTACCACATCCGCGTACTTGGAGACGCCGTGGAAGCGCGTGGCGTCCATGTGCAGCGCAGTCTGATAACCGCGCACGATGCCGTTTACGGTGACCACCCCACGCAGCACCCGGTCCGGATCCACGACCACAGCCCACCGCTGGTCCGCCTCCGACCCCGGCGGCAGCACTGCGAGCACCTCATCGAGGTTCTGGTCCATCCCCACGGCTACCGCGGCACGATCGATGGCCGGCCCGATGCCGGAATCAGCCGATCCGGTGCACTGAGAGGCGGCGAGCACGCCGACGAAACGACCGTCCACGTCCGTGACCGGTGCACTGACGACGCCGGCGGCGCGCAGTTTCAGTTCCGCGTCGCCCCAGGCGTCGCGGGACGACAACACGACCGGCGGCGCCGACACGACCGTGCGCACCGGAACGCGGTCCAGAAGTGGCAGCGCAGAGCCGACGCGCGCGGCGTACTCGGTTTCACGGCTGTCCACCTGCTCGCTGTAGATCGTGTCGCCCGCCTGCCGCACGAGCAGATATGCCAGGCCGACGGCGAGCATCGCGGGCACGAGCACGGTGTAGCTGCCGGTCATCTCCCCCACCATGAGCATCACCGCCAACGGCACCCGTGCCACGCTGCCGAAGCACGCCATCATGCCCACGACGACGAACACCGCGGGGCTCTCGGGGACCGACGGCGCGCCCACGGCCTCCAGCACCCGCCACACCGCTCCGCCGACGAAGGCGCCGATCACCATGCCGGGTCCGAAGATCCCGCCCGACCCGCCTGACCCGATCGACAGCGCGGTGGCCAGGATCTTCGCGGCCGGCAGAATGAGCACAACCCACAATGGCAACGACAAGAGCCCGGACCGGTCCAGCGCCAACTGCGCCCACCCGTACCCGCTGCCGAGCACCTGTGGGATGGCCAACGCCAGCAGACCCACCAGGACCCCGCCCGCCGTGGCCTTGCCGATGCGCGCGGCGCGACCGGCGCCCGGCAACCGCTTCGTCAGCCTGACCGTCGCATAGAAGGTGCGACTGTAGGCGAGCCCGACCACCCCGGACAGAATTCCGATGACCGCGAACCAGACCAAGTGGACCGGGTCGTCGAACATGTACCCGGCTGCGGCATCGCCGAACAACGGTCGGTATCCCTCGACGCTGCCGAATACCGCGTAGGCCGAGATCGACGTGATGAAACCGGGGATGAGCACACGGGCGTCGAAGTCGTTCTTGTACGCGATCGACGCCGACAGCACGGCGCCGCCCAGGGGCGCTCCGAAGATCGCGCCGATGCCGGATCCGATGCCCACCCCCACCGCGATCCGGCCATCCGCCGGCCGCAGGTCCAGAAACCGCGTGAGCAACGAAGCGAATCCGGCCGAGATCTGTGCCGTCGGCCCCTCGCGTCCGCCGGAGCCGCCGGAGCCGATCGTCAACGCCGACGCGACGATCTTCACAATCACGGTGCGTACCTTGATCTGCCGGGGATTGCGGTGGATCGCCGCGATCGCCGCATCGGTGCCATGCCCCTCGGCTTCCGGCGCCAAGGTGAATACCAGCAAACCGGACGCCAGCGCACCGCCGCCGACGACCAGCGGAATCGCCCACGGCCGTGTGAAGTCGGAGAATCCGATGCCACCGGGGGCGCCACCGCCGGCGGCGTCCGGCTGTGGAGGCGTGTAGCCGCCCAGGCCTACGAGCAGCAGATCCGTCGCGTGGGTGAGCAGCCAGTAGAAGCCGATCGCACCGAGGCCGGCGATCGCGCCGATGAGCACACCGAGCACGAGCCACTTCTGCAGATACGACGCCCTACCCAGCGTGCGGCCCGCGCGTCGACACGCATCGCAGACAACGGTGAAGAGCCGGCCGCCACCTCCCCGAACGGTCATCCGCTCACCGTAGCCCGCTCCGGCTGCCCCGGGACGGCCGTCGGCAAATCGGGGCGACGAAAGGCCACCCCGGCGCTTCCGCATCCGCTTGCACGTCGGGCCCGTGCGGCCGAGATGCGTGACACGCGGGCATGTTCGCCTATCCGCACCCCATCATCGGCGATGATGAGGGACGACCAGCGGCGCACGCTCCGTCGGTGTGTCGTACGCACAACTCCCGACAGTGAAGTGAGGATCGATGTCGCAGCACACCCCTGCACGTACGCGCGGCGAGGTGATCGGACGCGGCGGTCGGTGGCTCGCCGAGTGGAGCTTGCGCATCATCCTCATTCTCGGAGCCTTGTGGCTGATCGACCACCTGCTGGGCAAGGTCTGGGTGGTCGTGCTTCCGGTGCTCATCGCGACCATCATGGCGACCGTGCTGTGGCCCATCAGCGGCTGGATGCAGCGGCACAGGGTTCCGCCCGCCGTGGCCGCGTTGACGACGATGGTGGGCGGGTTGATCGTGCTCGCCGCCGTCATCGCCGGCATCGTGCCGTCGGTCATGAACCAGATCGGCCCGCTCGCCGACAGGACCGTCGAGGGCGTCAACAAGGTGCAGGATTGGCTGACGGGGCCGCCGTTCAACATCCGGCCCGAGCAGATCAACGAGGCCGTCCACGCCATCACCAGCAAGGTGCAGTCCAGCGCCTCGACGATCGCGCAGGGCGTGTTCACCGGTGTGAGCACCGCAGGGTCGGTGGTCGTGACGTTGCTGCTGATCGTGGTGTTGTTGTTCTTCTTCATCAAGGACGGCCCCAAGTTCATCCCCTGGATGCACCGATCCACCGGCGGGCCCGCCTCGCACCATGTCGAGGAGGTGCTGCAGCGGATGTGGTCGACGCTCGGCGGCTTCATCCGCACACAGGCGCTCGTCGCCTTCATCGACGCACTGTTCATCGGCGTCGGCCTGGTGATCATCGGCGTACCGTTGGCCGGCGTCCTGGCGGTGATCACGTTCTTCGGCGGGTTCATCCCGATCGTCGGCGCTTTCGTCGCGGGGGCGTTGGCGGTACTCGTCGCTCTGGTGGCGAACGGCTGGACCACCGCGCTGATCGTGCTTGCGCTCATCATCGCCGTGCAGCAGCTCGAGGGCAACGTGCTCAGTCCGATGCTGCAGAGCAGGTCCATGGACCTGCACCCGGTGGTGGTGCTGCTGGCGGTGACGGCGGGCGGCAGCCTCTGGGGGATCGTGGGCGCGTTCCTCGCGGTGCCCGTCGCCGCCGTGGTCGCGGTCTTCGTCCGCTATATCAGTGAGCACATCGACGCCCAAGTTTCGCCGCTCCCGGCCGGCAGCGGCGTGGGACTGCCCGAGGCTTCGGGAACGGGCGGCACCGGTGGTCCGCAGATGGCGTCTCTTTCGGAGGACGCGGATCAGTCCGAGACCGCAGAGGCGGAGGGACCCCGGGGTTCGCTCGTTGCGCGCCTCATTCGCCGCAGCCGCAGTGACGATTGAGCACCGCCGCGCACGGATTCAGCCGACTCGTGAGCTCGAAGTCTGCAGCGACGAACCGGCCTCCCCCTTGACCACGTGCAGTCTGCTGGGAATGCGGTGCCGCATCTCGGCGACGTGGCTGACGATGCCCACCGCCCTGCCTCCGTCGCGCAGTTCATCGAGCACGCCCATCACCACGTCGAGGGTTTCGGCGTCGAGGGTGCCGAAGCCTTCGTCGATGAAGAGCGTTTCCAGGTGGATACCGCCGGACTCTTCCGAGACCACGTCGGCCAACCCGAGCGCCAGCGACAGCGAAGCCATGAAGGTCTCCCCTCCGGAGAGGGTGGACGTCGGCCTGACGGCACCGGTGTTGGCGTCGAGGATGTCGAGGCCCAGCCCTCCTCGCCGCTCACGTTTGATGGTTGCCTCGGTGTGGACGAATTCGTAGCGGCCGCCGGACATCACGCGCAGTCGCTGCGACGCAACCAACGCGACCTCCTCGAGTCGTGCAGCGAGAACGTAAGACCGCAGGGACATCCGGCGCGCGTTCTCACCGTCGCCCTTCATCACGTCCGCCAGCGCGGAGAGCCACACGTGCTCGTCCCGTAGCGGGTCGAGCGCCGCGACGGACTTGCCCAGACGTTCCGCCTGCTCGGTCACTGCCGTCAGCCGCGTGCGTGCCTGGTCCTGCGCCCGCACTGCCGACTCGAGCCGGTCATCGGCCTCGGCGGACGCCGCCGCGGCCGATTCGGTGTCGGCCGGCGGCAGGTCGGCGACAGCAACGATGTCCGGTTCTTCGAGAATCGAGCGAGCACTGGCGACCGCTTCGTGGGCGGCCGCCAGCTCGGCCTCGATCTCGGCGCACCGGGACGTCGTGCGCACCGCCGCGAGAGCCTCATCGGCGTCCTTGAAACCGGCTTCGAGGGCCGCGGCCACCACCGACTCTTGTGCCTTTCGCAGCGCCTCCGCCGCGGTGTCGGTTTCAGCGACGACCCCGCGCAGTTCTTCCACCCTCGCACGGATCCCCCGGATCTCCACAGCGCGCTCGCGAACGCCCGTGTGCTGCCCCACCGCGGAGTGCAGCCGCCCCCGAATAGCGTCGATACGCGCACGTAATCCCGCTGCGTGCGAATCCAGTCCGGATTTCGCCTCCCGCCGCGCTTCAAGGTCCACCTGCAGTGCGCCCAGCTGCAACTCCAGGCTTTCGAGCCGGGATGTGGCCTCGTCGAGCCGCCCTGCGAGGCGCGCGCTCTCCACGTGGGCCCCCTCAGCCGCCACGCGACGTCGGGTCGCGTCGTCGGCGTCCACGCCGTCCGCCTTCTGCGCCAGGACGGCGAGCTCCGTCTCTGCATCCCGCAGCGAACGGCGTGCTGCGTCCAACCGGCCTGCGAGCGTGTCTACCTCGCGCGTCGCAGAGTCCTCGTCCTGCTGGGTCACCGATCCTTCTGCTGCCGCCGCCGGCCGGGGGTGCTGCTCTGATCCGCACACCGCGCACGGCTCCCCTGTACGGAGTTCACCGGCGAGTTCCGCGGCCATGCCGTTGAGCCGCCGCTCACGCAGGTCCAGCGCGTGCGCGCGCGCATCGTTATAGCGGGACTCGGCGTCAGCGACGGCAGCGGCCTCGCTCTCCTGCGCGGCCCGCGCAGCCGGGATCGCCAGCGCCGCTTCCTCGATCGTCCTCGCGGTGTCCAGCGCTGCAGCCTGCGCGGGAAGCGCCGTCGTCGCCTGCGATGCGCGGTCACGCTCCTCGCGTACCCGCTCGATCGACGCGGGCAACGCCTCCGACTGATCCAGAACGGCGTGCAGCTCGGCCTCATTACGTTCGCGCCGCTCCGTGGCCTGCGATTGTTCCGAGATGAGCGCGGTCAACGCGTCTTCGTCTCCGGCGGCAGCGTCCAGGCGGACGAGTTCCTCATCGAGCCGGCGGGCACCCGCCTCCAGCGCGAAGGAGTCGATGTCGCCGCCATCGGACGTCGCCGCATCCAGGACGGCGGCGGATTCCGCATCGTGCGCGGCGAAGGCGGCGGCAAGCGCGTCGCGGCGCGCGACGGCCGCATCCCGGTCCGTTTCCGCCGCGGCCCTCGATCTTTCCGCCCAACCTGTGTGCTCTGCACGGCGCGCGGCGCCGAGTTCCGCAGTGACGCGCGTCCTGGCTTCGTTCCCCTGCTCGAAAGTCGCTACCGCGGCACATGCCTCCGCGCGCCGGTGTTGCGCCTTCGCCCTTTCCCGTTCGCGATCTGCCAGCGAGCGTGCCTCCGCGGCCGCAGTCCGCCGCGTGTGCAGCTCGTCCGCAGTGTGCACGGCGGCGGCTGCGGCGAGCTCCCGTACGGATTCGGCCCACGCGACGGGATCGTCATCCCGCATCCCGTCGCTCGACACGGCGCCTTCCGTGACATTACCGTCGTCACCGCTTCCATCGTCACCGCTTCCATCGTCGCCACCCCCGGGCACGTCGGGCTCGGCCGCCATCGCCCGCCCGGCGGCCGCTGCGAGATCTCCGGCCGCGGTGGTGAGTCCGTCGACCGCTACGGCGACCGACTGCCGGCCGTGTTCGAACGCCGCGGACGCCGCACGCCGGCGCTCCGCGAACCACTGCTCGACGTCGCTGAAACGTGCGGTGTCGAAGAGCCTTTCCAGCAGCGACGCGCGGGTACTGGTCTCCGCCTTGAGGAACTTCGCGAACTCTCCCTGCGGCAGCAGCACGACCTGGAAGAACTGCTCGGCGCTCATGCCCAGCAAGGAGGTCACCGCCCGCCCGATCTCGTCGATGCGGCTGAGGTTCTCACCGTTGCCGTCGAGCCATTCCAGGGTCGCCTTCGCGTTCTCCTTGGTCTCGCCCTCACCGCGTTTCTTCGGACGCATGTACTCGGGGCTGCGGCGGATCCGCAGGTGCCTGCCTCCGATCGTCGCTTCGAGGGACACTTCGGTAGGCGTCCCGGGCGCGGCGTGGTCGGAGCGCAGCCGACGCCCGTCCTGGCGTGCACCCGGCACGGTGCCGTACAGCGCGAAGGCCACGGCGTCGAGCACGGTGGTCTTGCCGGCGCCGGTCTGCCCGTGCAGCAGGAACAGCCCATCTGCGCCCAATGCGTCGAAGTCCACCCGCTGCGTGTCCGCGAACGGACCGAAACCGGTCATCGCGAGTGAATGCAGTCTCAACGCTCCCCCTCCTTCTCGGCGGTGACGGCCGCAAACGCCTCCGACACCAGCGACATCTCCTCGTCCGTCGGCTCGCCGCGCACGTCGTCGAGGAAGGCACGCACGATCTGGGTGTCATCACGCCCGCGCACCCGCTCGCGATAACGCAGTTCCGGGTTGCCGCCCGGCCGCTCCCATTCCAGGTGCACCGCGTGCGGGAAGCGCTCGCGCAGCCTGCGCATCGGATCCTGCGGCCGGCGTTCGTCCACCAGCAGCGCCGACACGTAATCCTGCTCCGCGTCCGCGTGCTCCGCACCGTCCAGCAGGTCCTGCAGCGTGCCGGTGAGGCGGCTCAACCCGCGCACGGAGGTCAGCGGTACCTTGCGCACCGACTCCAGCCCTTCGGCGCCCAGATCCACGATCCACACACCTTTCGCGTCGCTGCGTTCACCGAACGAGTAAGGCAAAGGGCTGCCTGAATAGCGCAACCAGGAACGGATCTCCTGCGGTGAGTGCAGGTGCCCGAGCGCCGCATAGTCCACGCCCTCGAACGCCGCTGCGGGCACTGTCTCCACTCCTCCCACGGAGATGGACCGTTCGGAATCGGTGGCATCGCCGCCGACGACGAAGGCATGCGCGACGACCACGGATCGGGTTCCCGGGTCCACGGCCGCGATGTCGGCGCGCACCCGTTCCATCGCCGCCGTCAACACATCCTCGTGCGTGCGGGCCGCGGGGACACCGAGCTCGCTGCGGCACACGTCCGGTTCCAGATAGGGCACGCCGTAGAACCGGACCGGACCGTGCTCATCGTCGAGCACGACCGGGTGACCGACGCCACCGACCGTGGTGAACAGATGAAGCCCCCCGGCGGCTGCGAAATCGGCGCCCGCCCCCAGACGCGCCGGCGAATCGTGATTGCCCGACGTCGCTATGATCGTCGCGCCCGCCTCCCGCAACGCCACCAACGCACGGTTGCACGCCCGCACCGCCTCCGCGCCCGGCACCGACCGGTCGTACACGTCCCCCGCCAGAACCACCGCGTCCACATGCTCACGGCTGACGATGCCGGCGATCTCCTCGAGGACGCTCTCCTGGTCCGCCAGCAGGTCCACGCCGTGGAAGGTCCGGCCGATGTGCCAGTCCGAAGTGTGCAGGATCCTCATGCCGCCGACGGTAGAGCACCGCACCGACAAGTCCGCGACCGGTGATCATCCGGTTCCGGGCGTGCGCGCCGCGACAGACAGCGCGGACCGCGCCGAATTGATGCTCCTATTGTTGTCAAGCCGCTGCGAGCCATTCGCGGTAGGTATCGACGAAGGCGTCGTCGCGTTGTAGTCCGCGTTCGATCCGTGAGATCACTGTTGGCCAGACACTGAAGTCGCGGGCGACGGCGGTCAGGGTGATGTTCTTGCTCTGCCGGGTAGTGCGCAGGTCGGCGTACTCGGGGGCCTGGACGGGCTTAGTGAGCAGTGTGAACATCTCGCGTGCGATGGCGCGTTTGAGCAGCCGCAGAGGGACAGATTTGCCGTGGCGGCGGCGGTCTGCGCGATCAGGGCGGATCGCTTCGGCAACGGTGAGACCTTCTGCAGACAGGGCCCGGGTGATGCCGGCACCGTAGCTGGAAGTGCCTTCGACGCCGACAACGCGCACACGCCCGCGGCTGTGCAGAAAAGCGATGGCCTTCCGATAACCGGCAGGGGTTGTCGGGTATTCGTGGTCAGCCTGAGGCTGGCCACGGTCGTCGATGGCGGCGACGTGGATCGTTTCGGCGTGCGTATCAACGCCCCCGTAGATCTCTAATGGTTCTGTCATCATGGCGGTGTGCTCCTTCGTACCGTCAGGGTCGGGTGCACGTCGGAGCGGGGCGGGCAGACAAGACATTGACGAGGAACTGCCACGCTCCTTATTAGGTCATGTCCGCCTCGCGTCCGGCGCGGTACTGCTGCGGCACCGGGACGGAGCCGGACAGATCAATTGGAAGACAGCCCAGCAGGGCGTCAGTCAGACCCTGAGTCACGGCCCGTCTCGGAGCCATCCACATCCTCATCGGATGCTCTTTCATCATCAATGTCGGACCCTTGGTGCAGGATCGTGGCCATGGATGTGATCACGGCCGTCATGCTGGTCGCTGCTCTGGTGCTCGGGGCCGTCGTCGGCTGGCTGGCGCATGCGGCACGTATCGGAAACCGGCTGGCACGCGCGGAGGCCACTATGGACGCCCGCGAGGAGGGACGCCGGTCTTGGGAGGCGTCGTTGGGCTCGGTCAACGACGAGGCTGCCCGCCGCAACGCCGGCGAGATCGGTGAGCGGATGGGGCATGTGGTCGCGCCCTTGCGGGATGCGTTAGGCGCTCTCAGCGAGCAGCTGCGGTTGCTCGAGCACGACCGCGTCGGCGCCTACGCGGGCATCAGCGAACAGGTGGCCGCCATGCATCATTCCAACCGCGAACTGTCCACTCAGACCACGCGTCTGGTCTCCGCGCTGCGCGCACCGCAAGTGCGAGGCAGATGGGGCGAGCTTCAGCTCGAACGCGTGGTGGAGCTCGCGGGGATGGCGCGCCATTGTGATTTCGACACGCAGGTCACCGCCGAGGCCGTCGACGGCCCGACCGCGCGTGTACGTCCCGACATGATCATCCGCCTGTCCGGCGGCCGCCGGATCGTCGTCGACGCGAAGGTCCCGCTGTCGGCCTACCTCGACGCCCTGTCCGCCACCCGCGAGCAGGAGCGCCAGAAGTTGATGTTCTCCCACGCCTCGCAGCTGCGTGCGCACGTCGACAAGCTCGCGGCCAAAGCCTACTGGCGCGCGTTCGACCCCACCCCGGAGTTCGTGGTGCTCTTCGTCCCCGGCGATCCGTTCCTCGACGCCGCAGTCTCCACCGACAAAGGACTGTTCGAGTACGCAATGGCGAAGAACGTCGTGCTCGCCACCCCCACCACCCTCGTCGCGCTGCTGCGCACCGTGGCTCTGGGTTGGCGTCAGGAGGCGCTGTCGCAGGAGGCCCGCACCATCCACTCACTGGGTACGGAACTGGCGCGGCGACTGGAAACTATGTCACGTCACTTCGACCGCGTCGGCGACCGCCTCGGCAAGGCCGTCGAGTCGTTCAATTCCACCGCCGCGTCCTTCGAGTCGCGAGTGATGGTGACCGCACGTCGCCTCTCCGAGCTGCAGATGACCGACACCGATCTGGCGCCGATACGCCAGGTCGAGTCGGTTCCGCGGGTCGTCGGATGGTCGGACACGCACGACGCCGACGGTGCGGCCGACGGCGCTGCGAGCGGATGAACGGTTAACCTCGCTAGGTGACCGATTCACCGCGCACCTCGCCGCGACGCCGCGGCCGGGTACCCCTGGACCAACGCTCAGTCCTGGCCACGACGCCCGGCGTGCCCTGGTGGGGCGCTCTGGCCTGCGCGGTCGCGGCTGCTCTGGTCGGGTTCCTCATCGACTCCGCCCGCGGCAGCCAGCTGACGTGGGTCTTCACCGTCCTGTACTTCCTCGGATGCGTCGCCGCGGTGTTGATGGTGCGCAACCGGTCGCTGTTCACCGCGATGGCACAACCTCCGCTGATACTGCTCGTCGCGGTGCCCCTGGCGTACCGGAGCTTCGCGGACAACCCCGCCGCGGGGCTCAAGGGCATCCTGTTCGACATGGCGCTCCCGCTGATCGACAGGTTCCCCACGATGATCGTGACCACTGTCATCGTGGTCGTCATCGGCGCATTCCGTCTCACGCTCTACGTGCAGGAACGGCGGGTCGCCACCCGCGGAACGGCCAAGACCCCGACGAAAAGGACGACGGAAGGTACCGCCTCCCGCACAAGAGCGACGGCCGGAGCGCCTACCGCAGACGACGGCGCCTCGCCAGGCGGAAACCGCCAGAGGCCGGCACGAGGGTCACGCCGTGCCGGCCGCGGCCGCCCCGCACGCTCCGCAACGGCTGCGGCCGACGGCCGGGACGAGCGTACGCGCGCGCAGGACCGCACGCGCGATGCGGGCAACCCGGG
>NZ_JAENKO010000026.1 GCF_016599145.1 Tomitella cavernea
GGATCCGGGGGCGCCGCCGCCCGCGGGACCCACCGCGCCGGCCGAGGCCACCGCCCCCGCGGAGACCACTCCTGCGCCCGCGCCGGCCGACGCCGCGCCGACGGGGAGCGCCGACCTCGCCCCCGGTCAGGTGCCGGGACAGAACTGCCGGGTGGGCGCCTGATGAGCACACCCGGACCCTCCGCTGAGGACACAGCTTTCCACAGCCCGCCCGGCGGTTTCGCACCCCCGCCGCAGACCAGGAGCGGCCGCACGGCCGAGCTGTGGCTGACGCTCTTCGCGATCGCCGTCGTGTTCGCGGCGCTCGTCATCGTCGAGGTGGCGATGGAACAGCACCTCACGTGGGACCTGGCCAAGTATGCCGCCGCCTACACGGTGCTGATGGTGCTTGCGCACCTGGTCATCCGCCGGTTCGCGCCGTACGCGGATCCGATAATGCTGCCGATCGTGGCGCTGCTCAACGGGCTCGGACTGGTCCTGATACACCGCCTCGACCTGGCCGACGAGGAGACGCAGGCCTTCCTGGGCCACCCCGAGCCCAGCTCCGACGCCAATCAGCAGATCATCTGGACGCTCATAGGGCTGATCTGCTTCGCGGTGGTGCTGTACTTCCTGCGCGACCATCGCGTGCTGTCCAGCTACAGCTACACCCTGGGCCTGGCGGGCCTGGTTCTGCTGATCATCCCGGCACTGCTGCCCGCGCAGTTCAGCCAGGTCAACGGCGGTCGCAACTGGATCCGCTTCGCCGGATTCTCCATCCAGCCGGGCGAGTTCGCCAAGATCCTCATCATCGTGTTCGCCGCGGCGTTCCTGGTGTCCAAGAAAGACCTGTTCACCAGCGCGGGCAAGCACGTTCTCGGCCTCGACGTGCCCCGCGCACGTGACCTGGCCCCGCTGATGGTGGCCGTCGTCCTGGCGATCGGCATCGCCGTGCTCAACAAGGATCTGGGCTTCGCCCTGCTGATCTTCGGCACCATCCTGGTGATGATCTACATCGCCACCGACCGCGCCAGCTGGCTGTTCATCGGCATCGGACTGTTCCTGTTGGCCGCCACGGCCGCCTACTTCATGTTCGACCACTTCCAGCAGCGCGTGGCAGTGTGGCTGGACCCGTTCGCCACCTACAACACCAGCGGATATCAGATCTCGCAGGCGCTGTTCGGTTTCGCCACCGGCGGGCTCGCCGGTACGGGCCTGGGTAGCGGCCAGCCGAACACCGTGCCGTTCGCCAAGACCGACTTCATCATGGCCACGGTGGGCGAAGAGCTCGGACTGATCGGCATGGCCGCCGTGCTCATGCTGTTCGCGATCCTGGTGATCCGCGGCCTGCGCACCGCGCTGGCGGTCCGCGACAGCTTCGGCAAACTGCTCGCGGCGGGCCTGGCGTTCACGCTGGCCTTCCAGCTGTTCGTCGTGGTCGGGGGGGTCACCAAGCTCATTCCGCTCACCGGCCTGACCACGCCGTTCATGTCCTACGGCGGATCGTCGCTGCTCGCCAACTACATCCTGCTGGCGGTCCTGGTCCGCATCTCGGACGAGGCCCGCCGGCCGCCGGCGCCCCCCGCGCGGCGCAACCCGACGCCGATCGGGGACGCCCCCACGGAGATGGTGAGGAGGGTCGAGTGAACACACCCATGCGGCGTGTCGCCATGCTGGTGATGACCATGGTCGTCGTCCTCCTCGCCGGCGTCACCTATCTTCAGGTGTTCAAGGCCGACGAGTTGCGCGCCGACCCGCGCAACCAGCGCGTGCTCGTGGACGAGTACTCCCGCCAGCGCGGCCAGATCTCCGCGGACGGTCAGGTGCTGGCCGCGTCGGTCGAATCCGGCGACCGCTTCAAGTTCCTGCGGGTGTACCCGGCGAACCCCCACGCGCCCACCAGCCCCGAGGCCAATGCGCCGGTCACCGGCTTCTACTCGCTCAATTACGCCAGCAGCGGGCTGGAGAAGGCCGAGGACCAGATTCTCAGCGGCTCCGACGACCGGCTGTTCGGCAACCGCCTGTTCGACCTCGTCTCCGGGCGCAATCCGCGCGGCGGCAACGTGGAGACGACGATCAACCCCGTCCTGCAGCAGGTGGCCTACGATCAGCTCGCCTCGCAGGACCTCACCGGGTCCGTGGTGGCGCTGGATCCGCGCACGGGCGCGATCCTCGCCATGGTCAGCGCGCCCAGCTACGATCCGAACCTGCTGGCCGGCCACGACGGCGCCGAGGTGGCGGCCAACTGGAAGCGCCTGCACACCGACCCGCGTTCGCCCATGCTCAACCGCGCCATCTCGCAGACCTACCCGCCCGGCTCAACGTTCAAGGTGGTCACCTCGGCCGCCGCGCTGGAGAACGGCGCCACCATCAACGACCCGCTCACCGCCGCCGCAGGGCTCACACTGCCGGGCACGAACACCGTGCTGCACAACTATGCGGACGAGCGCTGCGGGCCCGGCGACACGGTGCCGATGATCGAGGCGTTCGCACGCTCCTGCAACGCGGCGTTCGCGCAGCTCGGCATCAAGTACGGCGCCGACGCCCTGCGCGATACCGCCGAAGATTTCGGGATCGGGCCGGATACCCCCTCCATCCCGCTGCCGGTGGCCGACTCCACCGTCGGCACCATCCCGGACGCCGCCGCGCTGGGCCAGTCGAGCATCGGGCAGCGCGATGTCGCCCTCACGCCCCTGCAGAACGCCGTCATCGCGGCTACAGTCGCCAACGGCGGGGTGCGGATGCAGCCTTACCTGGTGGAAGAGTTGGAGGGCCCGGATCTGAAGACCTTGTCCACCACCTCGCCGACGTCCCCCGGCCAGGCCATCCCGCCGGATGTGGCCGACGAGCTCACGCAGATGATGATCGCCTCCGAGCAGAACACCACCGGAGCGGGCAGCGTGCCCGGGGTGCAGATCGCGTCCAAGACGGGCACCGCAGAGCACGGTTCCACTCCCAAGCAGACGCCGCCGCACGGCTGGTACATCGCGTTCGCGCCCGCGCAGAACCCTGTCATCGCCGTCGCCGTGATCGTCGAGGACGGCGGAAACGCGGGCCTGGCCGCCACCGGCGGCAAGATCGCCTCGCCGATCGGACGCGCGGTCATCGAGGCCGCCGTGCAAGGGGGGCAGTGACATGGCTTTGCAGGGCGGCGCGATCATCTCCGAGCGCTACCGGCTTCAGCGGCACATCGCCTCCGGCGGCATGGGCGCCGTGTGGGAGGCGGTGGACCTGCGGCTCGACCGCGAGGTGGCGGTCAAGATCCTCAAACCCGAATACTCGGACGACCCGGAGTTCCTCGAGCGTTTCCGCACGGAGGCGCGCACCACCGCGCGGCTGAACCATCCCGGCATCGCCGGGGTGTTCGACTACGGCGAGACCACCGATCCGCAGGGCTCTTCGATCCCCTACTTGATCATGGAGCTGGTGCGCGGCGAGCCTCTCAACGCGGTGATCCGCCGCATGGGCACGGTGCCGGTGGACCTGGTGCTGGACATGCTCGAGCAGTGCGGCAACGCCCTGCAGGCGGCCCACCGGATGGGCCTGGTGCACCGGGACGTCAAGCCCGGCAACATCCTCATCACGCCCGCGGGCCAGGTCAAGGTCACCGACTTCGGCATCGCCAAGGCGATCGACGCCGCGCCGGTCACCCGCACCGGCATGGTGATGGGCACCGTCCAGTACATCGCACCCGAGCAGGCGCTGGGGCAGGAGGCGACGGCCGCGTCCGACGTCTACTCGCTGGGCGTGATCGCGTACGAGACGCTCACCGGCGCCCGTCCGTTCCGCGCGGACAGCACGGTCGCGATCGCGCAGCAGCACATCGGCGAGGCGCCGGCGCCGCTGCCGGAGTCCATTCCCGCGCCGGTGCGTGAGCTCGTCCAGATCACCCTCACCAAGGACCCCGCGCAGCGCTACCGGGACGGCGGCGAGTTCGCGGCCGCCGTCGCCGCCGTGCGCGCCGGTAGCCGACCGCCGCGTCCGCTCGGCGTCGCCGGAGCCGCCGCGGTGCCCGCCACGTCCGCCATGCCGCCGACGCGCGTGGGCGGCCCTGCCGGCACGGGGATGACGCATGCCGCGCCCACGGCGGTACCCGCCGCGGACGCCACAGGCCGCGGCAAGTGGTCCACCGGGCAGAAGGCCGTGGCCTGGGCCGCGGCCCTGGTGTTGCTCGCCGCGGCGATGATCACCGGCGGCATCCTGTTCGCCGACGCCATCGACGGAGGCGGTGGCACGGACGCCACCCCGCCGCTCGTCCCCACCACCACGGTGGCCCCACCCACCACCACGCAGACCCCCGCCACCACGCGCCGACCCACCACGACCCAGGCCCCGACAACCACCACGACACCGCCGACGACGGAACGGACCACCACGACACCGCCGACGACGACCACCACCACACGGCGGACCACCACCCGCACCACTGCACCGACGACCACCGGCGGGACGAACGAGGGCGCCTCGAACCTGAGCACCTCCGCACGTTCCACCCCGCGGCGCACCACCGCCCAGCGCACCACCGCCGCTGACTCCCGAGAATTGACGCCATGACGACGCCGCGCGAACTGTCCAACCGATACCGGCTGATCGAGACGATCGGCTTCGGCGGCATGTCCGAGGTGTTCCTCTCCCGCGACGACCGCCTGGGCCGCGACGTCGCCATCAAGGTACTGCGCGCCGACCTCGCCCGAGATCCCTCGTTCTACCTGCGGTTCCGCCGCGAAGCGCAGAATGCCGCCGCGCTGAACCACCCGTCGATCGTCGCCGTGTACGACACGGGCGAGGCGGAGACCGACGACGGCCCGCTGCCCTACATCGTCATGGAGTACGTCGACGGCGACACGCTGCGCGACCTGGTACGCCGCGACGGACCCATGGATCCGCGCCGCGCCACTGCCGTCATCGCCGACGTCTGTTCCGCCCTGGACTTCAGCCACCAGAACGACATCGTCCACCGCGACATCAAGCCTGCGAACGTCATGATCAACCGGGCCGGCGAGGTGAAGGTGATGGACTTCGGCATCGCGCGCGCGATGTCCGACAGCACCAGCACCATGACGCAGACGGCGGCGGTGGTGGGCACGGCCCAGTACCTCTCGCCCGAGCAGGCCCGCGGCGAACGCGTCGACTCGCGCTCGGACATCTACTCGCTCGGCTGCGTGCTCTACGAGGTTCTGGCCGGGGAGCCGCCCTTCACCGGCGACTCCCCCGTCGCCGTCGCCTACCAGCACGTGCGCGAGGAGCCCTCCGCGCCGTCGCTGGTGAACCCGGACGTGTCCGACGACCTGGACTCGATCGTGCTCAAGGCGCTGAGCAAGAACCCCGCCAACCGCTACCAGACCGCCGCCGAGATGCGCGCCGACCTCGTCAAGGTCCTTTCCGGTCAGCGGCCGGGCGCTCCGCTGGTGATGTCCGATGAGGAGCGCACCACCATCTTCGGCACCGCCCCGGCGGCGCCGCACAGGATCGGCGGGGTCACCGCGGCCGCCGTCGCCGACCAGCCGCAGCAGGAGCCGCGTGAGCACCGTTCTCGCATGCGATGGGTGTTCGCTCTGGTGGCACTGCTCATCGTCGTCGGCGGAGCCACGTTCTTTCTGGTCAACCGCGTAGGCTCGGACGGGGGTGGCCAGGTGACGGTGCCGGACGTCACCGACCAGTCCGCATCCGACGCTCAGCTGTCTCTGCAGAACCTCGGCCTGCACGTGCTGCTGCAGCGCAAACCGGATCCGACCGTGCCCAAGGACACCGTCATCGACACCGCACCTGCGGCGGGGACCGTGGTGGACAAGGGGCGCACAGTGACCCTCGTCGTCTCGGACGGGCCCAAACAGGTGTCGGTGCCCAGACTCGACGGCCTGACCCAGGAGGACGCCGCCAAGACGCTCGCCGACGCCGGCCTGATCGTCGCCGACGAGGTCGAGCACAAGCCGTCCACCGACGGACGCACCGGCAAGGTGGTCGCCCAGGACCCGTCGGCCGGGGTCACAGTCAACGCAGGCACCGCCATCACGCTCACCCTGGGCAGCGGACCGCAGATGGTGCGCGTGCCCGACGTCGTCGGTCAGGACATCAGCCGCGCGCAGGGTAATATCGAGGGCGCCGGATTCCAGTTCACCGTCCGCGAGACGGATAGCACCCAACCCAGCGGCACGGTCCTGAGCACCGATCCGGGCGGCGGCAGCAAACTGGAGCAGGGCAAGACGATCACCATCACCGTCTCGCGCGGCAATCAGGTCACCATGCCGGACCTCTCCGGGATGTCGCCGTCGCAGGCCACCAGCGCGCTCAGGGAGGTGGGCTGGACGGGTACCGCGGTCACGCAGCACCCGGTGTCGACTCTCGTGCCGGCCGACGTCGGCAAGATCATCAAACAGTCGCCCGCCGCGGGGCAGCCCGTCGCCAAGAACGGCATTGTCAACGTGGACGTGGGCAAGCTCGGCATCCCCGACTGAGCCACGCCCGCGGGCCGGGGCCCGACGGGGCAGGGTTGCTAGCGCGCCCCCGCGGCGGTCGCCGCCACCTCGGCCTCGAGGCGGTCCACGAGACGTGGGTCGACAATGAGCCCGCACGAGCGCAGCCACGTCGCGAGCATGCGGTGCCCGCCCTCGGAGAGCACCGACTCGGGATGGAACTGCACGCCGTCGATCGGCAGGTCGCGGTGGCGCACCGCCATCACCACACCCGAGTCCGTGCGCGCCGTCACGACCAGCTCCGCCGGAACCGTCGCCGGATCCAGTGTGAGCGAGTGGTATCGGGTGGCGGTGAACGGACTCGGCACGCCGCTGAGCACACCCGAACCGTCGTGCGCGACCACGCTCGTCTTGCCGTGCAGCAGCTCGGGAGCACGGGTCACCGTGGCCCCGAACACCGCGCCGATCGCCTGATGCCCCAGGCACACGCCCAACAGCGGGATCCGCATGGCGCCGCAGCGGCGGACGATGTCCATCGACGCGCCCGCCCGCTGCGGGGTGCCCGGGCCGGGGCTGATGAGCACGCCGTCCACGCCACCCAGCACCGAGTCCAGGTCGGCGAGCCGCTCGTCGTCGTTGCGCCACACGTCCGCGTCCACGCCCAACTGGCCCAGGTACTGCACCAGGTTGAACACGAAGCTGTCGTAGTTGTCGATGACGAGGATCCGCATGGCGCGGATAATACCCGGGTGCGGGGTCATCGCTGCAGGTCGGTGCACCGCAGTCAGCCGCCGAGCGGCCGCGCATACCGCAGCGGCGGGGTGGCGCCGGCCGCCGCGACCTGCTGCGCATCGGAGCTAGTCACGTCGTATCCCAGCCCGTAGCGCTCGGCGTACTGCTTGTAGATCTGCACGCCACGCTCCCGGTCCAGCGCGCGCCGCAGCGATGCGACCGGCCCGATCGCCGTGATGACGTATGGCGGACTGTAGGTGCGGCCGCCCAACAGGAGGGTGTTGCCGATGCAGAGCGGAGCGGACAGGGTGGTCACGCGCTGATCCTGCACCTGGATGGCGTCCGCGCCACCAGCCCACAGCGCGTTGAGCACCGACTGCACGTCCTGCTGGTGCACCACCAGGTCGTCCGGTCGCGCGCCGGCCGGGTAGTTGCCCGCGGCATCGCGCTTCGCGTCCGTGAGCGTCACCGTGACCCCCGGGCCGGTCAGGGCTTCCATGCCGGCCTGCTCGCCGAGCGCTTCCGCCTGATCGAGCAACCCCGCGACCCCCGCATCGCTGCGCGCGGCGCGCGCCTGCGCCGCCGCGAGCCGTGACTGCAGACCGTCGCGGTCGGCCCGGGCGGCGTCGGTGTCGTCGCGCGCCTGACGGACCAGGTCGGACAGCCGCGCGGAATCGGCCGTGCGCAGCTCCCTGCCCTGCGAGCTGACGTAGGTGAGGGCGATGAGCAGCCCCATCACCGCACACACGACCGGAACCCCCCAGCGCCACGCCGACGACCGGCCGCGCCGGGGTCCGTCGTCGCGCGCAGGACCGTCACGCGCAGGATCCTGCGTGCTCTTGTCGTTCACGGACGATCACACCTTCCAACCGTGCAGCCGGTTCCGTCCATGCGTCATACCCTGCGGTTAGGTTAGCGTGTAGGCGAGGGTGCCGGAAACGGCGCGGCGCACGAGCGGACGCGCTACCGGGGAGGACACGGCGCCCACCCACCCGTAGCAGGACGCAAGCAAGTGAGGACCCATGCCCAAGTCGAAGGTTCGCAAGAAAAAGGGCGGCGTCGCCGCGGCGGCCCCGTCCAACCGCACGCCGGTCAAGGTCGCCGGCGGTCCGTCCAGCACCCTCTACGTGTCGGTGATGCTCGGTCTGATGATCATCGGCCTGGCATGGCTGATCCTGATGTACCTGTCCGGCTCGGCGTCGTGGCTCACGTGGATGGCTGACCTCGGCGGCTGGAACTACCTCATCGGATTCGGGTTCATGGTCGCCGGACTGTTGATGACGATGGGGTGGCGCTAGCCTCGGCGATGCGGCCCGGCGCGCGAATGACATCGATGTAACTTCTCCACACCTGTGGAGAAGCCTTGTGGATAAGTTTCGGGGACAGGATGCGACGATGACCGGGCCGGAGGCGGCGCCCCAGCTGGCGTGGGCGCCGAAGTGGGCGGCGGTGGTGGCCGCACTCGTCGGCGCCGTGGTGCTGGGCGTCGGCTCCGCGTCGTACTCGGACGACATCGTCGGCCGCGGCCTGCTCGGGCTCGCGGCCGTACTGCTGCTGATCATCGCGGCTATCGGGGGCCTTGTGCGCCCGCGCCTGCGCGTGGTCCCCGGTGCCGGCGGCGCGGCGCCCCTCCTGGCCGTGCGCACGCCCTTCACCAGCCGCGAGTACCGCATCGACCAGATCTACCGCCTGCGCGTTGTCCGCTACCCGCGCCTGGCGCGCAAGGTGCCGATCCTCGAGATCGACGTGCGCGAACCCGACGAACGGCTGCTGCTGCTCTCCCGGTGGGATCTCGGCACCAACCCCGACCGCGTCTACTCCGCACTCGTCGAGGCCCGTGCCGTGCCGCCGGAGCCCTACGGCCTCTGACCGCCCCCTCCGCGCGCGCTCCTGTCCGCGCGCCTGTGAATTACATGGATGTAACTTGCTCACAGCTGGGGATATCCCTGTGGATAACTTGGGGAAAGTTGCACGGGCACCCGCGGATCGTCGGGTCGGCACGGTGCGCATCGCACTGGGCGCCGCGGCGGGGGCCGCCGTCCGCGTCAGAACCGCAGATGCGGAAGGATGAGCGCGTACCGGTCCTGGATGGACGCCACCTGCACGGCGATCAGCACGATCTCGACGACGAACAGCGCCCCGAGCACCCCGAAGCCCGCGCCGACGACCGCCTTGCGCGTCGGCGCCCGCATTCCGACGGCGCGCAGCGCCTCCGGCGCGTACACGATCGCCGCCGTGGCCGCGGTGCCGGCCAGGAAGCCGCCGAGGTGCCCGAGCCAGGAGATGCCGGGGACCGACACCGAGATGATCACGTTGATGACGATCACGGCGATCATCATGTTGGGGCTGCGACGCAGGCGCAGCAGGATGATGAGAACCGCGCCGAACAGGCCGAAGACCGCCCCCGAAGCACCGGCGGTCTGCCCGTTCCAAGCGCCGAACATCACCGCCGCAGACCCGCCCAGCAGGCCCACGAGGTACACCAGCGAATACCGGAGTTTGCCCAGCGCGTTCTCGCACGCGATGCCCACGACGTAGAGCGCGTACATGTTGACGGCCAGATGGAGGATGCCGAAGTGCAGGAAGCCGCTGCCGATCAACCGCCACCACTCGCCGTTGGCCACGAGCCCCGGCACCAGTGCGAACCGCTCATACAGCGCCGATCCGCGGTTGTTGTCGAGGACGCTGCCGGCCTGCACGGCGGTGATCAGGTAGGCGAGGACGTTGAGCCCGATGAGCACGTAGGTCACCGTCGGGCGTCCGGCCAGCGCGGCGCGCACCCCTCCGACGGCGCTGCCCGCACCGGCGGCCGGCATGTGCGATGCCGCACCCCGGCGCTCCTGCTCGATGCAGTCGACGCAGTGGAACCCCACGGGCGCCTGCCGCAGGCACTCGTGGCAGGCGGGCCGGCCGCAGCGCGAGCAGCGCAGGCCCGTGGGCCGGTCCGGATGACGGAAGCACCCCGGCAGGGGCTGATGCATCTCTCCCCCGCCGGGAGTGCTCATCGTCAGCCCTGCTCGATGGTGATGGAGTTGATGACGACGTCGTCCTTGGGCCGGTCCGCCCGGTCGGTGGCGACGGTCGCGACCGCGTCGACGACGGCCTGCGAATCCTTGTCGACGACCTCGCCGAAGATGGTGTGGCGGCCCGTCAGGTGCGGCGTCTTGCCGACGGTGATGAAGAACTGCGAACCGTTGGTGCCGGGGCCGGCGTTGGCCATGGCCAGCAGGTACGGCTTGCTGAACTGCAGCTCCGGGTGGAACTCGTCGGCGAACTGGTAGCCGGGACCGCCCCGGCCGGTGCCGGTCGGGTCGCCGCCCTGGATCATGAACCCGTCGATGATCCGGTGGAAGACGGCACCGTCGTAGAACGGGCCGCTGGTGCCGCCGGAGGCGTTCTGGGTGCTGTACTCGGCGCTACCGTCGGCCAGGCCGACGAAGTTGGCCACCGTCTTCGGGGCGTGGTTCCCGAAGAGGGCGATCTTGATGTCGCCCTTGTTGGTGTGGAGGGTCGCTGTTGCGGTCTGAATCGGTGAAGTCACGCCCACCATCGTGCCATCATCGGCGCGCTCCGGAGGATTACCCCGCCGCCTCGACGGGACTATCCTCACAGGCATGGACACCCCCGACCCCACGAGGTGAGTTCCTATGCAGAAGACCGCATCGCACTCCGCGCCGCGCCTGGCCGCCGTCGCCGGCCCCGCCCCGGCGCGACGCCGGCGTAAGACCGCGGTGGCAGTCGGCATCGCCTCGGCGCTGGGCGCCGCCGTGTACGCGCAGGTGCACCGCGACGAGTTCGAGGCGATGGCCCGCCACCCCGATCTACCGTCCGCCCCGCAGACCTGAGCTTTCGCCCCAGACCTGAGCGCGGATCCCCCTCCCGCATGGCCCGATCCCGCTTCGGCGCGTATGCCATGCTGGACGGCATGACTTCTGCACGCGTCCAGTCGAACCGTCCGGCCAGCCCGCCGTGGGCCGTGCGGATCGCGGTTCTCGCCGCGGCGGTCGCGGTGATCACCGTCTTCACCGGTGGGATCGCCGCCGCGGTGCGCGGCGCGAGGAAGGCATTGCCGCCGCCGGCCGCGCACCCGCCGCGCGTCGACGACCCGGCACGCTGACGCCGCTCGGTCAGCGGGTGCCGGGCCGTCGTGCGACGGAACGGCTCAGGCCGCGGACACCGGGCTCGCGCAGTACTTGCACTTGGTCGCCTTCATCGGCAGATCGCTCGAGAGGCATTCGGGGCAGCTCTTGGTGGGCGCCGGCTCGCCGAACACCTCGTTGCCACGGTGCGTCTGGTAGGCGCGGTAGGGCACCACGATGACGAAGTACACCACGGCCATGAAGATGATGAAGTAGATGACGCCGGAGATGAATGCTCCGATGTCGACGAAGGTCTCCGGTTGGTCGTTGTTGACGAGCCAGCCGAGCCCCATGCTGTCGCCGCTGCCGCCGGCTGCCGCGACCAGCGGGTTGATGACGTTGTCGGTGAACGCCTTGACCAGATTGCTGAAGGCGGTGGCGACGACGAGACCGACCGCGACGACGACGACCTCGCCCTGCATCATGAAGTTCTTGAAACCCTTGAGCATGCTTGAACCCTTCCGTCCCTCGCCCTCAATGGGAAACAGCAGTACTCCCGAATGTTAAAGCGGTGACTGGCGGTGCGCAACAGATACGAATGCTTCCGCATGCGGGGCTCCCGCACATCCGGGTCACCCCGCCTCCTTCTTGAACCGCCGCGATCCGAACCAGGCCGCGAGCACCAGCATCACGATCGTCAGGCCCACCCCCCACCACGCCGTGGCCGTGCCGTACTCACCGTCGAAGAAGTCGCGCACGCCGTCGACGACGTGCTTGAGCGGGTTGATGTTGCTGATCCAGTTCAGCCAGCCCGGGGCCAGCGTCATCGGCAGCAGGATTCCCGACAACAGCAGCGCAGGCAGCGCGAAGATGTTGAGCAGCGGAGCGAAAGCGTCCTCGCTCTTGAGCGTGAGCGCGAGACCGTAGGAGATCGACGCGAACGTGAACCCCAGCAGCGCCACGATGATCAGGGTGAGCACCACCCCGAGCACCGGCGCACGCAGTCCCAGCGGAATCGCCACGAGTGTGAGGATCACGCTCTGGAAGAGCAGGACGATCATGTCGCGCATGACCCTTCCCAGCAACAGCGACAGCCGGGAGGCGGGCGTGACGCGTTGCGCCTCGATCACGCCGGCACGGTATTCGGCGATCAGGCCGAACCCGACGAACAGCGACCCGAAGATCGCCAGCTGCACCAGGATCCCCGGCACGAACAGCTGGTAGGCGTTGCCGGTGCCCAGCTGCCCCGCGAGAGGTTTGAGCAAGGGGCCGAACAGCACCACGTAGAGGATCGGCTGCGACAGCCCGATGGCCACCCATGCCGGATTGCGCAGCGAGATCCGCATGGACCGACGGAAGATCAGCAGCGAGTCGCGCCACAGCGAGCTCCTCGGCGCCGCAGCGGGCGCCGGCCCGCCCGTGCCTGTGCCGCCGTGCGGCGCGGCCGGCGCAGTCTCGTCGTCGGCGCTCATCGTCGTCCCTCCGCTCCCTGCTCCGCGTCTCCCCGAGCCCGGTCTGCTCCCGGGGTCCCGTCCTCCCCCGTCATTGCGGCCTCGCCGTCCCCGCCCGCCCCGGGATCGCCCTCCCTCAGCGATCGCCCCGTGAGCGTGAGGAACACGTCATCGAGGCTCGGCCTGCGGGTCTCCAGCGAGAGCGGGGTGATCCCAGCCCGGTCGAGCTCGCGTACCAGAGCGATCAGTGCCGCTCCGCCGTGCGGGACCCGCACGCCCACCCGGGTCCCGCTCATGCTCGGGGCGTCCGCTCCGGGCAGCCTTCCCAGCAGGTCGCCGACACGGACGGCTTCCTCTGGCAGTTCGAGCTCCACATCGATCACATCGCCCCCGACCCGCGCCTTGAGCGCATCCGGTGTCCCCTCCGCGACGATGCGCCCGTAGTCGATCACGAGGATGCGGTCGCAGAGCGAATCCGCCTCGTCCATGTAGTGCGTGGTGAGGAAGACGGTCGTGCCGCGGCGGTCCCGAAGCCCCGAGATGTGCTCCCACAAATTCGCCCGCGCCTGCGGATCGAGGCCGGTGGTGGGCTCGTCCAGGAACACCAGGCCCGGTTTGTGCGCCAGCCCCATGGCGATGTCGAGGCGACGCTTCTGGCCGCCGGACATGGCCTTGGGCTGACGCTCCCACAGTCCGTGCAGGTCGAGAGATTCGAACAGTTCCTTGCCGTGCGCTACGGCCTGCCCCTTGCCGATCCCGTAGAGCATGGCGTGATCGACGAGTTCCTCGCCCGCGCGCGCCTCCGGATGCGCCGCGCCGGATTGGGGGACATAGCCGATCCGCCTCCGCACCCCCACCGGATCCGTGCGCAGGTCGCAGCCCGCGACGGTGGCCGTGCCCTCCGTCGGCCTCAGCAACGTGGTGAGCATGCGCAGCGTGGTGGTCTTGCCCGCACCGTTGGGGCCGAGGAAGCCGACGATTTCGCCCGCGTCGACGTCCAGGTCCACCCCGTCCACCGCACGGACCTCCTGGCGGCGCTTGCGGAACGTGCGCGCCAGACCCCGCGCGTGGATCATGCGCGGGCCTCGCCGTCGACGGCCGCCCCGTCGACGGGCCCGGCCGGGCCCGCGCTCGTGGCCGCGTCGCTTTCACGGCCCACCACCTCCGCCTCGTCGAACCGCATGCGGGCGTGGGCGATGCCGGTGGACAGGAGGGCCCGCCGCGGCAGGCCCAGGGCGCGCAGTTCCTCACCCCACGGGTGCGGCCCCAGGACGGCGTCGGCGCCGCCCGGGCGCATCCGGGCGCCGGTGGCCGACAGCGTCCACGGAATCCTGCGTGTCACGCCGTCCATGTGCGAGTAGACGTCGATGTCCGACGATGCCGCGCCCGCACCCGGCACAGGGACTCCGCGGGCGAAGCGCACATCGGCCACCAGCCGGTCGTCGATGCGGACGACACCGCGAGCGCCGGACGAAGAGCGGGCGAGGTCGATCCGCGACAGTTCTTTGGGAAACCCCCAGATCGTCCGGCCCGCCGCGCAGGTGAACTCCTCCGTGACGGGGAGCCGGTGGACGAAGGCCCCGGCGCCGCCCGTCAGCAGCGCGCGCAGGTCGCCCAGCGCGCCGGCGGGACCGCCGCCCGCCTCTGCGTGCACGAGAAAGCCGATACCGAACTCCCTGTACCGGTGCAGATCCCCGTCGTGATACTCGATGAACATCAATGCGCACACCGTGCGGCCGGGCCGATACGGGAGCACCGAGAGCCCCGAGTAGTCGATCACGCTCTGGGCCCGCGCGGCGGGCACCGGGAACATCGCCGCGTACACCTCGGCGTCGCGGATGTGGACGGGCATCGCGATCTGCTCGCCGAGAATGCGGAAGGTTGTCGACACGTCCTCGCCTCCTGTGGGCCTCGTGCTGGTTCGGGACGGGCTGCGGACGCGTATCGAGATGAATAGCACCCCGGGGATCACCCGGCCTGGACGGATGACCGCATCGAGACGCAGGGCAGTCTCGAGCGCGCAACGGTCCGGCCGCAGAACAACCCGGGCGCACAACAGCGCCGCGCCGAATCATCGTACGTGTGACGCCCGACATATTCATGCCACGACACCCTCCGACCTCGGGATCTCCTCAGGGGTGGCCGTCCGCGAGTTCGTTGAATATCACCGCCGAGATGCGAAACAGTAACGAATCGGTTACGTTATTGGTACTGACGCCGAGGAACTGGACGATCATGGCACAGAAGACTGCACGCCGGATGCTGCTCGCGGGAGCGGCGACTGTGGTGTCGGCGGCCTTTGCGGCGCTCGCATTCAGCGGCACCGCGGCCGCCGCCACGCAGTGCCCCACCGGGATCGACGCGTTGGCGCCCGATTCGCTCCACCGCGCCACCGACGTCGCGCAGCAGTCGCTGGGCACCAGTTTCCCGGACAGGGATGTCACCGGCGCGTACGTCGCCGGCGCCACCCGCTCCGATGCGGGACCGGTGGGCCAGGAGATCATCTCCGCCTGCGGCCCCGACGTGCAGAGCAAGTCCGTCATCGTCGATTTCGTCTTCCCCGCGATGCTCCCCGACGCCGCCCGGTCCTACGGTGCCGCGGTCGTTTCGCTCGACAACGGTTACTACAGCGTCTGGCGCACCGCCTGATCCAGGTGCACCGGCCGCGTCGTGAGCCGCGAACCGCCGCCGCGGGGCGCGCGTAACGTCGGTGCATGTGCGCACCCACACCGTGATCGATTCGCCCATCGGCCCGCTCACGCTGGTCGGTGACGACGACGTGCTGTGCGGGCTGTACATGCAGACGCGCCGCCACCCGCCGGCTGCGGATGCCCTCGGCGAGCACGTGCACGGCGCGCTCGCCGAGACGACGGAGCAGCTCGGCGAGTACTTCGCGGGCGAGCGGGACCGTTTCACGCTGCCCCTCGCGCCGCACGGGACGCCGTTCCAGCTTTCGGTGTGGGACCGGTTGCGGGCCATACCGTACGGCCGGACGCGCTCCTATGCGGACGTGGCCGCGCAGTTGGGCAGGCCGTCGGCGGTGCGTGCGGTTGCGGCGGCCAACGGACGCAACCCCATCAGCATCATCGTGCCCTGCCACCGGGTGATCGGGAGCGACGGGCGTCTCGTCGGATACGGCGGCGGCCTCGCACGCAAGGAGTTCCTGCTGAGCCTCGAGGCCGGCGGTGGTCAGGACGCGCTGTTCTGACCACGCCCCTGCGGAGACCCCGGGCGATCCCCACCGCATCCGCACTGACCTCGTCGTTCCGGACTCACCTCACATTCCGGCGCCCCGCGACGTATACATACTGTGAACATGAGCCGCTCCCGCACGCCGCCCCGCAGCGCCGCCGCAGGGCCCAGCGCCGCTGCAGGGCCCAGCGCCGCCGCAGGGCCCTGCGGCGCCGCGGGGCCGGGCATGCCGTTCCAACGCGTCGTCGAGGCCCACGGCGTCGCCGTGCTGCGGGTGTGCCGCGCCTTGGTCGGCCCGGTGGACGCGGATGACGCCTGGTCGGAGACCTTCCTCGCCGCGCTGCGCACGTATCCGGAGCTGCCGCCCGGCCGCAACATCGAGGCCTGGCTGGTCACTATCGCGCAGCGCAAGTGCATCGACATGCTCCGCGCCCGCGGCCGCGGGCCCGTGCCGGTGGCCGAGCCGCCGCCCGCGCGAAGCAGCGTCGGCATCCCCGGCGCCGCCGACGAGTTCGCCCCGCTCTGGCACGCCCTGGGGGACCTGCCCCTCGTGCAGCGCCAGGCGGTGGTCTACCACCACCTGATCGGCATGCCGTACGCGGAGGCAGCCACGATCATCGGGAACTCCGCGGCGGCCGCACGCCGCGCCGGTGCCGACGGCGTCGCGGCACTGCGCAGAGCGTTCGCCGATCGCACCCCGGACACCCAACACGCCCCTCACACCCAGCACGCCGCTGACACCCGACGCACCTCCTCGCCACGGCGGCCCACCGCAGCGGCCGGCAGTCGCGCACCCCACACCAACGGAGGAGACAAGCCATGAACTCCACGACGACCCCGGCGCACCCGGGACCCGTGCCCCGGGACTCCGCGTGCGTGCGTGCGGGCGGCACTGCCCGCACCGATCCGCTCGATACGCTCGCGCTCCTGCAGGCGGCCGGCCCCGAGGCCGGTGAGCACTCCGTGGTCGAGGAGTTGTTCGCCCACATCCTGACCGGCGCCGATCACGAGGGTCTGATCGACGTCGCCTACCGCACAATGGATTCACCGCTCGGCCCGCTGCTCATCGCCGCGACGCCGTCCGGGGTCGTCCGGGTGGCGTTCAGCGTACAGGGACACGATGCCGTCCTCGAGGATCTGGCCGCGCGGGTCTCGCCGAGGGTGCTCCGCATGCCGTGGCGTCTCGACGGCGTCGCCACGGAGATCGACGAGTACTTCCGCGGCGTCCGCGCGGCGTTCACCGTTCCGGTGGACCTGCGGCTGGCGCATGGTTTCCAGCGCCGGGTCCTCGAACATCTCCCGGAGATCCCGCGCGGCGGCACCGCCGGCTACGCGCAGGTGGCCCAGGCTGCGGGCAGCGCGGGGGCGGCCCGCGCCGTGGGTACCGCATGCTCCCGCAACCCGATCCCGATCCTGGTGCCCTGCCATCGGGTCACGCGCAGCGACGGATCCCTCGGCGGGTACATCGCCGGCCTTGCGGCCAAGCAGTATCTGCTGGACCTCGAGACGGCTGAGGAGCCGTCGGATGCTGCGGCGACCGGCGACGGATGCGCCGAGCCCGGCGGGGCGGGGGACGCGTGATGCCGGAGACGACGGCGATCGTCGGCGCGGACGGCGTGGCCCGCTGCCCTTGGGCGGTCACCGATCCGCTCAACACGCAGTACCACGACACGGAATGGGGCGTGCCGGTCCACGGTGAGCAGCCGCTGTTCGAGCGGATCTGTCTCGAGTCGTTCCAGGCCGGCCTGTCGTGGCTGACCATCCTGCGCAAACGGCCCGCGTTCCGGGGGGCTTTCGCGGGCTTCGAGGTAGACAGGGTCGCCGCCTTCACCGACGACGACGTCCAGCGCCTGCTCGCCGATTCCGCGATCGTCCGCAACCGCGCGAAGATCGAGGCCGCCGTGGGCAACGCCCGTGCCGTGCAACGTCTCCGCGATGCGGAGGGCCTCGATGCGATGCTGTGGGACTATCGCGATGCGGATCCCGCCGCCCCGCGCACGGTGGAGGAGGTGCCCACCCGGAGCGCCGCCTCCGAATCGATGGCGAAGGACCTGCGCGCGCGGGGTTTCCGCTTCGTCGGCCCCACTTCGTGCCACGCGCTGATGGAGGCTACGGGGATCATCAACACCCACCTGGTCGACTGCCACCGCCGCGGGATCAGTGCCGATTGCGCCAGTAGCCGCAGAACATGATGTTGTTCTTCGACACGCCGCCGCGCACCCAGTGGCGGCGCAGCCCCGACGCCAGGCTCTGCTCGCCGACCACCCACCCGTAGAACGGCTCCGCCGGAGGCGCCGCCGCGCACGCCGCGGCAAGGACGGATTCTCCTGGCGCCGTGCCGGGATCGCGCACGATCCACCGCACGTCGACGCCCCCGGGGTGCTCCAGCGCGCGGCGGTCGTCCGCATCGGGCACCTCGACGAACGCCGTGCCGGTCACATCGGCGTCGAGCGACGAGAGCACCCCGCCCAACGCGGGCAGCCCCGACTCGTCGGCCGCGAGCACCACGCTGCGCAATGACGGATCCGGGTTGAACCCGACGCCCTCGTCAAAGACGGCCACCGCGTCCCCCGGGCTGCAGGTGAGCGCCCATGCGGCGGCAGTGCCCGCCTCGCCGCACCCGTCCTGTCCGTGCAGCACGAAGTCCACGTCCAGCTCGGGCCCGTGCGGGCCGTCGGCGCGATAGCCGCTCACGGTGTAGTTGCGCAGCACCGGCCGCGTCGTCTTCGAGATCGTCAAATACCGCAGGTAGGCGATGGTGTCGAGCTTCGCAGGCAGGCGCGACAACGAATCCTCCACCACTGGGATGAACAGCCGGAACCACTGATCGAAGCCCATGTGCTCGAACCGGTCGACGTCCCCGCCGCCGAGGGTCACCCTGGCGAACGTCTTCGACAGCCGCTGCGTCCCCACGACCTCCAGCGTCAGCAGCTCGGGGCGGTCGGGCTTGATGCCCCGGGATCTCATGTTCTCGCGCGCCATACGGCCTCCCTGGGTTCGGGCGGCCCCGCCGCCCCCGTCATAGATTAGCTCAGCCTAACCTCATTAACCGGGCGGCACAGTTCCATCGGGCGGGAAACATGCACGACAGGACCGCCGCACCGGGTGGTAACGTCGAAGCCGGAAGTTCTCGGGGCGGGGTGCAATTCCCCACCGGCGGTGATGACGCCGTGCACAGTGGCCTTTTCACAGGGCCCACACCGTGTGCCGGCATCGAGCCCGCGAGCGCCCTCGGGTGGAGTGATTCACCCGGGGGGACGAGCAGATTCCGGTGCGATCCCGGAGCCGACGGTCACAGTCCGGATGAGAGAGAACGCCACCGACGGGGTTTCCGTCCACCGTCGGCCACCGCCCTGAGATCACCGCAGTGATCGAGAAAGTGGGCGAGGACATGTTGACCGGAGACGCGCAGTTCGTCGGGCACAGTGTGCAGGGACACCGGCCGCACCCCGCCGGCGCCGCGCACGCCCGCGTAGCCGGCAGCCGATTCGACGGTATCGACCGCGCCATTGCCGACATCGCCGCGGGCAAGGCCGTCGTGGTCGTCGATGACGAGGACCGGGAGAACGAAGGCGACATCATCTTCGCCGCGGAGACGGCCACCACCGAACTCGTCGCGTTCACCGTCCGCTACAGCTCCGGCTACCTGTGCGTGCCCATGGTCGGCGACGACTGCGACAGGCTCGACCTGCCGCCGATGTACCGGTCCAACGAGGATCCGCACGGCACCGCCTACACCGTCACTGTCGACGCGCGCGCGGGCGTCACCACGGGCATCAGCGCCCACGACCGCGCGCTGACGATTCGCGCCCTCGCCGACAGGGGCTCCGCGGCCGCCGACTTCTCGCGGCCCGGACATGTGGTCCCCCTGCGCGCCCGCGAAGGCGGTGTGCTCGTGCGCCCCGGCCACACCGAGGCCGCCGTGGACCTGACACGCCTCGCCGGGCTCAACCCGGTGGGCGTGGTGTGCGAGATCGTCAGCGAACAGGACCCCACCACGATGGCGCGCACCCCCGAGCTGCGCGAGTTCGCGGACACCCACGGACTGGCCCTGGTCACCATCGCCGACCTAGCCGAATGGCGGCGCACCCACGAACAACTCGTCACACGCGGGCCAGTGGCGAACGTCCCCACCACGCACGGCACCTTCCGTGCCGTCGGATACACCGGGGCCGTCGACGGCCGCGAGCACGTGGCGCTGCTCGCCGGCAGACCCACCGCGCCGGCCGCCGCCGAGGCCGACCCCGCCCCGGGGCCCGCCACGGTGCGCATCCACGCCGAGTGCCTCACCGGCGACGTGTTCGGATCCACCCGCTGCGGCTGCGGACACGACCTGGGCTCGGCGATGGACGCGGTGTCGGCCGCCGACTGCGGCGTCGTCCTCTACCTGCGGGGGGAGGCCGCGCGCGGGCAGGGGCTGGTGCACACGCTGCGCTCCTTCGCCGCCGACGAGTCCGCCGCGGCCGCGATGCCCGCGGCTCCTACCGCGGGTGACCTGCACGTCGCCGCGCAGATACTCGCCGACCTCGGCTTCGATTCCGTTCGGCTCCTGGCCTGCGACGCGGACGCAGCGACGCTGAGGGGTGCCGGCAGGGAGGTCCTCGCCCGGCACGGGATCGACGTCGTCGAGGTCGCCCCCGTCGTCGGCGGAAACCCGGATACGACCGCCGCCACCGCGTAGCCTCCGTCCCTATGGTTCGCCGCATCGACTTCATCACCTTCGCCACGGAGGATCTCGACGCCGCGCGCCGCTTCTACGTCGACGGCCTCGACTGGACGCCGCTGCTTGACGTGGCCGGGGAGATCATCTTCTTCCAGAGTGCGCCAGGGCAAGTGCTGGGGCTGTTCGACGCCCGCAAGTTCGACGAGGACCTGCCCCGCGGCGTCGGCGACGCGTCGTCCCGCACGCGGGTGTCCGGCGTGACGCTGGCCCACAACGTCGGTTCGCGCGGCGAAGTGGTGGGCGTGGTCGACGCGATGCGCCGCGCCGGGGGCACCGTGCGCACCGCGCCCGAGGACGGCGCCTTCGGCGGGGTCTTCCACGCGCACGTCGAGGACCCGGTGGGCATCGTGTGGGAGATCGCGCACAACCCCGGCTGGCATGTCGACGCCGACGGGAACGTCGAGCTCGGTTGACGCGACGGCGCCGACGCCCCCGCGACGGGTTGTACCCGCTGCAAGAGCGTCGGCGCCGTGGAAATGCTCCGCCTCGCCGGCGATCGCGCGCGGCGGCGACTAGGCCGCGCCGTCCTCCTCGCGCTCGGCGACGAGGGTGAGTGCGATGTCGACGATCATGTCCTCCTGGCCGCCGACGAGCTTGCGCTTGCCGCACTCCATGAGGATGTCGCGCACGTCCAGGTCGTAGCGCTTGGCGGCCGTCTCCGCGTGGCGCAAGAACGACGAGTACACGCCCGCGTACCCGAGGGTGAGGGTCTCGCGGTCGACGCGCACCGGGCGGTCCTGCAAGGGGCGGACGATGTCGTCGGCCGCGTCCTCGAGCGCGTTGAGCTCGCAGCGGTGCTCGAAGCCCTCGAGGTTGGCCACCGCCACGAACGCCTCGAGCGGGCAGTTGCCGGCACCTGCACCGTGGCCGGCGAGGGATGCGTCGACGCGGTAGACGCCCTCCTCCACCGCGGTCACCGAGTTGGCGACGGACAGCGACAGGTTCTCGTGCGCGTGGATCCCGATCTCGGTCTCCGGCTTGAGCGCGTCGCGGTAGGCGTGCACGCGGTCGCGGACGCCCTTCATCGTCAGGCGCCCGCCCGAGTCCGTGATGTACACGCAGTGCGCGCCGTAGGACTCCATGAGCTTGGCCTGCTGGGCGAGCACGGCAGGCTCGGCCATGTGGTTGAGCATGAGGAAGCCGGCGACGTCCATGCCGATCTCGCGTGCGGCCTCGATGTGTTGGGCCGAGACGTCGGCCTCTGTGCAATGGGTGGCGATGCGCACCGAGCGCACGCCCAGGTCCCAGGCCTTCTTGAGCTCCTCGACGGTGCCGACGCCGGGCAGCAGAAGCGTGGTCAGGCGCGCGTTCTCGAGCACCTCGCCGGCCGCGGCGATCCACTCCCAATCGGTGTTGGAGCCGGGCCCGTAGTTGACGGATCCACCGGCCAGCCCGTCACCGTGCGCCACCTCGATGGCGTCGACGCCGGCCTCATCGAGGGCCTTGACGATGCGCTTGACGTCGTCGGTGCCGATCTGGTGGCGTACGGCGTGCATGCCGTCGCGCAGCGTGACGTCCTGGACGAAAATGGGGGTGCTCATGTCTTATGCCTCCTGCGCCTGGCTGCCGGCCGGGACGGTCTTGCGGGCCGCGATCCGCTCGGCCACCTGCAGGCCCGCGGACGTCATGATGTCGAGGTTGCCGGCGTAGGCCGGAAGGTAGTGCGCGGCGCCCTCGACCTCGAGGAACACCGACACCTGGTGCGTGGGCTTGTCGTCGTCGGCGATGTCGTCGTCCAGCAGCGTGTCCACCGGGCGGTTCTCATCGATCTCGGTGACCTGCACCTTCTGCTTGAGCCGGTAGCCGGGCACGTAGGAGGCGACCTCGTCGATCATCTTGTCCACCGAGAGCTTGATCTCCTCGTGGATCGTCGGGTCGTCGGCCTTGACCAGGCAGTAGACCGTGTCGCGCATGATCAGCGGCGGCTCGGCCGGGTTGAGGATGATGATGGCCTTGCCGCGCTCGGCACCGCCGACCTTCTCGATGGCCTCGGAGGTGGTCTCGGTGAACTCGTCGATGTTGGCGCGCGTGCCGGGGCCCGCGGACTTCGAGGCGATCGACGCGACGATCTCCGCGTAGGCGACGGGTGCCACCCGGGAGACGGCGGCGACGACCGGGATCGTGGCCTGACCACCGCAGGTGACCATATTGACGTTCTGCGCGTCCTGGTTCTCGCCCAGGTTCACCGCCGGCACCACGTAAGGGCCGATGGCGGCGGGGGTCAGGTCGACCATGCGCTTGCCCAGCGGCTGGAGGATCTCCGCGTTGTGCACGTGCGCCTTGGCCGAGGTGGCGTCGAAGACGATCTCGATCTCGTCGAAGTTCGGCAGCTTCAGCAGGCCCTCGACGCCCTCGTGGGTGGTGGGGACGCCCATGCGCTTGGCGCGCGCCAGGCCGTCCGAGTCGGGGTCGATGCCCACCATGGCGCCCATTTCGAGGTGCTTGGCGGTGCGGATCACCTTGATCATCAGGTCAGTGCCGATGTTGCCGGAGCCGATGATCGCTACTTTGGTCTTAGTACTCACTTGTCATTCCCTTCATAAGTGTCCGCGCCTTCGCTGAACCGGGCGGTGACGCTGCCGAGCCCGCTGATCTCCACGGTGACCTCGTCGCCCGCACTGATGGGACGCATCGGGCCGAGCGCCCCGGAGAGGATGATCTGGCCGGCGCGCAGCGGCTCGCCGAAGTCGCGGGCCGCGCGGGCCAGCCAGGCGACGGCGTTGAGGGGATCACCCAGGCAGTCGGCGCCGGTGCCCGATGAGACCTCCTCGCCGTTGATCAGCATCTTCATGGCGACCTCCACCGGAGTGAACTCGCTCAGCGTCCGGCGCTCGGCGCCGAGCACATAGACGCCGGCGGACGCGTTGTCGGCCACCGTGTCGCCGAAGTGGATGTCCCATCCGGCGATGCGGCTGTCGCACACCTCGATGGCGGGCATGCCGTAGTCGATGGCGTCGCGGATCTGCGCGGCGTCCAGGTCACCGTCGGCAAGGTCCTTCGCCAGCACGAACGCGACCTCGGCCTCGGCCTTGGGCTGGAGCAGGTGGCCCATCGGCACGATGTGCCCGGGGGCGTAGTCCATGTCGTCGAACAACACGCCGAAATCGGGCTGGTCGACGCCCATCTGCGCCTGCACGGCCTTCGACGTCAGCCCGATCTTGCGGCCGACGATCTTCGCTCCGCCGGCGAGCCGGCCCTGCGTGAGGCGCTCCTGCACCCGGTAGGCGGCGGGCAGGTCGGTGGAGCCGATGAACTCACGCACAGGGTCGCACGCCACGCGGGAGTTGAGCGCGTCGAGCAGCCGTTGGGCGGCCTTCTCCTCGGCCGCCAACTGCACCGCGGTGGGCGAGCCGGCGCCGTCGATGGATTGCGTCATGAGACCAGCATGACCTGCGCGGGCCGTGCCCACCAGGCTTGCGTATCGCTCAGCGATACGCAAGCGGGTACCGTGACGGGCGTGGACGACGGGGCGGACCGGAACAGCGTGGACAGGCACACTGTCATCGGCAAGGTGGTGCTGATCCTGCACGCGTTCTCCGCCGACGACCACACCGTGGGCCTCGCCGAGCTCGTCCGGCGGACGGGTCTGCACAAAGCCACCGTGCGGCGCCTCGCAGAGGAACTCACCACGGTCCGGCTGCTGGACCGCGCCGACGGCGGCTACCGGCTCTCGGGCGGGCTGTTCGAGCTGGGCATGCGCGCGTCGGTGGAACGCAGCCTGCTCGAGCTGGCCATGCCGTTCCTCCAGGACCTCTACGAGCGCACCCACGAGACGGTGCACCTGGGCGTGCTCGATGGCCGCGAGGTGGTGTACGTGGCGAAGATCGGCGGTCACCGGCAGGCCAGCGCGCCCTCACGCACCGGGGGCCGGATGCCACTGCACTGCACCGGAATCGGTAAGGCACTGCTGGCGCACGCCTCCCCCGAGCTGCGCCGTCAGGTGCTCGGCGGCCCGCTGGAGCGGCGCACCCCGCGCACCATCGTCGCGCCCGGGCTGCTGGCTCGGCAGCTGGACGCCGTCGTCGAGCAGGGAGTGTCGTTCGAGTACGAGGAATCCACCATGGGCATCGCGTGCGTGGGGGCGCCGATCCTCGACGTCGCCACCAACGCGCCCGTCGCCGCGATCAGCGTCACCGGTCCCATCGCACGGTTCCGGCCCGACGCGCACGTCGCCGCCGTGCGGGCGGCCGCCGGCGGGATCGCCTCCACGTTGCACCGGCGTGAGGGCCTGCGCGTCGGGTGAGCACGGCAGAGCCTGGCAAGCCCGGCCGTACCGCCCTTCCCAGCCTCTCGGATTAGAATCACCGAGATCACTCAGTTCAATTATGTGAATCCCTCAAACGCCGCGAATATCGGTGTTACTGTGATCACATACCCTCCGTGCCGGAGGATCGCCGGAATAGCCAGGAACGCCGTTCGCGACCAGGGCCGGGAACGCGCATTTGATCGTGCCCTGCACAATCGCGCCGCCGCAGAGTCGGCCCGTCACACAACCCCCGAGGGGCGGTGATGCTCGCAAACTTCCATTCCCCGACATTTTCGCGCTGTCGGTGAATCTCACTTCCCGACCTCCATGTCACGTGAGGAGCGTTCGATGCCCGAACTCCTGTTCCCCCTCGATTCCACGAAACCGTTCACCGAGCAGCAGATCGTCGGCCACAACCGTTGGCACCCGGACGTCCCGGCAGCGGTGACCGTCAAACCCGGCGAGGAGTTCCGTGCGCACTGCCGCGAATGGTTCGACGGTGCGATCAAGAACGACGACTCGGCCGAGGACATCCGCAATGCGCCGATGACCAAGGTCCACGCATTGTCCGGCCCGTTCGCGGTCGAGGGCGCCAAACCCGGCGACCTGCTCGTCGTGGACATACTCGATGTCGGCCCTCTCCCGCAAGAGGATTCCGGGCCGCTCGCAGGTCAGGGCTGGGGCTACACCGGCATCTTCGCCAAGAAGAACGGCGGCAGCTTCCTCGTCGATCAGTTCCCCGACGCCTACAAGGCGGTCTGGGACTTCTCCGGGCGGACGTGCACTTCGCGGCACGTACCCGGGGTGGAATTCACGGGGATGACCCATCCCGGGTTGATGGGCACCGCACCATCGCCCGGATTGCTCGCCAAGTGGAACACTCGCGAGGCTGCTCTCATCGCCACCGACCCGGACCGTGAGCCGCCGCTGGCGCTGCCGCCGGAACCGCGGGACGCAATCCTCGGCACCCTCAGCGGGGCCGAGTTCGACAGAGTCGCCGCAGAAGGCGCCCGCACCGCCCCGCCCCGGGAGAACGGCGGAAACCAGGACATCAAGAACCTCACCGCCGGCACCCGCATCTTCTACCCGGTGTACGTCGACGGCGCGAAGTTCTCGTTCGGTGACCTGCATTTCTCTCAGGGCGACGGCGAGATCACGTTCTGCGGCGGCATCGAGATGGGCGGGTTCATCGACCTGCGCTTCGAGATCATCAAGGATGGCATGTCGATCTACAATGTCGACGAGAATGCCATCTTCATGCCCGGAAACACCCCGCCGCAGTACTCGGAGTGGCTGGCATTCTCCGGCACGTCGGTGACCCTCGACGGCGAACAGCGCTACCTGGATTCCCAGCTCGCCTACCAGCGCGCCTGTCTGCACGCCATCGACTACCTGACCACCTTCGGCTACAGCCCCGAACAGGCCTACCTTCTGCTGGGGGCGGCGCCGATCGAGGGCAGGTTCTCAGGGGTGGTCGACATCCCCAACTCCTGTGCCACCGTCTACCTGCCTACGGCGATGTTCGATTTCGACGTGCGCCCGTCCGCCGACGGACCCATCAAGATCGATCCCGGCATCGGCGCCCCCAAGGCGTGAACCCGCCATGTCCTCCGTAGGACTGCTCTACGTCGGCGCCGTGCTGTTCATGAACGGCGTCATGCTGCTGGGGTATTTGACCCCCCGTGAGGCGGCGCCGATCAACTTCTTCGTCGGCGCACTGCAGGTGATGACTCCCACGGTGATGATCCTGATCCTCGCAGACGGCGACCAGCAGACGATCATCAGCGCTTCGGGGCTGTACCTGTTCGGGTTCACCTACCTGTGGGTGGCGATCAACGGCGTCAAGGACTGGGGCGGCCACGGGCTCGGCTGGTTCAGCCTGTTCGTCGCCGTCTGCGCGGTGGTCTATGCGCTGCACAGCTTCATCACCGTGGACGATTACGGCACCGGAGTGCTGTGGCTCGGGTGGGCGGTCCTGTGGTTCCTGTTCTTCCTCGTATTGGGATTGGACATGGACTTCCTGACCAGGGGCACCGGCGTGTTCACCTCGGTCGTCGGATTGGCGACCGGCGCAGGGGCCGCCTTCGCGATGCTGTTGGGGGCCTGGAGCGGGACCAACACCGCTGCGGCCATCGGAATCGGCGTCGTCTGCCTGGTCGCACTGGTGGGCATGCAACCGCTCGGGCGGCTCCTTGGAAAGAAGGAGGTACCGGTGGAGTCGTGACACCGGGCCGGAGTCACCCCGGTACGCGCGGGGTTTCGTACACCCGGCCCCTCGGGCCGCAGTTCCGCGCCTCGCTGCAGCGGTGGCGCCGGCGTGAGGGCCTGCGCGTCGGGTGAACACGATGGCGGGACCCGGCCGCTACTCTCCCGGCGTCTCGATGGTGCAGCCGGTCAGCTCCGCCAATGCGTCGTCGCCCGCGACGTGGGCGGGCGCCTCGATGGCGAGCAGCACGTTGATGAGCATCCCGTGCGCGAGGAAGTCCCGCGCTTGATCCGGTGTGCAATGGGTGCGGTCGACGAGCAGCCGGTAGATGCTCGCCATCCCGGCCCGTGCGAGCGCGCCGATCTCCGGTTCGGCCCCTGCGGCGAACCCGTGCATGAGCACGAGCAGTTGCGCACGGTCCGCGACGAGCTCCTTGTATGCGCCGCCCAGGGACTCCCAGTACTCGGGCGTGTCCGCGGTGATCTCCGGCGTCTGGCCCAGCTCGTCCAGCTTCTGCTCGAACACGCCCACCGTGCGCTCGAACGCTTCCGTGACGACCGCGCGGAACAGCTTCGACTTGCCGCCGAACATGCGCACCACGTAGGGCTGCGAGACGCCGGCCGCCTGCGCCACCTCATCCGTGGTGGTACCCGCGTAGCCGCCGCGCGCGAACTGCTCCGTCGCTGCAGCGATGATCGAACGTCGCCGGTCCTCGCGGCTCATGCGCGTGACCGTCGTGCCGTCGTCGGCTGACGCGGACGTGCGTTCGGTGCGTTTCTCAGCGGACATATTGACAGGTTATCAGTCAATGCTTAATACTCGAATCGCTAAGTAATCAGTCGATGCTTACGAGTGGTTCTTTCGCGGCGCCACCCGCAGGAATCCACCGAATCGAGGTGCACAGCATGACCACCACATCCACCCCGGAACTCCCGGCCGCACCCGTCGGCGACGACGCAGCCGGAGCCCGCCTCCACGCCAGGCCACTGTGGCTCACCCTGCTCGCAGTGTCGCTGCCCATGTTCATGGCGACGCTCGACAACCTCGTCATCACCAGCGCACTGCCCGTCGTCCAAGCGCACCTGCACGCGTCGGTGACACAACTCGAGTGGTTCATGAACGCCTACACGCTCGCCTTCGCCACGTTGATGCTCGCAGCGGCCGGCATCGGAGACAGGTGGGGACGGCGGCGCGTGTTCGTCTGGGGCATCGCACTGTTCACCGCGGGATCCATCGCATCTGCGCTGTCGTCGAGCCCCGAGACGCTCATCATCGGCCGCACCGTGCAAGGCATCGGCGCCGCCGCGATCCTGCCGCTGTCGCTCGCCCTGCTCGCGGGCGCGGTGCCCGAATCACGGCGCGCGCTGGCGATCGGCGTGTGGGGCGGCGTGTCCGGGCTCGGCGTGGCGCTGGGCCCGGTGATCGGCGGCGCGATCGTCGACGGCATCTCATGGCAGGCCATCTTCTGGCTCAACGTGCCCGTCGCCGTCATCGCGATCCCGCTGGTCCTCGCCACGGTCGACGAGACCCGGTCGATGCGCGTGCACCTGGACCCGGGCGGCGTGCTGCTCGCCGGAACGGCCGTGTTCCTCACGGTGTGGGCCATCGTGCACGGCAACGACGACGGGTGGACGTCTCCGGGCGTACTGGTGCCGCTGATCGTCGCCGCCGGGCTCGCCGGGGCCTTCGTCGCCTGGGAACTGCACGCCCGTCAACCCGTGATGCCGATGCGCCTGTTCCGTTCCCGCAACTTCACGCTCGCCAACATCATCGCGGTCGCGTTCTCGCTCGGCATGTTCGGCGCCGTGTTCCTGCTGGTCCAGTACCTGCAGGTAGTAATGGGTTACAGCCCCCTCGAGGCGGGCCTGCGGACGCTCCCGTGGACGGCGGCGCCCATGATCGTCGCCCCCATCGCGGGAGCACTCGCCCCGCGCGTAGGCCTACGGCCGCTGCTCACCGTCGGGCTCGCACTGCAGGCCGGTTCGCTCGCTTGGATGGCCGCGCTGCTGGGCCCATCGATGGAGTACACCGCGCTGGTCCCCGCGATGGTGATGGCCGGCATCGGCATGGGCCTCACCTTCGCGCCGGTGGCCACCGCGGTGCTCGCGGACCTCGCGGACGCGGACCATGCGGCGGCGAGCTCGGCCAACTCGACTCTGCGCGAGGTGGGGGTGGCGCTCGGCATCGCGGTGCTCACGGCGGTGTTCCTCGGCGCCGGCGGGCAGATCTCGCCGGTCGGATTCGACGGGGCGCTGCAGCCGGCGCTCTTCGTCGGCGCCGCCGTGGTGGCAGCCGGCGCCGTGGCCGCGCTCTTCCTGCCGGGGCGGAGCGCGGCGGTGCGGCACGATACGTCAGGTGGTGCCGCGCCGGATGATCCTGCACCTGGTGATCGCGCACCAGCACCGACGCATGTCGCGCCCGAAGTTCAAGCGTGACGATCACGTCGCGCTCGAAGTTCGAACGCGACACCGCCTCGCGCCCGTAGTTGCCGCCAATGGTCCGTAACTACGCACTGGACCCGACAACTTCGGGCGTCACTCACGGTGACGCCTGAAGTTCGAGCGCGACAAGCAGGTCACGTCCGAAGTTCGAAGTCAGATCGCGTCGCCTTCGAAGTTCGAACCCGACCGCGGCAGACCCGCCCCCGCCCTACGGCACGAGCACGATCCGCTCCTTCACCCCGTCCTCCATCAGCCGGTGCGCCTCGGCGGCCTGCTCCAGCCGCAGCACCCGCGGCTCGCGCACCCGCAGCCGACCCGCTGCGAGCATCCGGTTCATGACCGCCGCCGCGGCCGCCAGGTCATCGAGGGAGGCATTGGAGATCGCGAAGCCCGTGATCGACGCGTCGCGGGTGTAGATCCCGCCGGCGGGCAGCGGCGGCCGGGCGCCGAGCCCCGACATGAGCACCACCCGCCCGCCGTGCCCCAACAGCGGAATCGAGACCTCCAGGTCGTTGCGCCCCGAGTTGTCCCACCACACGTCGGCGCCGTCGGGCAACGCCGTCCCGAGGCGGGCCGGGAGGTCGCCGGCGCGGTAGTCCACCACATCGTCGGCGCCCAGGTCGCGGCACCACTGCGCGTCAGCGGCCGAGGCGGTGGCGACGACGCGGGCGCCCGCCGCCGCGGCCAGCTGCATTGCGGCGCTGCCGACTCCGCCGGCGGCGCCCTCGATCGCCACCGTCTCGCCGAAGGCCAGCCGCGCATGCCGGAACAACCCGAGATAGGCGGTGGCCGCGGTGTGCAGCAGCGCCGCCGTGGTGACCGTGTCCGCCCCGTCCGGCAGCGGGTACAGCCGCTCGGCGGGCACAAGAACATACTCGGAGAACGTGCCCTGGCGGCCGTGGTGGCCCATGCTGTTGGTCCACACGCGGTCGCCGGGCGCGAACTCGTGTGCGCACGCCGCGCCACTGTGCACCACGGTGCCCACCGCGTCGCGGCCGATGACGAACGGGAAGGGTGTCGGTGTCGTGTAGGCGCCGGAGCGCACGAACCGGTCGACGTGGTCGACAGCGACGGCCTCGGTGCGCACCTGGACGTCACCGGGCCCGCCGGCCGGTACCGGCTGCTCCCCTGTCTCGATCACGTCCGGCCCGCCGAGGCTGTTGATGAACACTGCGCGCATGGACTCCATCGTGCTCCCTCTCCTGTTCATCGGGGCCGACCAGCCGGCCGGGCTCCACACCGTGGCCCGATCCGAGTCGCGGGAAACGTTCCGGCCGGACTGCTCCTTCGCGCATGCTTACCCGTATCGCGGCATCGCACCACACCAGTTGAGGCGCCTTCTGCGGCATTACACGAAACCTCCGCCCCGCCCCGGCAGCCGCCGATGTCGAAATCGACGGACCCGCCCCGTCCCAGTAGTGAAAGCACCCGCATCGGAACATGAGGAGTCACGCCATGAAATACCTGATGCTCAAGCACTACCGCGGCGCCCCCGCCGTCGACTTTCCGCCGATGGACCAGTGGACGCCCGACGAGATCGACGCACACATCCGGTTCATGAACGAGTTCGCCGACCGGCTCAAGGCGACCGGCGAGTTTGTCGATGCCCAGGCCCTCTCGCCGGACGGCGCCTGGGTCCGGTTCGACGGCCCGGGCCGGCCTGCCGTGACCGACGGCCCGTTCGCAGAGACCAAGGATCTCATCGCCGGGTGGATCGCCATCGACGTGGACACGTGGGACCGTGCGGTGGAGTTGGCCGGGGAGCTCTCGGCCGCGCCGGGGCCGCGCGGCGAACCCATCTACGAGTGGCTCGAGCTTCGCCCGTTCCTCGCGGCGCCGTAGGGCCCTGTCGGTGGACCCCGCCCTGCCGCGGTACACCGCGGCCCGCACCTACCTGCACGAACGCGCAGGCGACACCGCTCTCACGGCCGATCTGTATGCGGAGGCGGCCCGCGCCGCGGCCAGCGTGCCCGAGCGCGACCACCTCATCCGCGAGGCCGCGCGGCTCCAGCACTGATCACGGCGCCCGCGGCGCCTACAACTGCAGGTGCAAGCGGAGCGCGTCGTCAAACGCGTTCATCGTCGGCGCCGGCAGCCGTGCGATCACCGGCCCGAATCGCCCGACCGCGATCGAACGCGCCTGTTCCGCCTGCACCTTCGAATCCATACGCAGCCCGGTTCCAGATCGACCAGCCGCACGTCACCGCGCAGCATCAGCGAGACCGTCCCCCGCGGGGGACATCCACGCCGCCGCCTCGCCGGACGTCTCCCACTCGTCCCACGCGGCGGCGTAGTCGTCCTCCAGGCCGGCATCCCGCAGCAGGCGAACCGCACGCTGCACCGCAGCAGATCGGGAGGACAATCCCGCTGCATGCACGTAGGAGTCGAGCATGTCGACGTCCTCCTGCGGCAGGCTCACGCTGATCTTCATACCGCGATCCTGCCCCGGAGCACAGCGATGCACTCGTCCAGCCGACCCCTGTCCACACGCTGTCAGCGGTGAGCCGACGCCGTCGGTGTGCTGAACCTCGGTAGCAGCATCCTCGGCATCGACTCGCTCATGCCGTTGCTCGCCTCGAGCGAGGTCACGCAGTCTCTCGCGCGGCTGATCGTGCTGTTTCAGGGCTGGCCACTGCCGGGCTCGTGACGGTCCCCGCCGCGCTCATCCGCAGGTTCTCGTCGTCCTCCACGGGCGACTTGCGCAGCAGTTTCACATCCTGCCAGTAGCTCATCGACGTCTGCCACGGCGCGCGATCGCCCTGCTGCGGCAGGTGATCCACCGCGCGCTGGATGTAACCGGCCGCGAAGTCGAGGAACGGCCGCGTCGCCATGCCCTCCGGCGCCTCGGGTACCACGGTGTCGGCGCCCCGGGCGTCCATCAGGCCCAGCAGACGGCAGAAGTGCTCGCACAGCATGCCGATCTTCAGCGTCCACGAGGAGTTGGTGTAGCCGATGGCGAACGCCAGGTTGGGCACCCCGGAGAGCATGAACCCCTTGTAGGCGCGGGTCTGGTGCAGGTCGATCTCGCGCCCGTCGACGATCAGCGGCACCCCGCCGAACGGCTGCACGTTGAGCCCGGTGGCCGTGATGACGATGTCCGCCTCGAGGTGCCCGCCGGACTCGAGACGGATGCCGGTTTCGTCGAACTCGGCGATCCGCTCGGTGACGACAGAGGCCTTCCCGCCGCGGATGGCGCGGAACAGGTCGCCGTTCGGCACCACGCACAGCCGCTGGTCCCACGGGTCGTATGGCGGGCTGAAGTGCGTCTCCACCGGGTAGCCGTTGGGCAGCAGCCGCTTGTTGATGCCCAGGATCACCCGGCGCATCAGGTGCGGAAAGCGCTGGCACAGCTGGAACATGATCTGCTGGCGGATGATGTTCTTGGTGCGCGCCACCGGGTGGGAGATGCGCTCGCCGAACACCTTGCGCAGCGTGTTGGCCACGAAGTCTTCGGAACGCAGCGGGATGATGTAGGTGGGCGTGCGCTGGAGCATGGTGACATGCTCAGCGTCGTCGCACATCGACGGCACCAGCGTGACGGCCGTGGCACCGCTGCCGATGACCACCACCTTCTTGCCCGCGTAGTCGAGGTCCTCCGGCCAGTGCTGCGGGTGCACCACGGTTCCGCGGAACCGCTCGCGGCCCTCGAAGTGCGGGGTGAAGCCTTCGTCGTAGCGGTAGTAGCCGCCGGCGGAGAAAACCCAGTTCGCAGTGGCCGTGGACCGCGCGCCGGTGTCGGTGTGCTCGATGTCGATGGTCCAGCGCGCGTCGGCCGACGACCACGATGCGCCCACCACCTTGTGGTGCAGGCGCACGTGCTCGTCGATCCCGAACTCGGCCGCCGTCTCGCGCAGATACGACAGGATCTTGCCGGCCGGCGCGATGGCGTCGTCGTCGTTCCACGGCTTGAAGTCGTAGCCGAAGGTGTGCAGATCGGAGTCGGATCGGATGCCGGGGTAGCGGAACAGGTCCCACGTGCCGCCGGTGCCGCCGCGCGCCTCGAGCACCGCGTAACTGCGCTGCGGATGTTCGCGCTGCAGGTAGTACGCGGCGCCGATGCCGGAGATCCCCGCGCCGATGATGACCACGTCGAGGTGCTCGCTACGATCGCCCGCGCCCGTGCCGTTGCCGCTGTCGATGAAATCTGTCGCCGTCATGCCCGCTCCTGCCCTGTCGTCTGCGTTGATTCCATCTTCCCCGCAGTCGCCGCCGCGCGGAATATCAATGTGCACCTACATACACAGCAACTTGTGCAGTGTGCACCATGCGCGCCGGTTATGGTGGGCACCATGCCGTGGCCGACCCCCTCCCCGCGCGTCCAGGAGCTGATCCGGCAGGGAGCCGGTATCGCCCTGAACGTGCCCGAGGAGTGGATGGCGGACCTGGACACCGTCACACTCTCGGGCGCGGCGCGCAGCCGGATCGCCGACGACCCTGCGCTCGCCGAGGCCACCCGCCGCACCAACCGCGCCAACCTGCTGACCTGGGCCGCCGCGAACGTACGGGCCCCCGGGGAACCTGTGGTGGCGCAGGTCGACGACGCGCAGATCGGCGTCGCCCGGGATATGGTGCGGCGCGGTCTGGACGAGGCGGCGCTGGACGCCTACCGGGCCGGGCAGAGTGTGGCCTGGCGGTACTGGATGAAGATCGCCTTCGCCCTCACCCGCGATCCCGCCGAGCTGGAGGAGCTGCTCGACGTCACGTCGCAGTCGATCTCGGCGTTCGTCGACGACGTCGTCACCGCGCTCGCCACGCGCATGCGATCCGAGCGCGCCGAGCTCACCCGCGGCTCGCAGGCCGAGCGCCGCGAGGTGATCGCGCTGCTGCTCGACGGCGCCCCCATCACCCGCGAGCGCGCCGAGTCCCGGCTGGGCTATGCGCTGGAACGCACCCATCATGCGGCAGTGGTGTGGAGCAAGGGGCCGGACCCGGATGTCACCACCGTGGATCATGTGGCGGAGGTCCTGGCCCGGCCGACAGGCGGCGCACCTTCGCTGATGGTCTCGGCGGGGTCGGGGACACGGTGGGTGTGGAGTCAGGCCGCGCCGGACCTCGCCGCGGTGGAGGCCGCAGCCGATGCGGCGCCCGACGTGCGCGTGGCGCTGGCCGGGCCCGCGCACGGGGTCACGGGATTCCGGCGCGCCCACTTGGACGCGCTGACGGCGCAGCGGATGCTCGCCCGGCTGGGGTCACACCGGCGCGTCGCGCACTACGACGCGATCGCGCTGGTAGCGCTGGCCACCGAGGATTCCGAGCGCGCCGCGCGCTTCGTCTCGCGCACGCTGGGCGGGCTCGAACACGCCGACGACACGCTCCGCGAGACCGTGCTGACCTACGTGCGCAGCCAGTCCAACGCCACCCGGGCGGCCGAGTCGCTCTACACGCACCGCAACACGCTGCTGCGGCGCCTCGAGCGCGCGGAGGATGTGCTGCCACGGCCGCTGGCCGACAATCCGATCGACGTGGCGGTGGCACTGGACATCGTGCGCTGGCGAGCGCGGGGCTGACGTTGCGCCGCTGTCGTGGCGCCGGGATCAGGCCCGGGACGCCGCGAACCCCGCGGCATCGTCCGCCTCGCCGGCGATCCCCGCGGCACCCTCTACCGACTCGACCTCGACCACCTTCTCGTCGCCCTGGGCCGGGCGGTACTTCGGCAGCAACGCCGCGATGACGAGCGCCACCAGCGACGCCCCGGCGGCAGCGCCCATGACGATCTGGAAGGCTGTGTTGCTGGGCAGCACGGCCCCGCCGATCTCCATGGTCACCGAGGCGACGATGACGCCGGCCACGGCGCTCGCGAACGACGTGCCGAGCGAGCGCATGAGCGTGTTGAAACTGTTGGCCGCGCCGGTTTCCTCCGGCGGGACGGCGCCCATGATGAGGGCGGGCATCGCCGCGTAGGCCAGGCCGATACCGGCGCTGATGATGCCGGACAGCACCACGAGCTGCCACACCGAGTTCATCCAGAACACGCCCATGAGGTATCCGAGTCCCACCACGACGGCGCCCGTCATCAGCGTGTACTTGGGCCCCACGCTCATCGTGATCCGGGAGGACACCGGGGCCATCGCCATCATCAGCAGGCCGCCGGGGGCCATCGCCAGGCCGGCCACCAGGATCGACTGGCCCAGGCCGTAACCGGTGAACTCGGGGATCTCGATGATCTGCGGCACCACCAGCGACTGCGCGAACATCGCGAAGCCGAACACCACCGAGGCGATGTTGGTCATGAGCACCTGCTTGCCCGCCGCGACCCGGACGTCCACCAGCGGACGCGGCGCGCGCAGCTCCCACAGCACCCACGCCACCGCCAGCACGGCCGCAGCGACGAACAGGCCCACCGTCAGTCCCGAGCCCCAGCCCCAGTCGGCGCCCTTGGAGATCGCCAGCAGCAGCGACACCAGCGTGGCGGACAGGGCCGCGGCCCCGGGGTAGTCGAACGAACCGGAGGCGCGCAGGTGCGATTCCGGCACCACGATCACGGTGAGCACGAACGACAGCACGCCGAGGCCGGCGGATACCCAGAAGAGCATGTGCCAGTCCGCGTACTGCGCGATGAATGCGGCGAGGGGCATGCCGAGCGCGCCGCCGACACCGAGCGACGCACTGATGACGGCGACTCCGCCTGCGAGCTTCTCCGGCGCCATGATATCGCGCATCAGGCTCATGCCCAGGGGGATCACGCCGGACGCGAAGCCCTGCAAGGCGCGGCCGATCACCAGCGGCGCCAGGCTTGATGCGAACGCGGCGATGAGCGATCCCACCACGAGGATCACCAGGCTCACCAGCAGCAAGCGGCGCTTGCCGTACATGTCGCCGAGTCGGCCCATGACCGGGGTGGCGACGGCAGCAGCGAGCAACGTCGCGGTGATCGCCCAGGCCGTGTCACCCGCCGATGCCCCGACGAGATCCGGAAGTTCGGGAATGATCGGGATGATCAGAGTCTGCATGAGCGCGACGACGATGCCGCCGAGCGCGAGCACCGCGACGATGGCGGAGTTCTTCTTGTCGTGCGGCCCTGCGTCTCCCATCGGGTCGGCGGGCCCTGCTTGTGCTGCCATACGTGTCCGATCTGATCTACGCCGCCGGTGGCCACCCGACCGCGGCGGCAATTTAAGTCAAGTGACTTGCGTGACGATATATCAGTCACCTGACTTAGAACAACCGTCTCCGAGGTAGGGTGACGGAACTCTCGGACCGGAAACGCGCTCCGGCGCACTGGAAGGATTCGGCCTCATGACCCCCGCGACCGCCCCGCCCGCCCCCGGCGCGCGCAACACGCGCACCGCCGCGACCCGCGCCGCCATCACTGCGGCGGCCGAGCGGCTTTTCGCCGAGCGCGGCGTCTCCGCGGTGTCCAACCGACAGGTGGGCGAAGCCGCCGGGCAGGCCAACAACACGGCGGTCGCCTACCATTTCGGCACCAAGACCGACCTGATCCGGGCGATCATCCGCAATCACGCGCAGGACATCGAGGCCAGGCGTGCACCGATGCTCGAGAGCGTCCGCGGATCCGCGGACATCCGCGACTGGATCCGCTGCCTGGTCCTCCCGTCCACCGAGCATTTCGCCGCACTGGGCACCCCCTCCTGGTATGCGCGGTTCAACGCGCAGGTGATGACCGATCCCGCCCTGCGTGCCCTCATCTACGAGGACGCCCTCGCCTCGGCGTCGCTGCAGGAGACGCTCCAGGGCCTGCGCGCCACGGCCGGCGCGATCCCGCCGCGCATCCGGCGCACCCGCGCCGACATGGCACGCCAACTGCTGGTGCACATGTGCTCCGAGCGGGAACGGGACTTGGCCCTGACCGCCGCCGGTACCGCCGACCCGGGGCAACAACACTGGGCGGGCGCCCCCGTCGACGGCGATGCCGGGACCTGGGCGGAACTCAGCGCCGACCTCGTCGACGCGCTCACCGGGCTGTGGACCGCGCCAGTCACCCGCTGACCGGGTCACGCAACCGGGGCTGGGCGGCGGAACCGTATACTGGCCGTCAGGTCGCATTCCGGCCGCCTTGCTCTCCTTTGACGTCCACCTGCCACGAGGTTCCCATGCGCCGCACCACCGTCCCGCTCCGCGGCCACGGCTGCGGCGTGCGGCTGACCATGCGGCGGCACGTGGACCTGCTGCGCGTGAGCAGCTCCGGCTGTACCGCTTCTCGCTGAGCCCCCCGCCGCCCGGCCCCCGCCGGCGGCGCGTTCCCCGAGATCTCGAGGTACCCCCGTGACCACCGCTGCCGTATCCGATTCCGACGCGTCCGACGTAGGGACTTCACCCACCGTCGATGCCCCTGCCGTCGATGCCCCTGCCGTCGATGCCGCTCCCGCCCCTGTCGCCACCACGCCCAGGCGCCTGCGCGCGTTCTTCGACTACCGGCGCACCATGATGACGATCGCCGTGCTGCTGGTGTTGATCCCGGCGATCGTGCTGTTCCCGGGCACCAGCCGCGAGGCGCTCACCGAGGGTCTCAACGAGGGCTTCACCATGGCGCACCTGCTGGCGTTCGTCGCGATCGCTCTGGTCGCCGCCGCGGTGAAGGGACTCTCCGGCTTCGGGTACGCCTTGATCGCCACGCCGCTGGCCGCGGTGCTCATCGACCCGTCGGTGGCCGTGATCGTGCTCGCCGTCCCGGCCCTGGTGATGAATCTGTTCCAGGTGGGCGAGACGGGCACCGGGTGGCAGTACCTGCGGCAGCATTGGTCGCTGGTCGCGGCGGCGCTCGTGGGCTCGGTGATCGGGGTGTTCATCCTCAAGAACTTCCCCGCCAAGCAGCTGCTGAGCGTGATCATCGGCGTCGTGCTGGTCAGCTACGTGATCTGGTCGGTGGCGCGCAAGGGCAAACCGGCCACCGGCACCGCGCACCCAGTCTCGTTGGGCACCGTCGGCGTGGCCGAGGGCGTGTTGCTGGGCGCCGTGAACATGGGCCCGCTGCTGCCCGCCTACCTGCACACCTTCGAGCGCGACGCCCGCCGCTACATCGGCGGCATGTCCCTGGTGTTCACGCTGGTGTTCGCCGAGCGCATCGGCCAGATGTCGGTGAACGGCCTCATGACCACGCAGCTGCTGTGGCTGGGGTCGGTGATCGCGCTGGTGACGCTGGTCGGTCTCGGGGCCGGCACGGTGCTGCGCCGCTGGGGCCGCATCAACCCGTCCGTGTTCAGCGCGCTGGTGCTCACGCTGCTGGGAGCAACAGGCGTGACGATGCTGGTCAAGGCGGTGCCACACTTCTTGTGAGTGGGCACGGCCTGTGCAACAGCACGGCCCGTGAAAGCGACGGGCCCGGGGCGGTTCACGGCCGCAGGTAGGACCATCCTTCGCGCTGCCGACGCACCAGGTGCGCCACCCCCGAGTCGACGACGGCGACGCCGGGCAGCAGGTCGTCCTCGGACAGATCCCGGGCCGTGAGCGTGTTGGCGCAGGCGCACACAGTCACCCTTTGCTCCCGCAGCTGTGCCACCGTGTCCGCCAGGCCGGTCTCGCCCGTGCACAGCTCCACGCCGGGACCGTGCGTGACCACCTCCACCTGGGTGTCCGGCCCCAGCGCGCGGAGCAGATTGGCGGTGTTGCGCAGCACTGCGGCCTGACGCCCCGGGTCGGCCTCCGGCAGGTGGACCACCACGCCGCAGACTGCTCCTTCGGTCTGGCCCATTCTGCCGCACTCCCCTCGTCGACGCCGCGCAGTGTCGCGGCGCGGTACCCATTGTCACGTCAGTGTCGCGCACAGGCTCCGCCGGGCCGCTCAAGCAAGCGGCCGGATGCCCGGCTTGTTTCGTTGTCCCTCCTGCTAACCCAGCCGGCCCGGGGGACGATACGGAGGATACGGGCCAACACGGCGCGGGGCGACGAGATCGGCGGCCGCCGGGCCGAGGAAGGACGACATCATGCGACGCACCCTCCTGCGCACCGCGGCGGCGGCCGGGGCCGCGGCACTCACCACCGGGATCCTCGGCCTGGGAGCGGCCTCCGCGAACCCCGTGCACACCCTGTGGCAGACCCCCGTGATCAGCGGACCGGACATCGGGCCCGCGTCGACACCCGAGGGGATGTTCCCGCTGATCCACGTCGCCGCCACCGACGGCCAGGCCCCGGGCGAGACGACGTTCTCGGTCCCCCGGCCGTTCCCGTACTACTACATGCACGCATCCCGCTTCGTCGTGATCCACTGGCAGAACGTGCAGACGGGGGCGTCAGGCGACGTGCCGTTGCGGTATTGGCAGAACCTCGAGGAATCCGGGGGCACCCCCAACCTTCCTCCCGAGTTCCCGGCCACCCTGCCCACTGCCGCCACCGTGCAAACGGGCACCGGTCCGGTGGTGGCGACGGTGACGCACTTCCGGACCACGTACCAGGCGCCGCCCGTGGCCGATGGTGTGGTCCCCGGAATCTCGATCTTCATTTCCTGAGGCCCGCCACACGAACCAACCACTGCCTGCGGATCACCGACCGGCGCCATCGACTTTCCAGTTGATCTCAGGTGGCTGCGCTCCGCAGTCCATTTGATGGCTCATCACCGAATCCACCGCACGCACCCTCGATAATCAACACTCGGTACAGTCTCAGCATGGCACTGACTGCGCGCGGCCTGACACGCACGTTCGGCCGGCACGTCGCCGTCGAGCATGCGTCTGTGACGTTGAAGTCGGGCAGCATCACCGGCTTGGTCGGGCCCAACGGTGCGGGCAAAACAACATTGCTTCTCATGCTCGCCGGACTTCTGGCACCCGATTCCGGTGTCATGGAGCTCGACGATGTCGAAGCAGAGTCGGCGCAGCTGCGGACGGTGGTCGGCTGGATGCCGGATGTATTCGGCACCTGGGACAGCCTGACGGCCACCGAGATTCTGATTCTGTTCGGACGCCTGCACGGACGATCGACGCAGAAAGCACGCGTGCGCGCAGCCGAGCTCCTCGAGCTGGTTCATCTCAACGAATTCGCTGACCGCCCGGCGCACGAACTCTCACGGGGCCAGAAGCAAAGACTCGGATTTGCGCGGGCGTTGGCCCACCGGCCACGAGTTCTCCTGCTCGACGAACCTGCATCCGGCATGGATCCACGCTCGCGCAGGGAACTGCGGGACCAACTGCGTGCGATGGCCGATCGGGGCTGTGCGGTTCTGATCTCGTCGCACATTCTCACTGAATTATCGGAGATGGTCGACGACGTGGTGATCATGACCGCGGGACGTACCCGGTATTCCGATCGACCCGAAGGCAGTCTTTGGCGGATTCGGGAAGCCGGTCAGTCGGCGGCCCGTGCCACGACGATGACCTTCGCCGACGAGGAGACCGCCGCACGCCACCTGGGCGAACTGATCACCGCTGGTGCGCGTATCGCCGAATTCTCCCGCATCGACTCCGCACTCGAGAACACCTACCTCGCGTTGGACACGGAGAGGACCTGACCGTTGACCAGCACAACGCACGAGTCCGGCGTCGATGTATCGGCGTCGCGCAAGGAGCGGGCTCTCGGATGGTGGTCGGTCGTCGGCGTCCTCATGCAACTCGAGCTCCGGCAGCGGTTGCGTACCACCCGGTGGAAAGCGACGCTCGGCATCGCCTTCGTCGTGCTCGCCGTCGCGGTCTTCGGGTCGATGTATATTGCGATGATCTCCGGCGGTGCGAGCTACCGCGACTGGGCACGGAATCTGTACGCGATCGTCATGGCGGCGGAACTTTTCTTCGGCATCATCTTGGCACCGACCCTGACCGCCACCGCCATCAACGGCGATCGCAAAGACGCCACACTTGCGCTGGTCCAAGCGACGCCGATCAGCAATCGGCAGCTGGTGGTCGGCAAGCTGGCCGGCAACTGGGTGTCCTGTCTGGCCCTGGTCGCGATTTCCTCCCCATTCCTGATCTGGGGGATGATCGCGGCGCCTTACGGCATTGCAATCGGACTACTCGGTGTAGTCGTCCTGTGCCTGCTGTTCGCCTGCTACGGCGGTATCGGCCTAGGATTCTCCGCACTCACCGCCCGGCCCGCGGGATCCGCGGTATTGACACAGGCGACTGTGTTCTTTCTGATTCTCGGGCTTCCGGCGCTGTTCGGCCTCTTCTACACCACCACATCGCAAGAACATCAGGTGGTGCGAGGAAAATACGCATACCCGGCACGTTCCAGCGAGCCGGGTATATCACCTACGAAAGAGCCCGTTTGTCACGATGTCGAGCAGACTGAGACCTTCTATCACACAGAACATATCTGGTGGCTGCTGGCACCAAATCCATTCCTCATTCTTCCAGATGTTGTAGCCGAACACGATAATCCGGTCTCCAACAACAACAGCTGGATCGCTGGCCAACGGCCGACTGACCCTACAATAATGACCCCGATTTCACAAATGTTGTCCAGGGCCCGCGCCGGTCCCTACATCAACGCTCCGCGCTGCCACGAATCGATGGCGCGGTATACCACCGACCCCACCGACTACCGGACGTTCTATCAAGCTCAGAATGCACACGCGAAGTCACGTGTCGGCGATAGCTGGCCCGTGGGACTGCTAGTGAACGCCGTATTCGGATTCATCGGGGTGTTTGTCGCCGCACGCCGGCTGCGTGTGCCGGCGGGGAAGCTTCCGAAGGGAACTCGGATTGCCTAGTCGACCGTCGCCATGGACCACGGTCGAATTGCCACCGGCGTCCCGGACTAACCATTGCCCGAGCGATCGCTCGCTCGCTATCCTCAGGCGGTGACGGACTGGCGCGACTTCTCCGATGACGGGCTCACGCCCACGCTCCGGGCGGCACGCGGGCTGTTCGCCCGCAACGGTTATCACGCGACGTCGATCCGCGCGGTGGCCGAAGCGGCAGGGCTGTCGGTGCCGGGGCTGTACCACCATCACAGGTCCAAGCAGGCGATCCTGGGCGCCCTCGTCGACGCGACCATGGACCGCATGTTGGCGCACACCCGCGCCGCGGAAGCAGATTCGGACGGCACGGCACTCGGACGCTTCGACAACGTACTGGAGTGCCTGCTGCGGTTCCACATGCTCCGGCGCGACGACGCTTTCGTCGCGTCCACCGAGATGCGAAGCATGGACGACACGCTGCTGCTCCGGCACATCGCGCAGCGCGACGAGCAGCAGCGCATGATCGCCGACATCATCGCCCAGGGCGTGGCCGACGGCACCTTCCGCTGCGGGCACGTCGACGATGGCGCCCGCGCCGCCGCGTCACTGTGCGTGGCCGTCGCGGGCTGGTACGACCCAACAGGCGTGCTGACCGCCGACGAGGTCGTCGCGCGACAGCTCGACATCGCGCGCCGCATCGCAGGCTTCCCGCCCCCGCCGTGACCGCCGACGACTCTTGACAGGCGTGCGGGGCCGGTGCCAACCTTGTCCCGAGCCGATCGATCGCTCGGTCGGGATCGCGGGAACGTCCCCCGGCCGGGCACGAACCCCGGCGGGCTCCTGCGCCGACACCCCGCACAGAAGAGGTGCCCATGGCCATCGACCTCACGCCCACGGCACGGGCCCGCCGCGTCGCGGAGGCGACGCGGCGACTGGTCCGCGAACGCATCCTGCCGCTCGAGAACGAACACGCCGGCGACATCACCGCCGCCGGCGGGGACTCGTTCCGCGCGACAATCCAGCAGTACTCCCGTGATGCCGGCGTGTTCGCGCCCCACGCACCCGTCGAGTACGGGGGCCTGGGCATGGACATGCGCGACCGCGCGCCTGTGTTCGAAGAGGCCGGATACTCGGTGTTCGGGCCCGCCGCCCTGAACATCGCCGCGCCTGACGAGGGCAACATCCACATGCTCGCCCACATCGCGTCCGCCGAACAGAAGGTGCGCTTCCTGGCGCCGCTGTGCCGCGGCGAGGTGCGCTCGGCGTTCGCGATGACCGAGCCGCCACCGGGTGCGGGCGCCGATCCGGCCGCACTCGCCACGACGGCCGCGCGGGTGCCCGGCGGCTGGCGGATCGACGGCGCCAAGCAGTTCATCACCGGGGCCGACGGCGCCGGATTCTTCATCATCATGGCGCGCACGGCGGGCGCCCCTGGCGATCGCGGCGGGGCGACGATGTTCCTCGCCCCGGCGGAGGCGGCCGGCATCCGCGTGGGCCGGCACATCCCCACCATCGACCGCTCGATGGTGGGCGGGCACTGCGAAGTGACGTTCGACGGGCTGCAGCTGCCCGACGACGCCGTGCTGGGCGAGGTGGACGAGGGTTACCGCTACGCCCAGGTGCGCCTGGGCCCCGCGAGGATGACGCATGTGATGAGGTGGCTGGGGTCGGCGCGCCGCGCCCACGACATCGCGCTGGATTACAGCGCGGGCCGGCGGTTGTTCGGCCGGCGGCTCGGCGACCTGGGCATGGCGCAGAAGATGATCGCGGACAACGAGATCGACCTCGCCGCGACGCGCGCGCTGTTGCTCACCGCGTGCGCCGACCTGGACGCGGGGGACTTGGGCGCCACCTCCACTTCCATCGCCAAGGTCTACGGCGCCGAGGCCATCGACCGGGTGATCGACCGCAGCATCCAACTGTGCGGAGGAATGGGCGTGTCCGAGGACTTGCCGTTGAGCCGTCTGCAGCGCGAGGTGCGCCCGTTCCGCATCTACGACGGGCCCTCCGAGGTGCACCGGTGGTCGATCGCGAAAAGGGCCGTGCGGCGCGCCGTGCAGGCCCGGGAGGAAGAGTCACGATGAACAGCAACGCGGCCGACACCGAGCGTGCCCTCGACCTGGACGCCCTCGGCGCATATCTCGCCGAGCAGGCCGACGTCGTCGGCACCCTCACCGCGACGAGGCTCGCGGGCGGGAAGTCCAACCTGACGTTCCGCGTCGCCGACGAGGCGGGCACGGCGTGGGTGGTGCGGCGGCCGCCGCTCGCCGGGCTCACCCCGTCCGCGCACGACATGACGCGCGAATACCGGGTGACCAGCGCGCTCGCCGGCAGCGGAGTCCCGGTGGCGCCCGCGGTGGCGCTGTGCGAGGACGAGTCTGTGATCGGCGCGCCGTTCACCGTCATGGGTTTCGTCGACGGAAAGGTGGTCCGCACCGCCGACGAGCTCGCGGCGCTCACCGACGCGGACATCGCGGCGTGCACCGGCGAGATGATGCAGTTGCTCGCCGCGCTGCACGCGGTGGACTACACGGCGGCGGGGCTGGGCGACTTCGGGCGTCCGGACGGGTACCTGCAGCGGCAGGCCACGCGGTGGCTGCGCCAGTGGGAGTACGTGGCCACGGGCGACCTGCCGGACGTCGAAGTGCTGGGCAAGCGGCTGCTGGAACGGATCCCCGAATCATCGGCCGCGTCGATCGTGCACGGCGACTACCGGATCGACAACGTCATGCTCGCTCCTGACGACCCCGGACGGATCGTCGCCGTGGTCGACTGGGAACTGTCCACGCTGGGCGATCCCCTCGCGGACGTCGCCATGATGTGCGCGTACCGGCACGCTGCACTGGACAGCGTGCTCGGGTTCCCCGCAGCCTGGACCCAGGCGCGTATCCCGGGGCCGCAGGACCTGGCGGAGCGCTATGCCGCGGCCACCGGATCCGACCTGCCGCACTGGGACTTCTACACGGGTCTGGCCTACCTCAAGATCGGCGTCATCGCCGCCGGCATCGCCCACCGGACGCAAGCCGGCGCCGCCGCCGGCGAGGACCACGCCGCCGCCGCGGTACCCGAGTACATCAGTCTCGGGCTGACGGCCCTCAGGGCAGGAACGTAGCCGCGGCCGCTTGTCCATGGTCGGCGTCTGAGCGGCGCCGGCCCCTTCACAGTGATTGGAACAACGCGAAGATCGGGACCCACAGCACTGCGGAGGCACGGGCGAACGGGCTGGTGTTCATGTTGTCGGTGATCCAGTCGCTGAGGCTCCCGAAGACGACTTCCGAACCCATGATTCCTCCTTGAACTGGGGAGTCGCGGCGTCACCCAGCCGTGCGGGCGGCCCGGTGCGCGAAGGCTTTGGGGGCTGCACGGACGAGCGGCGCTCTATTGCAACCCACACGCTACTCTTTGACTTGAATTAAAACCAGGGGCGTTCACTGCCCCGCACCCACCCGTGCCGCGGCTCCTAGACCGTCAGTCCGAACACCCACACCGCGAGGGTCATCGTGGTCACCGTGACCAGCACGATGCCCACCAGGTTGAGCCAGAAACCGCCGCGCACCATCGATCCGATCGTGACGTAGCCGGAGCCGTAGGCGACCGCGTTCGGCGGCGTGGCCACCGGCAGCATGAATGCGCAAGAGGCGGCCAGCGCGGTCGGGATGGTCAGCAGCATCGGATCGAGCCCGATGCCCAGCGCAACGCCGGCGACCACCGGCAGGAACGTCGCGGCGGTGGCGGTGTTGCTGGTCAGCTCGGTGAGCACCAGGATCAGTCCTGCAACGATGACCACGATGAGCACCACCGGCAGCACGCCCAGGCCCTCGACCTGCTCGCCGATCCACAGCGACAGCCCGGACGAAGTGAACTGGCCGGACAGTGCCAGGCCGCCGCCGAAGAGCAGCAGCACCCCCCACGGCAGCTCCAGCGCGGTGTCCCAGTCCAACAGCTTGACCCCGCGCCCGGTGCCGGCGGGCAGCAGGAACAGCGCCACGCCCGCGGCCATCGCGATGCCGGCGTCGCTGATCGGCGGATCATCCCAGATCACCGGCACGAACACCCAGCTCAGCGCGGCAGCAATGAAGATCACCAGCACCCGCTTCTCGCCGGTGGACATCGGGCCGAGCTTGCGCAGTTCGGTGGCCACCAGCTCGCGGCCGCCCGGGATCTCGTCCATCTCCGGGCGGAACAGCACCCGGGTCAACAGCAGCCAGCAGATGAACAGGAACACCACCGCCAGCGGCAGGCCCACCATCATCCACTGCCCGAAGCCGATATGGATGCCGAAGTTGTCTGACATGTAGCCGGCAAGCAGCGTGTTCGGCGGGGTGCCGATGATCGTGGCCAACGAGCCCAGCGAAGCCGCATAGGCGATGCCGAGCATCAATGCGGTGCCGAACTTCGAGCGCACCACGTCGTCGACGACCCCGTCGCGGCCCGCGGCGCCGTCGTCCACGCCTTCCGCGCCGCCACGGACGGACATCTCCCGGGAGACCAGCCCGAGCACCGACATGCCCAGCGGCAGCATCATCACCGCGGTGGCGGTGTTCGAGACCCACATGCTGATGAAGGCGGTGGCGATCATGAACCCGCCGATCATCCGGTGCGATCGGCTGCCCATCACCCGGACGATGTGCATGGCGATGCGCCGGTGCAGGTTCCACCGCTGCATACCCAAGGCCAGCAGGAATCCGCCCATGAACAGGAAGATGATGTTGTTGCCGTACGAAGCGCCGACGGTGTCGAACCCGATCGGCTCGCCGTCCGCATCGGTCATCCGCGCCACCGGGAAGATCAGAACCGGCAGCAGCGCGGTCGCTGGGATCGGGATCGCCTCGGTCATCCACCACACGGCCATCAGCAGCGCGGTCGCTGCGGTGACGCGGGCCGAATGCCCCACCCCGGACGGCAGTGCGAAGAAGACCACGACCGCCAGGACGATCCCGCCGGCGACACCGGCCCATCGCATGCGGCTCGTCCGCGCGGCCACGGGGCTCTCGCGTTGGCCGGGGGCAAGCACGATCTCAGATTCCGGCACCATCACTCCTGATTCGGCTCCAACCGGCCCGGCACGTGCGCCCACGGCCGGGCACGGGGCGTACCGGACCCGAACAACGCGGAAAGGCTACCGGCCGACGAACGGCCCGGATCCCCCCGTTTGCGGGGAACCGGCGCAGGCCCGGCGGGCTTCAGGGCCCGATCACCCGGGCCCGGGCCGGTCCTGCAGGTAGCGGAGCACCGCGAGCACCCGGCGATTACCGGTCGCGGTGCGCGGAAGGTCGAGTGCGGTCAGGATGCCGGCGATGTGCTTTTCCACCGCCCGCTCGGTGATGACCAGGGCCGCCGCGATGCCGGCATTGGACAGGCCCTGCGCCATCGCTCCAAGCACCTCGGTTTCCCGGGGGGTCAACGCGGCCAGCCGGTCGGTGCGCCGGCCGGCCCGCAGCAGTTGCGCAACCACCTCCGGGTCCAGGGCGGTGCCGCCGGCCGCCACCCGTTCGAGCGCTTCGACGAACTCGCGCACCTCGGCGACCCGGTCTTTGAGCAGGTAGCCGACCCCGCGCGGCGACCCGGCCAACAATTCGGTGGCGTAGCGGGTCTCGATGTGCTGGGAGAAGATCAGCGCCCCGACCTCCGGGTGCGCACGGCGCAGCGCGAGCGCGGTGTGCAGTGCCTCGTCGGTGAACGACGGCGGCATCCGGACGTCGACGATGCACACGTCCGGCGCCGCGGTGGCCACCGCGGTCCGCAGCCGGTCGCCGTCGGACACCGCGGCGGTGACCCGGTGGCCGCTGTCGGTGAGCACATGAACCAGCCCGTCGCGCAGGATGGCACTGTCCTCGGCGATGGCGATCCTCACAGCGCGTCCTCGGCGGACAGCGGTAGCTCGATGGTCACCGTCGTCCCGCCGCCGGACGGGGAGTCGATCGTCATGGTGCCGTCGACGGGTCGGGCCCGTTCGGCCAGACCCGGCAATCCGGTGCCGCCGCCGGGCCGCGCCCCGCCGCGACCGTCGTCGGCAACGGCGAGGCGCAGCCGACCGCGCCCGGCGCGCACGTCGATCTCGATCCGCCCGGCGCCACTATGCTTGACAGCGTTGGTGAGCAGTTCGGCCGCGCACAGGTAGGCGATCGTCTCGACCGCCGGCGTCGGCCGGGCTTCGATGCCGGTCGCCACGCGTACCGGCACTGTGCTGTGCGCGGCCAGGGTGCGCAGCGCGGTGTCCAGGCCGTCGTCCAGCCCGGCCGGATGGATCCCGCGCGCCAGGTCGCGGACCTCCGCGATGGATTCCTTGGCCAGCACGTGCACCCGGTCGAGCAGCGGGACGGCCGCGGCCGGGTCGGCCCCCTCTGCCAGTTTCTCCTTGGCCAGGCCCGCGTTCATCGCCAGCGTGACCAGGCGCGCCTGCGTCCCGTCATGCAGGCTGCGTTCGATGCGGCGCAGCGCGGCGGCGGATTAGTCGACCACCTGTGCACGGGAGTGCTCCAGTTCGGTGACCCGGGACGCGGTGCGCGACGGGCCCAGCAGCACCCGCAGCACCGGGCGTTCCACGGCCAGCACAGCGCGCACCGCCCACGGGGCCAGCAGCAGCACGACGACGCCGGCCACGGCGAGCCAGACGATCTCTGCGGTCGACTCCAGGTAGCGCCCGTCCCCGAGTTGCATTGCGCGGTGACAGGGGGCACCCGGTCCGCCGTCCACGCAGGGCAGCCACCGCCGCCAGAGCCCGTAGCTCAGGGCCCCGAGCCCGTAGCTATACAAGACAATGCTCACGACCGACGAGGCGATGCCCAGCGGGAGCTTGACGATGAAATACAGTATGGCCCGCCAGGCGGTGCCATCCTGGAGCGCGGACACGAGCCTGCCGAGCATGCCCGGACGGCGGGCTCGAAACGGCGCCGGTGCCGGGACGTCCCAGCCGAGCAGCCGATTGGTGCCCGCTCGCCAGCACCCTCCGAGCCATCGCGCCGCCGCCCCCGTCACCGCGATGAGCGGCAGTCCGACGAACGTGATGACCAGCACCCCGCCGATCGACAACGAAGCCACCGCCAGGATGAACCCGGCCATCCCCACCGGCAGCGAGACCAGCGCGTACGCCAGCTCGGCCCAGGAGCGCCGCGTGAACAATGCCAGGACGACCCGCAGGATCGACGCCGCGGGCCCGGACCGCCCGGACGCAGTAGTTTCGCTCGACTCCACCATCGATCCAGCATCCCACGTGGATTGCTGCGCCGACATCGTGCGGACACCCGCATCCGCACTCGTGCCAGCACCACCGTCGCCCATCCGGGCACCGGACGTTCCGCCGCGACCGGTGCGATGCCCGGACGGCGTTCACAACGCCGCGAGCCCGCGGGCCAGGGCGGCGGCGCCACCGATTCCGGCCAGGCCGATAGCCACCCGGCGGGCCCCGTCGGCGGAGACCCGGGTGCTCAGCAGGGCTCCGAGCCGGATGCCGACCACCACGATCCCCGCGATCAACGGGAAGACCCACCACGGCGGGAGCTCACCAAGCGGGGCGGCACCGAACCCGATCTTCATGCCCACCGAGGCCAGCCCCATCGTCAGAAACGTCGGCTGCATGGTGGCCGCGAAGGCCCGCTGGCCCCAACCGGTGAGCTTGGCGTAGACGACGACCACAGGCGCCGAGACCCCCGCGGCGGTGTTGCACAGCCCGCCGAGCGCACCGGCAGCGGGGGTCAGAGCCCGCGCTGTGAGCACCGGCATCCGCGGCATACCGAAAGTGGTGGCCAGCGCGATGAGCACCATCGCGCCGATGAGCACCTGCAGCCACCCGGCGGGGGTGGCGCGCACCAACAGCGCGCCGACGGCCGCACCCACCAGCACCCCGGGCGCCAGGCGCAGGTAACGGCACCATTCGATGTCGCGGCGCACCGCCAACATGATCAGGAACGCGGAGACGGTGGTCGTTGCGTTGGTGACCAGGATCCCGGAGACCGGCCCCAGGATCACGGTGAGCACCGGAGCGCACACCAGGCCCACCCCGGTGCCGGAGAGCCGTTGGAGCACCGCCCCGATCAGTATGGCGAGCCCGGCGACGAGCAGACCGGTCATCGCACCTCAATCGCCTCACCTGGCCGGGGACTCGCCCGAGACTACGCCGCGCGCAATCGACGCGGATGATGAGGACGGGCGCGCCGGCGGTCTCGTCAGCTACGTCAGGCCCTTCGCCTACGCACGCTGGAGTAATCGGGGTCCGGCCAAATGCGGTTCACTCGGCTGCAGCCGGTCGTCATAGGTGCCCCGGAAACGCCCGGCACGTGTCCGGTCGGCCCTCCGCCGCGACCTGCGCGTCCACCCGGAGAAGCCCGCCCGTGGCCGGCGCCGGGACCTGTTCCGCTGTGCCGCCGATCAGCCCGCCGGCCGCGTCGTAGCACGCCACACCCAGGTTCATCGTCACCCCGGAACCCACCTGCGTCTCATCGGGCAGGCCGTGTAGCAGGAACTGCGCCGTGAACCCGTACGGCCCGTCGCCGGTGATCGCGTACGAGTCGGCGGGTTCGATCCGGCTCCACAAATCAGGGAACTTCTCGTCGCTCACACGCGTCGTCGCGGTCATCGACTCCACCGCCGCGTCACCCGGCACCGTGGCCTCGACCGGCACGGCGAACTGCTGATCAGCCCACGAGACCATCGCCGGCCCCTGCGTGCTCGCGAGCACCTCGTCGTCGCCGTCGCGGAACTCCACCTCGGTCAGCATGAACCCTCCGACGGCGTCCTCCCCTGCAGTGGCCGTGACGATTCCCTGCACCTGCGAGCCAGTCTGCATGAACCAGGTGTCGTCCACCGTAACCCCGCCGTCGCCGCCGGAACCGCAGGCCGTTAAGCCGCACGCCGCCAGCACACAGAGTGCGACCACGCCGCCCGATTTCACCGACCCACGCCCCATGGGCGTCACCCTAAGCCAAGTCCAGGGAACAGGGTCCATCCCGGTTGGAAACTCTTCCCGAGCCCGCCCAACCCCTCACTCGTACAGCGGCTCCCCGAACCTGTCCGCGTAGACGAACTCCTCCACCGGCCGGCGCCGCAGTTTCGTGGGGAACGGCCGGGCGGGGTATCCGGCGCACACGTACGCCGCCGTGAAGTACTCGTCCGGGATGCCCAGCAGTGCGCGCACCGCCGGCTCTTCGCGGCACAGCATCGTCGTCACCGCCGGCGCCACTCCCGCAGCGCGCAACGCCAGGCACAGGTTCTGCATCGTCGGATAGATCGAAGCCCCGCCCACCACACTGGTGCGCCCCAGGCCCGCATCCGTCACCTTCAGCGCCGCCTTCAGTGCCCTGTCACGCACCGCGATCCAGCGCACGGGCTGCCGATTGCCGCCCTGCGGGGCGAGGCGGGCCGCGTCGAACGCCGCGTACAGGACGTCCTCCGGCATCGGCTCGTCCCGGTAGTACCGGCGGGTGCCGGTGGTCCGCATCGCCTCGATCACGTCCAAGGACGCCTCCCGCGCACCGCTCGTGTCCTGCCGGAACGTGCCCCGGCCCGTTCAATCCCCTCTGTGATCCCCGTGGCCGCCGCCGTCCTCGGGCGACGCGATCGTGCCCGCGTCGCCCTGGTCGAGGCCGCTGCCGATCGCCGGGACGGGGGCCTCGCCCGGCTCGACGACGACGAACTGCCCCATCATGCCCTGGTCCTCGTGATACATCATGTGGCAGTGATACATGTACGGCCAGCGAGTGGACGTGTAGTCGGTGAACCGGACGGCGAGCGTGGCCACCGCGCCGGGCGCGAGCAGGATGGTGTCCTTCCACCCGTCGGTCAACGGGGTGGTCGACGTCCGGTCCAGGGACAGCACCCGGAACTGGGTGTCGTGGACGTGGAAGTTGTGGATCCAGTTGTCCTTGTTGGACACCGTCCACACCTCCCAGCCAGGGTGGTCGATCACCTCGTCGACCCTGCTGATGTCCATTCGCCTGCCATTGATCTGGAACCATTCCATGTCGAAGCTCCGCCGCCGCGCGCCGTCGGTGTCCGGAAGCGCGCCGAGCGTGGTGTTGAGTTCCGTCGGCAGCGCGCCGGGGTCCTCGCCCGCGCCGGGTCCGGAGATCGTCAACAGATCGAACTCGTCGTCGAGGCCGAAATCCGGGGCGTCGCCGTCGTCCACCTCCAGGCTGTCGGCGAAGCGCACGTTCCGCAGCGTGACCTTGTCGTCCGCGGCCAGGTCGACGACGATTTCGACGCGTTCGCCGGGGCTGATGCAGGCGTTCTCCACCGTCCGGGGCGTGTCGAGCAGGCCGCCGTCGGACCCGACGATCGCAAAGGGGCGCCCATCGGAGAAGCGCAGGTTGAAAACGCGCATAGTCGCACCGTTGAGGATGCGGAAGCGGACCCGCCTCGCCATGGCGGCGAAGTGCGGGTCGGTGACACCGTTGACGACGGGCGTGTCACCGAGCAGCCCCATATCCGGCAGGTCGGTCTCGTCGAGCGTTCCGTCGTCGTCGAATCTGCGGTCCTGGACGATCAACGGGATGTCGTCGACGCCGTAGTCCCGGGGCAGGTCCAGGGAGTCGGAGGCGTCATCGTCGACGATGAACAGCCCGGCAAGCCCGCGGTACACGTGCTTACCGGTGACCCCGTGCGGGTGCGGGTGGTACCAGAGCGTCGCCGCCTGCTGGTCGATGCGCCATTCCGGTGCCCACGTGCCGCCGGGAAGGATCGGCTGGTGCGGGCCGCCGTCCATCCGGGCGGGCAGGTGCATCCCGTGCCAGTGCGTCGTCGTCATTTCGGGCAGACGGTTGCTGACCTCCACACGCACGATATCGCCCCGGCGCGCCCGGATGGTCGGCCCCAGGATCGACCCGTTGTAGCCCCACGTCGGAGTCGCCACTCCGGGAAGAATCTCGCTGGTCCCGGTCACCGCCTCGAGCGAGAAGACCGTGTTTCCGTCGACTGTGCGCGGCTCCAGTAGCGGCGGTATGGGCAAGGGGCGCCGCGCACCGCCTGCGTTGCCGCCATTGCCTCCGCCGCCATTCCCGCCCACGCCTACCGGCGAAGGCTCCTGCCCGCAGCCCGCGAGCACCACCCCGGCCGCAGCGATACCCACGAGCCCGCCGGCTCCTCGAAGCAGGCTCCTGCGTGTGATGTTCGGATACGGAGATTCGGGCAACGGCACTGTCTACACCTCGCTGTCGACGTTCAGATGAACGGTGCTCGACGCAGGCCCGGTCGTCACTGTCCGGAGCGGAACGGTACGTGACGAACGCCGGCGGCACCCCCGGCCACCGGTGTTCCGATGAAGAAAGTCACCGGGGCCTCGCCTGCGTGGCCCACATCTCCCGCCACTCTCCTGCGACCGCGGTCACTCAGGCCGTCTTCACTCGGCGACGGTGCCGCGCAGATCAGCGGCGGCATGGACGAGGTGGTCGGGCGCCTCACCACGTTCGCCGGCACGCAGGGCACGGGGACGGGGCGGCTCTCGACGATGGCCGACACCCTCGGATCCCAGCCCGGGCCGGTGACGCAGGGCGCCGCCGTCGCACCGCGCCCGGCGCCCCGCCACACCGGCTGACGGCGCGGCGGCCGGAGGAGGAGAGACAATGGTGCCCGTGAAATCGACCGAAGACCCGGCCGCCCTCAAGGCCCGCGCCCGCGCCCGCATCGACGCAGCACGCGGCCGCCTCATCGCACTGAGCCGCGACATCCACGCGGCACCGGAGCTCGCTTTCGACGAGTACCACGCGGCGCAGCGGGCCTCAGAGCTGCTGGAAGCCGAGGGTTTCGCCATCGAGCGCGGCGCCGGCGGCCTCGACACGGCGTTCGTCGCAACCTACGGCGACGGCGACCTCACCATCGGCCTGTGCGCGGAGTACGACGCGCTGCCGGGGCTCGGTCATGCCTGCGGGCACAACATCATCGCCGCCGCATCGGTCGGCGCCGCGCTGGGCCTCGCCGACGTCGCCGACGAGGCGGGTGTCCGCGTCGTCGTCATTGGCACTCCGGCCGAGGAGCAGGGCGGAGGCAAGATCCGGCTACTCGAACGCGGCGTGTTCGACGCGGTGACGGTGGCGATGATGGTGCACCCGGAGGCCTTCGAGGTGCACCCCGCGGACGTCGCGACCCCCGCCGTCGCCCGCTTCGCCGTCACCTACACCGGCAGGCCGGCGCACGCGTCCGCCGCACCCCACGAGGCGGTCAACGCCGCCGATGCCGCCGTGGTCGCCCAGGTGGCCGTCGGGCTGCTGCGCCAGCAGCTCACCGCGGACTGCCGGATCGGGCTGTACGTGCGCGAAGGCGGCGAGGCCACCAACATCATCCCGGCGCACACCGTCGTCGAGTGCGAGGTGCGCGCTGCGGCGACGGACACCCTCGACGAGCTCCGCCGCCGCGTCATCGCGTGCTTCGAGGCCGGTTCCCTCGCCACCGGCGCGCAGGTCGCCATCGAACAGACTCAGCCCCCGTACGCGGCACTCGAACCCGACCCGATGCTCTCCCACTACTACGCGGCGAACGCCGCCGTCCTCGGCCGCGCGCCCGCAGCCCGCGGCACCCGCACCGTCGGGTCCACCGACATGGGCGACATCACCCGCGCTCTCCCCGGCATCCACCCGATGATCGCGATCCGCGGCGCCGGGAGCCATCCGCACACAGCGGGATTCGCCGACGATGCGGTGTCGCCCGCAGCGGACGACACCGCCGTGGACGGGGCCCTGGCGCTGGCGTTCACCGGCATCGACGTGGCACTCGACGCCGCGGCTCGCGCACGGTACATCGACCGGCACCGCGCGCGGGCGGGCCGGGCCTGACCGGCCGGGCCTCACCGCCCGCCGCGCACCGCCGCCTCCACGCGCTCGCCCAGACCGGCGTCCACATTGCGCCAGTACTCGAACGCCCTCTGCAGCACCGGTTCCGAAACCCCGTCGAGCAGGTGCCCCGCGATGTTCGACACCAGCCGCTCACGGGCGGCGTCGTCCATCACCTCGCGAACCAGCGTGCCCGCCTGGCCGAAGTCGTCGTCCTCGGCGTGCAGGGATGCCGCCGTGCGGGTCAGCTCACCGTCGGCGGGCCACGCTACGGGCTCGCCGAAGCGCGCCGTGTCCGCGGACGGCCCGCCCTTGGAGTTCGGCGCGTACACCGGGTCGGTGGCGTTGTAGTAGCGCATCGCGCCATCCTTGGAATACGAGTGCACCGGTGCGTTCTTCGGATGGTTCACCGGCAGCTGCCGGTAGTTGGCCCCGATGCGCGTGCGGTGCGCGTCGGCGTAAGCGAACACGCGGCCCAACAGCATCCGATCGGGGCTGGGGCCGATGCCGGGCACCATGTTGTTCGGTTCGAAGGCCGCCTGCTCGATCTGTGCATGGTAATCCGCCGGGTTCTCGTCCAGGGTCATCGTGCCCACCTTGACCAGCGGATAGTCGCTGTGCGGCCACACCTTGGTCAGGTCGAACGGGTTGAACCGGTATCCGGCGGCGTCGCCGAACGGCATGATCTGCATATACAGAGTCCAGCTGGGGTGCTCGCCGCGCTCGATCGCCCGGTACAAATCGCGCGTGTGGAAGTCGCCGTCCGCGCCGGCGAGCCGGTCGGCCTCGTCCTGCGTGAGGCACTCGATACCCTGGTCGGTCTTGAAGTGGTACTTGACCCAGAACCGCTCGCCGTCCGCGTTGACCCACATGTACGTGTGGCTGGAATAGCCGTTCATGTTGCGCCAGGTCCGCGGGATGCCCCGGTCGCCCATCAGCCAGGTGACCTGGTGGGCCGACTCCGGCGAGAGCGTCCAGAAGTCCCACTGCATGTCGTGGTCGCGCAGGTTCGTGTCCGCCCGGCGCTTCTGCGAGCGGATGAAGTGCTGGAACTTCATCGGGTCGCGCATGAAGAACACGGGCGTGTTGTTGCCGACCATGTCGTAGTTGCCCTGCTCGGTGTAGAACTTGAGGGCGAACCCGCGCGGATCCCGCCACGTGTCCGGGCTGCCTCGCTCGCCGGCGACGGTGGAGAAGCGCGCCAGCATCTCGGTGCGCCGGCCCGGTTGGAACACGTCCGCCTTGGTGTAGGCGGAGACATCCTCGGTCACCTGGAAATGCCCGAACGCCCCGCCGCCCTTGGCATGCGGCTGCCTCTCGGGCACCCGCTCCCGGTTGAACTGCGCCATCTGCTCGATCAGGTAGGCGTCGTGCAGGACGATGGGGCCGTCCGGCCCCACGGTCAGGGAATGCTCGTCGCTCTCCACCGGTATCCCGGCGTCGGTGGTGGTGGGCTTGTCGGAACTCATCGCGGCTCCTCGCTGTTATGCCGGCCGTCCGCGCTCGGCTGTCGACGGCAGCTGGTCGTCCGAGTTCGGCAGTGGTGCCGGAGGGGCCCGCCTGCGGGCCGTCCATCCCGCTGCACAGTCTCCATGCTTGCCCTGGTTTGCGCCCAGGTCAACCTCGTGGGCGCCCCGAATCGGCGCCGACGCCGACGAGCGGCGACTGCTACTCGGGCAACGCGACGGCGACCGTGTGGATGAGGCTGCGCTGTTCGCCGGTGTTGAAGTTGTCGTCGGACCCCACCAGCAGCGTTTGCCGGCCGTCCGCCTGGTCCGGCGCCCACGCCAGCGATTCAATGTTGTCGACGTTCTCGCCGTTCGGCGAGAAGTCCAGCAGCAGCGTCTTGTCCACCGGCTTCTCGCCCCCGGTGAGGGCCGCGGCGCCCAGCACGTCATCGGCGCCGGCGGTGTCGACCAGGTACAGCTTTCCCACGGTGCCCTGCCCCTTGATCCAGCTGCGTTCCAACACAAGGAAGCGGCCGTCGCCGGTGGCGAGGATCTCGGTGGCGCCGCGCTCGTCGGTGCCCTCCGGCGGGGCGTCGAGAGGGTAGGCGTACTCGGTGGTCGCGGCTCCCGACGCCACGTCGTAGACGGTCAGCCGGGTGCGCGACGCGCCGGGAGCGTCCGGGTCCTGCGCCAGCGGGCCCTCGGCGAGCACGGCCGCGCGAGCGCCGCCGTCGAAGAGGGTGCGCCCCTCGTAGGCCTTGTTGGGGCGCACCCCGCTGGCGCCATCGGCCGGGCGGTGGTACGCCGGAATGACGAAACGGCGCAGCGCCCTGCCGTCTTCGGCGGCGACGGTGATCTCCGGTGCGATCCCCGCCTCGGCGTCGCCCTCCGATGTCCACAGGAGGGTCCCGTCCGGCATCGTCCGGATCGACTCCGGGTCCACCGAACCCGGCGCGAAACCGCGCCCGTTCTCGTCGGTGAGCAAGATCGTGCCGGTGACCAGCGCGAGGCCGGTGCCGCCATCGGGCGTACGCGGCAGGGTCATCCGGTAGACGCGCGCCGGACCTTTGTCGGCGCGGTCGTCGGAGATCCCCAGGTAGCGGTCATCGCCGAGGGATTCGAGACCGGAGATGCCGCCGAACGGGGTGCCGCCCGGCAGCGCCCGGGCGACCGCGGGCGCGAACTGTGCGTCGGAGAGGTCGTAAGTGTCGACGAGTTCCGCCGCCTGTGCGGGCGCGGGAGAGTGAGCGCCATCGGCGGGTTCGGCGGCCCCGGTGACGCTGCACCCGGTGACGGCGAGCAGCGCGCCCGTGATCAGGGCGGCGGCGCCCAGGGGCCGGCGGGCATCGTGCCGCCCGCCGCAGCCGCGTGAGAGGACATGGATCATCGAAGAAGTACTGGGGGAATCGGTCACGACCGCACACTGTTCCCGGCGCGGGTGGCCTGGCGGCGAACAGTGGCGGGCATCCTGGTGACGCCCCGGCCCAGATCGCAATCAGAGGTTCGCCGAGCACCACCATTGACTTGACCACCTAGACCCGGAACGCCGGGGCTATGCCCCGCGCACTCGCCGACATGGTCACCGCGCAGCTCGCCGCGGAAGGCATCGACGAAACCCAACTCGACGACGCCGACTACCGCTACGTCGAAACCAAGATGCGCAGCGTGCTCACCGGGCTCAAAGCCCGCCGCGCCTGGGTGAACCACCTCAGCCCTCTGCTGGCATCGCATTCGACTGCCAGGCGAGGGTCTGGCGCCGCGCCCGCACCGACTACGAGGTCGAGATCATCGCCGCCAAGTCCAGGATGCAGCGACCGGGCGCGTAGCGTGCAAGCCCCGTCCTCCAAGTGCGGGTCTGCGCGCTACGGCGCCTGGACTCCACTTGTGCCAGACGGGCCACTGTGCCGGTTCGACCACCGAACTTACGGAGGCCCGGGCGCCAGTGCGGCGCTCTGTCGAGGTGCGCCACTCTCGTCCAGCGCATGGGAGGTGTTCGGTGCGGTCATGCACGTCGGCAGCCCTGGGGCAGACCCGGGATTGCGTTGTGATTGTTATGCGTAGTCATGCGGGGGATACTGTGTGTTGGAGGGAGCATGATGACACCCCAAGCACCAGCCCGCCCTGACCAGCGCGCGTACGAGGAGGCAATCCGCGCCGAGCCGTCGGTGTTGGTCACCCAACTGCGAGACCTGCTCGGGGTGCGGCTCGTCGCCGTGATCGCCAACGTCCGTGAGACGCGGGCAGTCCACGAGTGGGCCGAAGGCAGCCGCGAGATCCGTAACCCGGTTGTGCTCCCCCGGCTGCGTCTGGCCTACCAGGTTGCAGCCATGATCGCCGACGCCGAGTCCCCGGCCATCGCCCAAGCGTGGATGCAAGGACTGAACCCGCTCCTCGACGATCAGTCCCCCGCGCTGCTGCTGCGTGCCGACGACTCTCAGGAAACGGGCCAGCGCATCCTCGCCGCCGCACGCACCTTCGCCGCGAACGGATGAGCCCGCGGCCACATCTGACCGGGCTTGCGCGCTACGTTCCCTGGTCATCGCAATCGACTGCCCGGCGAGGGGCCGACGCCGACGCGTCGGCCGGCACCTCCGGCGCATCGGCGGCGGGCCGGTTGCGCGCCAACCACACGGCAGGCCACGTGCGCCTTCGCCTGCAGGCGGTGCGCTGCCACCGGACAGGGCCCGCCCCGCGGGCGCCGCAGGCGGGAACGCTCGACGGCGCGCGAGGAAAGTGACCGTCACCACTGCGCACTCGTGCACTCTGGCGTACATTCGGACGTATATAACAAGTGCACTATTCGGCGTACACAGTGCGTAATCCTAGGTGACGCGCTGCTGTTGACGACCAGAACAGGAGGTAACGGCGATGACGGACACCCTGACCCCTCACCACACGGATACGACCAGGATGCCGATCCACGAGGTCGTCCAGTACCTCCTCGACCGTCTGGGGCCGACGCTGGTCGCCTACATGGCCGACACGCGGAGCCGGTCGATGCCGCCGAAGTGGGCCAAGCCTCCCACCGAGCCGGGGCATGCGGAACCCGCCGACGCCAAGGTGCAGCGCATCAAGCTGGCGCACACCGTGTTCACTGCGATCGCCGACGCCGACGACGAGTACGTCGCCCGATCCTGGCTGATCTCGGCGAACCCGCGCTTCGACGGGGCCACCCCGGCGGACCTCATCCGCAGCAACGACGCCAAATCCGTGTACGCAGCAGCGGGCGCGTTCGTCAACGACGACTACTACGCCTGACACGCCGCCAACGCGGGTCGTGCCCCGTTCCTATACTTCTACTCGTCCGCATGTAGCGAGTAGGAGGAGGCCGCACGCTCGTGCCCACCCCCGATTCGGCGCCGGCGGCGCCGCGCGTCTGCGCCCGGACAGGCCTCGTACTGGCGGCCAGCGCTGAGCGGACCGTGTACCGCGTCGCCAGGGTGGGGCGCGGACCGTTCGACCCGCCGCTGCGGCCGATACCGGAGCGGGCAACTGCAGCGGTCCCCCGGGATGAGTGGAGCCGCTAGGACACCATCGGCCGCACCATCTACGCGGGCAGCACGGAGCAGGGCGCTCTGCTCGAGGTCCTCTCCTACATCGAACCGGACCAGACGTCCCCGATCACGATGTCCGACGTCTTCGACGACGTCACCGCCGATGACGATCTGTTCCTGCACGAACAGATCGCCAATGAGCTGCCCGCGCACGGCGGTATGGCGGCACGCTCGGTGTCGAAGCACTGGCGGGAGATCCGCGCCATCTACGAGTTCGAGCTGCCTACCGTCGGCTGGTTCGTCGACGTCACCGCGTCGGACAGCATCGGCGCTTTCGACAAGCAGCTGCGCAGCACCCTGGCCGACGAGCACGGGATCGACGAGCTCCAGCTGTCGCACCTGACCGCCGATGGTGCCGCGGCCCGCCTGCTCACCACGGCCGTCGCCGGGTGGGTCCGCGGCCAGGTGCTCGACGACGGGTCGCTTGCCCACGGCATTGTGTACCCGTCCAAGTTCGGCCGCGACATCGAGAACTACGCGATGTGGCTGCGGCGCCGCGATGACGGCACCAGCGACGACATCGACCCGCGCAGCACCCGGCAGAACGCGATCGGCCGGCACGCGGACGCCTTTCAACGCGCAGTCGAGCGGCTGCGCCTCCGCGCGCACTGACCCACCCACACAGCCCGGGGCGACGCCGCAACGTCACGTGACGTTGCGGCGTCGCCCGGTGGGACCGGCCCGTACCGCCGTTGCGGGCGGCGACCGCGGCGCCCGGCGGGGTTGCGGGGGTGTCTGCGGTAATCGCCCATTATCGTCGGCCACCCTGCACACACCGGACAGCACGCGATCCGACGGCCAAAGCCGCTGGATCCGCTCCGTGCTTGTCAGTTCCCGTCCTGCCTGCCGGTGTCCCGCCCCCGCGGCACTCCACTGTCTCTCCGGCGCGTTGCCCCAGGCCACCTACGTCACGCGGAGCACAGTGGAGACAGGGGCGTCGGCGCAGGCACACTCACGCCGACGCCGACCAACAACGAGCCGGGGATTGCAGCACGAACCGGAGACATCTGGATTACCGGACCGTGGAATCATCAGAACCGCGCTACCCGAAATGCGTCCCTAACAGGGGGGAATGTTCGTGGTACATGAGTGATGGTCTGTCAGCTTCCGTCCGCGTCATGGCGTGCTATCGGCGTGCGTCGCGGATGAACACTCGGATTATCTCCTCAACGGCCTGACGTTGCCGGGTATCCATGAGGTCTGCGCCGGGCGGTGGGGTCCACGGGCCTTCGGCGGCCCATTCGATGTTGAGCCAACCGGCCACCTCGCTGGGCGCCTTGTCGAGGGCGACGGCCACCTTGGCGATCACCTCGGGGCTGGCTCCCTCGCGGCGGTAGTCACCTCGCACCATGCGAGACAGGGTGGAGGCGTAGGTGCCTGCCATCTTGGCGAGTTGGTTGAGGCTGGCCTCGCCGCTCTGTGGGTTTACGGCACCGGCCACTTTCATGGCCTGATTCCACGGTTCTGGGATCTGCGTTAGTGCTGTCATGATTTCGACAATACAGACTATGCCCACGTCGATTCACTGACCGTTACAACAGAGTTGAGCAACCTAATGATTGACAGTACACGCTGTATGCCTGTATTTGTCGCCATCAAACATACATAGTCCACAACAGCATGGCGAGAGTGCGTTGCGTGTTGTGTGATGAAAGGGCCCTGCCGCTGGTTCTGATGGCGCTCATCGATTTTCCCCAGAGTTGCTCGGTGAAGTTCCCCAGGGTCGCGAGGCTAGGTTAGCCGAGGTTGGTGCCGGTGGTGGCGCGGCGGATTTCTTCTGCGGCGGCGTGGTGGTTGCG
>NZ_JAENKO010000027.1 GCF_016599145.1 Tomitella cavernea
CGCCGGGCGGCTGGGACATCGAGTTCGGCTGCGAGGGGATGCTGGTCGACGAAACCTATTACACGGCCGAGGAGATCACGGCGGACAGCTACTGGGGCCACGACTGGTCCGGCTCCGAACCGCTGGCGGTGATCTCGTGAGCACACCGGAACTGAAATTCGACGTGCAGAAGTACGGCCCGTGGGCGGTCGTCGCCGGCGGCTCAGAGGCCGTGGGCGCCGAGTTCGCGCACCTGATCGCCAAGGCGGGCCTCAACCTGCTGCTTATCGCCCGCAGGGAGGGGCCGCTCGAGGAGACCGCGGAGGCCGTCCGTGCGCACGGCACCGAGGTCCGCACGCTCAGCGTGGACCTGGTGGGCCCGGGCGCCATCGAGGCGATCGCGGCGGCGACAGCGGACCTCGAGGTGGGGCTGCTCGTGGTCAACGCGGGCGCCAACACCTACGGTCACGAGTTCGTCACCGGCGACCTCGCCGCGTTCCGCAAGGTGCTGACGCTGAACATCGACCGCAAACTCGAGATCACCCACTTGTTCGGCGGGCCGATGCGCGAGCGCGGGCGTGGCGGGATCATCCTGCTCGGCTCGGTCACCGGGTTCGTCGGTTGCACCCACATGAGCGTGTACTCCGGGGCAAAGGCGTTCAGCCGGATCTTCACGGAGGGGCTGTGGCTGGAGATGCGGGAGCACGACGTGGACGTTCTGGCGCTGACGGCCGGTGTCACGCGCACGCCGGCCATGGAACGCGCGGGCCTGCAGTTCGACACTCCGGGCCTCAACGTCTCGGACCCGGCGGACGTGGCGCGCGAGGGCCTCGAGCACCTCGCCGACGGTCCGGTGTGGATCGTCGAGGGCCACTACGGCAAGGCCGTGGAGCGCGCGGGGTTTCCCCGTGATGAGCAGGTCCTCGCGGAGGCTGCCGAGGTCGCGCAGATGATGGGGCGCTGAGGCACGAAGTTGATGGGGCGCTGAGGCACGAAGTTGATGGGGCGCTGAGTATCCGATGGTGCAGGCGCACTTCGCGGCACGCCGGCCGCCGTTCCCGGAGCGTACAGCCCCGGCGACGGCGGCCGGCGTGCTGCGCAGTGGGACCGCGGGCCGACGGATCTGTGTGACCGCGTTAACGTCGGAGGGCGATGGTGGCGGTGATTACAGACGCGGTGACGTGCACTGCGGCGGGAGCGGAGGCCGGCGATGGGCTATCGGAAGGATGAGGCCGGAAGCCTGTCGATGCTCGACAGGCTGGACCTGATCCTCGACGTGGTCGAGGACGCCGGATTCCTCACCCTCTCCGGCGTGGTCGAGCGCACTGGGTTGGCCCGCTCCACGGCGCATCGGCTGCTGACGCACCTGGAACGCAAACGCTGGCTTTTCCGGGTGGGTTCCAACTACGAGCTGGGCCCGCGGCTGTTCGACCTGGGCACCAAGGGCGTGCGCAACCACTGGTTCTACCGGGGCGCATTGCCGGCGCTGCACCGCCTGCACGCGCAGACGGGCTTCGTGGTGCACATGGCCTATCTCGACGGGCCGGAAATCGTGTATTGGGAGAAGATAGGGCCCGGGCGGTTCGGCGCCGCAGTGCCGACGCGGATCGGCGGCCGCAACCCGGCGCACGCCACCGCGCTCGGCAAGGCATTGCTGGCCGCGCAGCCGCGGGGCATGGTCGACAGCCTTGCGCCGTTCGCGCCCGCCACCGAGCGCACCTTTTGCACCCCGGCCGCCCTGCATCAGGAGCTGGACGAGGTGCGTCGACGCGGATACGCCATGGACCGAAGTGAATCGCTGCGCGGCGTCGGATGCTACGCCACTGCGGTGCAGGCGGGCGCCGACGACTCGGTGAACGCCTACCGCATGACCGCCGCCATTTCGGTGTGCGTCCCTGTCGGCCGGCTGGATGTGCGGCTGGTGGCGCCGCTGCTCTCGGCGAAGAAGCAGATCATCGACGCGGCGCGCATCAACCCCATGACCGAGCCGGTGGACAAGGACTGACCGTGTCAGGTCGGTGCGGACCGGCCCGTTGCGCCTGCGCGGGACACGGGTTCGGCGCCGGCGCGACGAGCCGTCCCCCTAGGCGGGATTCTTCCGGCGCAGCCCACATCAGGTAGGCACTGTGAGTGGCATCACTTTACGAGAGAGGTGCCGCTGTTGTCTTCCACCCCGCAATCCCCGGACGCGCTTTCCCCGGAAACGGGCGTCCCGGGCGGGCGTCCCGTGCGCACGATTCCGATCGCCGCGTCGTCGTCGCCGAGCCCGTTCGACCCGGCGACGCTGGGCCCGGTCCGCGTGCCGAACCGGATCATCAAGGCGGCGACGTCGGAGGGGCGATCGCCGGAGGGCCTGGTCACGCAAGATCTGATCGACTTTCACTTGGACTTCGTCCGGGGCGGCGTGGGCATGACCACCATTGCCTACTGTTGCGTGAGCGCCGAGGGCAAGTCGGCCCCCGGCCAGATCGTGATGAGCCCGGAGGCCGTCCCGGGGTTGCGCCGGCTGGCCGATGCCGTGCACGCGGAGGGCGCCGCCGTGTCGGCGCAATTGGGGCACGCCGGCCCGGTGGGCTCCAAAAAGATCACGGGCGTCACGCCCACGGCCCCCAGCAAGTTCATCAACCCGACCTCGTTCGCGTACTGCCGCCCGATCACTCGCGCGGAGATCGGGCAGGTCACCGAGCAGTTCACCTCGGCCGCCCAGGTGGCGGTCGACGCGGGGCTCGACGCGGTGGAGCTGCACTTCGGCCACAACTACCTGCCGAGCGCGTTCCTGAGCCCCCTGCTCAACCGACGCAAAGACGAGTACGGCGGTGGCATCGACAATCGGTCGCGCCTGGTACGCGAGATCGCCCGGGCCGTGCGCGAGCGGGTGGGCGACGCGATCGCCGTGACCGCGAAGATCAGCATGATCGACGGGGTTCCGGGCGGGATCAAGCTGGCGGAGTCGCTGCGCACAGCGCAGCTGCTGGACGCCGACGCGAACCTGGACGCGCTCCTGCTCACCGAGGGGTCCTCGGTGGTGCGGCAGATGTACCTGTTCCGGGGGGAGGTGCCGGTGGAGGACTTCGCCGCGCTGATGAAGCAGCCGGTGAAGACCGGGGTGCGGCTGTTCGGCAAGAAGGTGCTGGGCGAGTTCCCCTATGAGGACCTCTACATGCTCGAGGCGGCACGCCAGTTCGTCCCGGTGGTGAAGAACAGCAAGCTGATCCTGCTCGGCGGCATCACCAACCGCGACCACATGGACGCGGGGATGCGCGAGGGGTTCGACTTCGTCGCCATGGGCCGGGCGCTGCTGCGTGAGCCCGGCCTCGTGAACGCGGTCCGCGAGGACCGCGACAAGCAGACGTTGTGCACGCACTGCAACCGGTGCATGTACACGGTCTACGGGCGGACGCACTGCGTGCTGGACCCGGAGTCCGCGTTCGGCCCCGTGGCAGATGCACCCGCCGCAGCGGCTCCTCCGCGCCCGACCGGCCTGGCCGCGCACGCCTGATCAAGCCGGACGTACGAACATTCGCGCCGCTGTATCGAGAGACTCAAGGGAAGGACCGGTGGACATGCCGATCAAGGACAAAGTCGCCCTGGTGACGGGTGCCGGCCAAGGCGTCGGGCAGGGTATCGCGTTCGCATTGGCCGAGCGTGGGGCGCGGCTGGCGCTGGCAGGCCGCACCTACGAGAAAGTCGAGCAGACCGCCAAGGAGATCCGTGAACGCGGGTGCGACGCGCAGGCGTTCACCTGCGACGTCACCGACGAGTACGAGGTGGCGACGCTGGCGGACAAGGTGGTGGACCAATTCGGTTCGCTGTCGATCCTGGTCAACAACGCCCAGACCGTGATCAACGGACGTCTGCTCGACATCACCGACGACGATTACGCCATGGTGATGGACTCCGGGCCGCTGGCCACGCTGCGGCTCATGCGCGCATGCCACCCGCACCTGTCGGGCGGCGGCGCGATCGTCAATCTGGGCTCCGCGGCGGGAGTCCGTTGGGACCCTTCGGGATACGGGGTCTATGCGGCGTCCAAGGAGGCGATCCGGGCGCTCACCCGCACCGCCGCGTGCGAGTGGGCCGACGACGGCATCCGTGTCAACGCGATCCTGCCGCTGTCGACTTCGCCAGGGCTCGCCACCTGGGCGGAAAAACGGCCCGAGGAGGCGGAGGCGTACCTGAGCACGGTGCCGCTGCACCGTTTCGGGGATCCGGAGCGCGACATCGGCGCGGCGGTGGCATTCCTGTGCGGCGACGAGGCCGGGTACATCACCGGCCATTCGCTGCCCGTGGACGGCGGTCAGGTGCTCATGCGCTGACCTGACGCCGAGGCGGCCTCGGGAACCATTCGGCTGGCATGGGGGCGATGACGCCTGCCCTCATGCGAAAACAGGGAGAGCTTTCATGATCAAACGGATCAGACGAGGAGCACAGGCTGCCGCGGTGTTCTGCGGCGCCGCGCTGGTGCTCTCGGGATGCGTGAGCACGGGGGCCGACGGCGGTGCCACCACGGCGATGTCGGACGGCGCGGTCACCGTCGGCATCATCGGAGACCAGCCGGACGGCGGCGACCCCGCGGACGGCGGGGTACTGCGCTTCGCGTCCTACGCCCCCGTGCGGAGCCTCGACCCGGTGAAGACGCAGGCGTCGGGCACCACCGGCGGTACAGAGCTGGCGGCGGTGTACGACGTACTGGTGCGGTACGACGCGGTGAAGGACGAATACGAGCCGCGCATCGCGGAATCGCTCGAGGAGAGCGACGACGGGTTGACCTGGACGTTGAAGCTGCGCGACGGGATCACCTTCAGCGACGGGACGCCGCTCGACGCCGCCGCCGTGGTGGCCAGCACCGAGCGGTACAACAGGCTCAACGGGCCGGACGCCCAGGTGTTCACCGACAGTGTCGCTTCCGTCGAGGCGGCGGATCCGTCGACGGTGGTTTACACGCTCAACCAGCCATGGCGCCAGTTCCCTGCGATGCTGTCGCTGGGTCACGGGATGATCGTTGCCCCCGGCGCCGGCGAGGGCGCGGACTTCACGCCGATCGGGGCGGGGCCTTTCACAGTCAAGTCGTTGGGCCAGACCACACTGGAGCTGACTGCGCGCGAGGACTACTGGGGCGGCGCGCCGCACCTGGACGGGCTGTCCTTCGTGTCCATCGCGGGTGAGAAGCCGAAGATCGACTCGCTGGCGAACGGCGATATCGAGATGGCCTACCTGCGCGATCCGAGCTACGTGGACCAGGCGACGCAGCAGTTCCCCGGATACCTGCACCGCTACAGCCTCACCGACCAGATCCAGCTCAACAGCCGGCCCGGTAGGCCAGGCGCGGACGAGCGCATCCGCCGGGCGGTGCAGTTTGCCCTGGACCCGGAAGCCGTTAACCAGCGCGTGGACGGCGGGGTCGGCGACCCGGGGACGACGATCTTCCCGGAGTGGTCCAAGTGGCACGACGCGGCGCAGATCGGTCCGGCATTCGACCCGGACAAGGCGCGTGCCCTGGTCGGCGAGGCCAAGGCGGACGGCGCGGCCACCCGGTTGACGTACGTCAGCGTCCAGGACGAGCGCTCCAAGAAGTATGCGCTGACGGCGGAGGCGATGCTCGAGAACGTCGGCTTGACCGTGGATATCGACTTCGTCCCCACGGTGACCGACATGGTGCGACGGCTGTACGTCGACCACGACTACGACATCGGCTACACGGCGCTGAGTCTGCCGGACGCGGCGCCGTACATCCGGCTGTACAGCGCGCTCAGCAGCACGTCCACCAACAACTCGTCCGGATATCGCACCGAGGAGATGGACGCGCTGCTGGCGAAGATCCAGCAGGCGCCCGACGAGGACGCCAAGCGTGCGGCGTTCGCCGAGCTGCAGCAGCAGTTCACCGAGCACGCGCCGATGGTCCCGATGGCCTCCGGCAGCAACTTCGTCGCCTGGTCGCCGAACGTCTACGGTGTGACGCCGACGATGGACAGCGTGATGCTGTTCGACAAGGCGTGGATCAAGAAGTAGCCGCGGGACGACGCGAGGTGGGTGCTCAGCCGAGCTGGGCGCCCACCTCGCGCGCGCGCTCCGCGAGGGCAGTGAGCTGCTCACGGTAGTGCCCGGCGCTGCGCGCGGCGATGTTGATCGTGGCGATCGTCGCGCCCGCGTCGCGGGTGGCCTCCAGCGCGGCGCGGCATCGGTCCGGATCGCCGACGGGGTCGACGGCGGACTCGGCGGACAGCACCACCTCGAATCCGTCCGGAAGTTCGCGGCCCGCCAACATCTGGGACAGGCGGCTGTGCGGCAGGCCGAACGGCACCCAGCCGTCGCCGAGCTCGACGGCACGGCGCAGCGACCGCGGTGTGCGCCCGCCCACCCACATCGGCACCCGCTCCTGCACTGCGGCGGGCGAGACGATCCAGTCGTCGTAGGAGAAGTGCGCACCCGAGTACGACGGCGCGGTGCGCCCCAGCGAAGCGCGCAGCGCGCGCATGGCGTCGTCAGCGACCGCGCCGCGGCCGTCGAATTGCGCGCCGATAAGCTCGAACTCCTCTTTGAGACTGCCCACCCCGACACCGAGGATCAGCCGGCCGCCGCTGACGGCGTCGAGCGTGCCGTAGCGTTTGGCGACGTCGAGCGGGTGGTGGTAGCCGAGCACCAGCACCTGGGTGGCGAACTTGATCCGCCGGGTGCGGGCGGCGAGGTAGCCGAAGGTGGCCAGCGGATCCCAGTAGGTGCCGCCGCGCTCCGCGGCGACGTCCGTGGGGATGGCCACGTGCTCGCTGCACGTCATGTGGTGGAAACCGAGTTCGTCGGCCTCGGTGGCGATGTCGGCGAGTTCGGCGATGCCGGCCTCGGCCTCCCACGCGCTGGCCGACGCCGGGTGGTGCACCACCACCGGCGAGAAGATGCCGATCTTCATACCTGTGCCTCCGTTTCGGCCGCACCATCCGTGGCGGGCCGGTGTTCCTGTGCCGTTGCAGCCGATCGATGCGGTACCAGTGTCCACCATCGGCCCACCGCAGCCTTCCAATCCGCGCGGCCCCGGCGGCCGTGCATCCCCCTGGGCGGGAATCTTGTGTGACCGCATCGCACGCAGGGCCACTGTGAGGGGCACCACGTTCGAGATCGGAGTGAACCATGACGGTAAGCGGAGATGTGAAGGGTTCGGCCGGGGCCGAGCGGCCCGTCGGCGACGAGGTGCGCGTGATCGAGTCGGGCGGCAACCCCGAGCGGTTCGCCCGCGGCTGGCACTGCCTGGGGCTGGCCAAGGACTTCCGCGACGGCGCACCGCATGCGGTGGAGGCGTTCGGCGGCAAGCTCGTCGTGTGGCAGGACACCCAGGGCGAGCTCAACGTGCTCGACTCGTACTGCCGGCACATGGGAGGCGACCTGTCCCAGGGCGCCGTCAAGGGCGACGAGATCGCGTGCCCGTTCCACGACTGGCGCTGGGGCGGCGACGGCAAGTGCAAGGACATCCCCTACGCCAAGCGCGTGCCCATGCGGGCCCGCACCCAGGCCTGGCCCACGCTCGAGCGCAACGGGCAGCTGTTCGTGTGGAACGACCCCGAGGGCGGCAAGCCCACCGAGGAGGAGACGATCCCCGAGATCGAGGGGTACGGCTCCGACAAGTGGACCGAGTGGAGCTGGAGCTCGGTGCTCATCGAGGGGACCAACTGCCGCGAGCTGGTCGACAACGTCGTCGACATGGCGCACTTCTTCTACGTGCACCTCAACCAGCCGCTGCACTTCCGCAACGTCTTCGAGGACCACATCGCCACCCAGGAGATGTCGTTCAAGCCGCGCGCGGACATGGCGGGCGAGGACTACGTGAACTTCGGCGAGGAGAGCGTCACGCAGTCCACCGCCTCCTACTTCGGCCCGTCCTACATGATCAACCGGCTGACGGCGCAGGACGGACTCGAGGTGATCCTCATCAACTGCCATGTGCCGGTGCGTCCCGACGCGTTCCGCCTGCAGTACGGCGTGATGATCTCGAAGCTGCCGGGCATGTCCGACGAGGAGGCCCAGGCGCTCGCCGAACAGTTCGGCAACGGCACCATGGAGACCTTCGAGCAGGACGTGCAGATCTGGGATACGAAGGCGCGCATCGACAATCCTCTGCTGTGCGAGGACGACGGCCCCGTCTACCAGCTGCGCCGCTGGTACGAGCAGTTCTACGTGGACCGCGAGGGCATCACCGAAGACATGGTGCGCCGCTTCGAGTTCGACGTGGACGTCACCAAGGCCAACGAGTACTGGGATCGCGAGGTGGCCGAGAACGTCGAGCGCAAGCGCGCCGAGAAGCTGCGGCTGGCCGCGGCCGGCTCGTAAGGAGGTCATCATGCAAGCGATCGACTGCTCGCAGTGCGGCACCACGGTGCTGGCCGAGAAGTACAGCGACGAGCACACGAGCATCCAGTGGCTCGGCGCCGCGCACGACGCCTGCCCGTTGATGCGGGCGGGCGAGGTGCGGCCCGCGGGGGCGGCGACGGGGGCGGCCGGGTCCGTGTGCCCGGCGCTGCACTCGACGATCGACCAGGCCGCGCGCGACGGGCTCATCGGATACTCGATGCGCAGCGAACCGGTGCCGGGGGTGCTCCGATGACCCCCGTGGCGGTGGCGCGGCAGGCCGCCGATGCACCGGTGGACCCGCGGACGCTGCGCACGGTGCTGGGCAACTTCTGCACCGGCGTCACCGTCATCACCGCGCACGACGGCGACCGTCCGCTGGGGTTCGCCTGCCAGTCGGTGACGTCGCTGTCGCTCGACCCGCCGTACGTCTCGTTCTGCCCGGCGAAGACGTCCGCCAGCTGGCCGGCCATGCGCGCCGCGCAGACGGTGTGCATCAACGTGCTGGCCGCCGATCAGAAGGACGTGTGCGGGCGGTTCGCGGTGAGCGGCGGCGACAAGTTCGAGGGCCTGCACTGGTTCCACGGGGGCAACGGCGCCCCCGTCGTGAGCGGGGCGCTGGCGCGCATCGAGGCGGAGCTGGCGTTCGAGCACGAGGCCGGCGACCACACCATCGCGATCTGCCGGGTGACCGCACTGGAGGCGGGGCGCGACGTGGGCCCGCTGCTGTTCTTCCGCGGCGGCTTCGGGAGCTTCGCCGACGTGTGAGCCCGGGCGCACGCCCTCGCAGGCCGACGGCCCCGCCCGAACAGGCGGGGCCGTCGGCCTGTCCGGGCTGCTGCGGGGGCAGTCCGGTCCCGCTGTGGCGCCGCGCGCCCGCTGTCACACCGCGCGCCGATTGCCGCGACACGCCGGGATAACGCGCGCGTGACGCTCATCGACGCGCGGCGAGGCAGGGCCCGCGCCCCTGCGCGGCCCGCGCGTCGGTGTCGGCAATCGGTGAATGCTGGTTCAATGATGGTATGAGGCGTCGAACAGCAGGAGCGAGGTCATGACCGCAACCGACGCCGGGGAGCGGACCGGCACGGCCCGCCGCGGCCACCCCACCCACGAGGTGTTCAATCAGGCCCCGCCGCGCACGGACATCAACGAGTACACGTCCAACGCGGCACTCACCGAAGCCGTGCAGCGCTACGGCGGCGGCTGGGCGACGCCGCACCTGACCGAGGTGGGCGCGCTCGTGGGCGGCGCGCAGTTCCAGGACGACGCGGAACTGGTCCAGCGCTTCCCCCCGGAGCTGCGCACCCACGACCGCTACGGCAACCGCGTCGACGAGGTCGACTTCCACCCGTCGTACCACCGGATCATGGGCGCGGCGGTGGCACACGGCGCGCACACCGGCGCCTGGGCGGACCCGCGGCCGGGGGCCAACGTGGCACGCGCCGGTGTGTTCATGCAGTTCTCGCAGGTGGAGCCGGGACACGCCTGCCCGATCTCGATGACTCACGCGGCCGTGCCGTCGCTGCGGTTCAGCCCGCAGATCGCGGAGTTCTGGGTGCCGCGCACCTTCTCCCGCGACTACGACCCGCGCCTGACCCTCGACAAGCCGGGAGCGATCTTCGGCATGGCGATGACGGAGAAGCAGGGCGGATCGGACGTGCGGGCCAATACCACCCGCGCGGAGGAGCTCGCCGACGGCACCTGGGCGCTCACCGGACACAAGTGGTTCTGCTCGGCGCCGCAATCGGACGCGTTCCTGGTGCTGGCGCAGGCGAACGCGGGCTTGACCTGCTTCCTGGTGCCGCGGGTGCTGCCCGACGGCACGCGCAACGTCTTCCGCATCCAGCGGCTCAAGGACAAGATGGGCAACAAGTCCAACGCGTCCTCCGAGATCGAGCTGGACGGCACCGTCGGGTGGCTCGTCGGCGAGGTCGGCCGCGGCGTGCGCACCATCATCGAGATGGTGGGACGCACGCGCCTCGACTGCGTCTACGGCTCGGCGGCCGGCATGCGCCAGGCGGTGGCCGAGGCCGCCTGGCATGCGCGGCACCGGCAGGCCTTCGGTACAACGCTGATCGACCAGCCCGCGATGACGAGCGTGATCGCCGACCTGCAGTTGGAGGCCGAGGCGGCCACGTGGACGGCGATGCGCCTGGCCGCGGCCTACGACGACCAGACCGGTGAGCAGGGACCGCTGCGCCGGCTGGCCACCGCAGTGTCGAAGTACTGGGTGTGCAAGCGCGGCCCGCACCACGCCTACGAGGCGCTCGAGTGCCTGGGCGGCAACGGTTTCATCGAGAACTTCCCGCTGGCCCGCCGCTACCGGGAACAGCCGGTGATGGCGGTGTGGGAGGGGTCCGGCAACGTCATCGCGCTCGACGTGCTGCGGGCGATGGCGCGCGAACCGGAGACGGTGGAGGCGTTCGACGCCGAGGTGGCGCTGGCGGCCGGCTCGTCGCCCGCGTTCGACGCCCACCTGGCGACGATGCGCAGGATGATCGCGGCGACGGCCGCCGACCCGGGGCGCGCGGAATCGCGGGCGCGGCGCCTGGTGGAGTCGATGGCGCTGGCGTTCCAGGCGTCGGTGATGCTGCGCGAGGCGCCGACGGCGGTGGCCGACGGATTCGTCGCGGGAAGGCTGGGCGGCGACGGCGGGTTCGAGTACGGGACGCTGCCGGACGGGGTGGACGCCGCCGCGATCGCGTCCCGCGCCTGACGGGGCGGTGCACAGGTGGTCCGCCGCTAGCGCGCGCGGAGCACCACGACCGGGATCGTGCGGTCCGTCCACGACTGGTAGGCGTCGAAATCCGCGTATTGCTCCACCAGTGCGGGCCAGAGGCGCGTGCGCTCGTCGGCCCCCGTCACGTGCGCGCGCACGGCGCGGCGGGCGCCGCCGATCTGCACCGCGGCGTCCGGGTCCGCCACCAGGTTCCGGTACCACTGCGGATTCGCCGGCAGCCCGCCCTGGGACGCGACCACGACCAGATCGTCGGTGAGCGGGTCGCCCGTGCCGGGACCGTCGGCGCCGAGCACCAGGTACAGAAGCGGCACGGTGTGGGTCTTGCCGGACTTGCGCCCCCGGTGCTCGAGCAGCAGGGTGGGCACGGGCTTGCGAAATCCGGCCCCCACCCGCCACTTGCCGCCGATGCGCCCGCCGGTCGTCTTGTACAACCAGGTCTGGGCACGCGACATCGCCTTGATGACGGTCGGGACCACCGGCGAGTCGAGGCGGGGAGGCCGCTTGTCCATGGTTTCAGGCTCCTACTGCGGTCTTCAGGCTCCTACTGCGGTCTTCGGGCTCCTGCCGACGGTCAGTCGCCGAGCTGCTTGGTGTCGATGAGGAACGTCACCAGGTCGCGCACCGTCTGTGCGGCCGGGCGGGGGGCGTAGCCGAGCTCGGACACCGCCTTCGCGCCGTCGACCTGCGGCTGCGCGATGAGCGCGCCCATCGCGGCCTTCGAGACGACGTCGGAGCCGAACTTGGCGGCCAGCGGCTCGGCCACGGGCAGGATCTTTTCGATGATCGACAGCGGGAATGCGAACAGCGGGCCGCGTCGGCCGGTCACGCGCGCGGCCAGCCGAAACATCGAGAGCATGTCCTGGTCGTGCCCGGTGAGCAGGTAGTTCTCGCCGGTGGCGCCCTTCTCCGCGGCCAGCGTGAGTCCCTGGGCCACGTCGCGGACGTCGACGAAGTCGAAGCCGCCGGTGACCACCGCGGGCACGCGGCCGCGGGCGGAATCGCGCAGCATGTCGTTGATGCGGGAGAGCTTCGCGCCCTGGCTGCCGAAGTCCTTCGGCCCGAAGACGCCGGTGGGGTTGCAGATCACCGCGTCGAGGCCCTGCGCGATGACCTTCTGCAGCTCCTGCTCGCCGGCCCACTTGGAGCGGTCGTACACAGGGATGTCGTCGGTCTCTGAGCGCTTCGACTGCTCGTTGAGGTAGCCGCCGCAGTCGTACTGGTCGAACGAGTGGACCGAACTGCAGTGCACCATCCGGCGCACGCCCTTCTTCAGTGCCGCCTCTGCGACCGTGCGCACGCCTTCGGTGTTGAGGCGCCAGGCGATCTTGTCCGACTGTTTGAGCGTGATCATCGCCACCAGGTGGTACACGACCTCGACGCCGGTGAGTGCGGATTCCATCGAGGCCGGATCGAGGACGTCGCCCTGCACCCAGGTCACCCCGGTCTCCGGCCAGTGGGCGGATTCCATGCGATCGATGGCGACCACCTGGTTGCCCTGCTGCACGAGCAGCTCAACCAGGTTCGTGCCGATGAATCCGGCGGCGCCGGTCACTGCGACCTTCATACGAAACTTCCCTTACTGTCGGGAGACCATCCCCTGAAGTAGAACACGTTCCAGTGGGTGCTGTCTATAGCAAGCACCCGAGTACCCGGCATCGGCTTCGGGGCCGCGCCGGCGGGCGTCGGGGACAATGGTGGTCAGCGGAAGCTGGAGAAGTGAGGAGAGTGCACATGGCCGACGGCACCTGCCGGGTGGACAGCTGGCTCTGGTCGGCGCGGCTGTTCAAGACCCGCGCGGCCGCGTCCACCGCGTGCAAGGGAGGGCACGTTCGGGTCAACGGCACCGTCGTCAAACCGGCGCGGCTGCTGTCCGTGGGCGACGAGATCCATGTGCGAGTCGCAGACCGTGAGCGCATCGTCGAGGTCGCCCGGCTCATCACCAAGAGGGTAGGGGCGCCGGTGGCGGCCGAGTGCATGATCGATCGCAGTCCGCCGCCGCCCCCGAAGGAGCTCCGTGCGGCAGTGCCGGTGCGCGATCGCGGGGCCGGCCGGCCGACCAAGCGCGACCGTCGCGAGATGGAACGGCTGCGCGGGCGGCGGGGAGGATAGCAGGCGGCCGGTGGGGGCGGGGCCGGAAACACCTCGGCCGACCGCCTGTGCAGGCGGCCGGCCGAGAGGCGCGTATACGTGGCTACTCGTTGTGCCCGCTGTGCGCGTGGGTGGTCTTGACGTCGGCCTTGCCGGACTCGCCGGGGGTTTTCCAATTGTTCATGAAGTCCGGCTTGATCGACACGACGAGCAGCAGCAGCGACGTGAGCGCGGCGATTACGACGGACGCGATGATGATGATCGTGCCCAGGCCCGACATGAATTCAGTTGCGTCCACAGGTCATCCTCCACGGCCGATAAACATGGCGCCGACGGTGCGCGCGCCGAGTAGCGGGTAGTACCGCAGCCGGGCGGTGGGCACCGGCGTGCCGTACATTCGCCGCTCAGCCTACGCGGTGCGTCGTAGATCCCCTAACGCGATCCCCCGGAAACCCCGAAGGGCCTCACCCCGGCCGCGACGGCTCGGGTGCACGCCCAGGTCAGGCGCGGCGCGCCCTACTCGACCTCGCTGACCCGGTTGGCGGCGGAGATGCACGCGTCGACGATGGACTCGGCGGTGGTCTCTCCGATGCCCATCGCCCACCGGCGCTGGTAGCCGCGCGAGCATTCGACGAACGTGGCGATCTTGGTGCCGGCCCGCTGCTGGTGGAACGCGTTGATCTCCAGCGGGTAGCCGGCCTCGTAGACGATCGCCGTCATCGCGGAGACGGTCCCGACGCCGGTGGCCTCCACCGTGTGGGTTTCGCCGCCGATGCGCACCCGCGCGGTGATGGTCCTGCGCGCGGAGCCGGTGCGTCGCGCGATGAAGTCGACCAGCTCGAGCGGTCCGTCCGCGGGGCGGAACGCGGCGAGGAACTCGTCCCAGCTCATGTGCGCCGCCGCGTCGCGCATCCCCTTGGGCAGGGGGCGGCCGAAGCGGGCGCAGAACGGGTCGGCCGGGCAGGTGTCGACGGTGCCGGCGTCGCGGCACTCCGTGCACGGCTGCGCCGCGGACCGGTCACGCAGGCCCGACGTGCGGCAGCCGCAGCGGGAGCGCACGCGGCCCACCCCGGCGCGGGGAGTGGCCGGGTGCGGAAGGCTCCGCTTCTGTGTGAAGGCCCGGAACTCGCCCAGCGGACGCGAACTGCGGCCGGGGTCGCCGTCGGTGTGGGCCTGCCCGTACGCAGAAGAGCAGGCATCGAAGGCGGAAAGGACTTCGGTGACGTGTTGAGCGTTCATGATGCGGTCTTCCTTGAAGAGAAAAGGTGACCGACGGTATAGCTCAACGACCCGCAGCGAGGGGTCGGTCGAATCACACCCCGCTACGGCGGTGAACTACGAGAAGTCGCTTCATGTCTCAACCGTACCGCCGCGAGGTGCGGCAGGGCAATGGGTGCGGGCGCCTTTCCGGCTCACGGGTCCGGCTCACGGGTCGGGCTCACGGGTCCGGCGGACGGGTCCGGCGGACGGGGCGGCCGGGCGGTGTCCGCCATCACGGCGCGCGCCCGGCGCCGGACCTAGAATCATGGCCGTGACTGCAGGTACGCGGGATGACGGGGCTGTGGATCGCGACGTGCGGCAGCCGGCTGGAGCGACGGGTGCAGCGGACGGCGTGGGTGCAGCGGACGGCCGGGAGACTGTGACGCTGCGGTTCCCCCGCTGGTCGCTGGCGTTCGTCGCGGCCGGCGTCGCGGCGACGATGGGGGCGGGCATCCTGGCGGCGGCCACCGCGTCGCGCCCGAGCGAGTTCACCGTGTGGGCGACCGCCTACCTGGTGCTCGTTCTCGGGGTCGTCCAGGCGGCGCTGGGGCTGGCCGCCGGCGTGCTGGCCGCGCGCCCCGTCCGCGCGGCGGTCGTAGCGTCGGCCTTCGTCCTGTTCAACGCGGGCAGCGCGCTGGTGATCACGGGGACCGGGCTCGACGGCGTGGTGGGCTGGAACGTCGCGCTGGTCGACGTGGGCGGCGTGGCGCTGATCCCGGCGATGGGGCTGTTCCTGTACCTGGTGCGCGGCGCTCGCAGCGGCGTCTGGCTGCATCTCTACCGCGTGGTGGTGGCCGTGATCCTCATCAGTATGCCCATCGGGTTGATCCTGGCGCGGGTTTGAGTGGTTTCTGCAATCCTCCTTTCTAAAATCTTCTAGGACACGCGCAAGAGGGGCCCATAATCGCGTAGCGCCGTTGTTACCGTCTGCTCATGGACCCGGTACGCAACCCCTACGCGCCCGGAGCGGGCCAGCGGCCGCCCGAGCTGGCGGGGCGTGAGAAGCAGATCGACGCGTTCGACGTGGTGCTCGAGCGCATCTCCCGCGGTCGCCCCGAACGCAGCGTGATGCTCACCGGGCTGCGCGGCGTGGGCAAGACGGTGCTGCTCAATAAACTGCGGTCGGCGGCGATCGCGCGCAAGTGGGGCACGGGCAAGATCGAGGCGCGCCCCGGCCAGGAGCTGCGCCGGCCGTTGTCGTCGGCCCTGCACATGGCCGTGCGCGAGGTGGCGCCGGCGCACCGCGATCCGGAGCAGGTGGAGAGGTTCCTGGGCGTGCTGAAGTCCTTCGCGCTGCGCGCCACGGCGGACAAGGGCATGCGCGAGCGCTGGCAGCCCGGCATCGACGTCCCCGCGGTGAAGGGACGCGCCGACTCGGGCGATATCGAGATCGACCTGGTCGAGCTGCTGCTCGACGCCGCGGAACTGGCGCGGGACGTGGGCGTGGGCATCGCGGTGTTCATCGACGAGATGCAGGACCTGGCGACGGACGACGTCTCCGCCATCTGCGGCGCATGCCACGAGCTCAGCCAGGACGGCGCCCCGCTCATCGTCGTCGGCGCCGGGCTGCCGCACCTGCCCGCAGTGCTGTCGGCGTCGCGCAGCTACTCGGAGCGGCTGTTCGCCTACCACCGCATCGACCGGCTGGACCGCGAATCGGCCGACCGCGCGCTCACCGTGCCCGCGGAGTGGGAGGACGTGGAGTTCGAACAGGACGCGCTCGACGCCCTCTACTCCGCGGCGGACGGCTACCCGTACTTCGTGCAGGCCTACGGGAAGGTCGTATGGGACCAGGCGGCGACCAGTCCCATCACCACGGGCGACGTGCGGGTCGCGTCGCCGTTGGCGGAGGACGAGCTGGCGGTGGGGTTCTTCGGCTCGCGCTACGAGCGCGCCACCCCCGCCGAGCGCGAATACATGCGGGCGATGGCCGACGTGGCCGGAGACGACGGGCAGGTGGCCACGGCGCTGATCGCCAAGGAACTCGACCGCAAGCCCGCGTCGCTGTCCCCCGCGCGCGACGGCCTGATCAAGAAGGGGCTCATCTACTCGGCCGAGCGCGGTGCCATCGGGTTCACCGTGCCGCACTTCGGACGGTATCTGCGAGCCCAGGCCGATTGAAGCGGGGCGCCCCGTGTTTCGGCTCCCCGAACTCGCCGGCACGCACGGCCGCACGCATCGGCGCCGGTCAACGGGCGTCCTGCGGCGGTACACGAACGGTAGCGTCGTCGATCATGAACGATCCGGTGAGGAGGCCGAGCACCCGGCGCCCCGGCGGGGCAGGAGTTGATGCGTGGTGACGGGACAGCAGCTCAGCGCCTCGCCGGCCCAGATCAAGCGCCGGCGCAAACGGCTGGCCGACGAGCGGGCGGAGGCCCGCCTCTACCGCAAGCTGGCACAGCGGCGCGAGGGTAACGACCGCGAGATCCTCAACGCGCTTGCCGAGGCGGAAGAACGGCACATCGCGCACTGGGAGCAGCTGCTGGGCGACGAGGCCGGACCCGTGGCACGCGGGGGCATGCGGCTGCGCGTGCTGGGATGGCTGGCCCAATGGTTCGGGTCGGTGTTCATCCTGGCGCTGGCGCAGCGGGCCGAGAACCGTTCGCCCTACGACGTGGACCCCGACGCCACGCCGGCGATGGCCGCTGACGAGCGCGTGCACGAGGAGGTGCTGCGCGGGCTCGCGGCACGCGGCCGGGCGCAGGTGTCCGGCACCTTCCGGGCCCTGGTGTTCGGCGCCAACGACGGCCTGGTGAGCAACCTGGCACTGATCCTGGGCGTGAGCGCGGGCGGGGTGGCGGCGGGGACCGTGCTGCTCACCGGCATCGCCGGGCTGCTGTCCGGCGCGCTGTCGATGGCTGCCGGAGAGTTCCTGTCCATCCGGTCGCAGCGCGAGCTGATCGAGGCGTCGCAGCCCAACTACGACACCGTCGAAGTGCTCGAGCACCTCGACGTGGACGCCAACGAACTGCCACTGGTGTACCGGGCGCGGGGCATGGATCCGGACGAGGCGCAGGCCCACGCGGACGACGTCCTCGCGCGGCTTCATCGCGCCGGCCGCAAGCGTGCCGGCGGCAAGCGGGCCGGCCAGATCAGCAGGTCGACGGCGCTGCGACTGCTGCGCGGGGGCAGGCCCGGAGATGCGGTCGCACAGGACAGTGACGATGAGCCGGATGTGGTGGGGTCGGCAGGCGGGGCGGCGCTGTCGAGTTTCTGCGCCTTCGGTTTCGGCGCCCTCGTCCCCGTGGTGCCCTACCTGTTCGGATTGGCCGGCTGGACCGCGATCGCCGTCGGAGTGGTGCTGGCCTCGCTGGCGCTGATGTTGACGGGCGCCATCGGCGGGATGCTCTCCGGCGGACCGCCGCTGCGCCGGGGCATGCGGCAGCTGGCGATCGGGCTCGCGGCGGCGCTGGTCACCTACGGCCTGGGGCTGGCGATCGGCGGCGTCGTCGGGTAAGAGGCCGGCGGTCGGGTGAGAAGCCGGCGGTCGGGTTGGAAGGCCTGGTGTGCCGTGCCGCGCGCCCATCGTCCTCTTGCGCGCGCATTGTCCCGGCGTGTCGGCACAACCGGCGCGCGGCGCGGGGGCGTTCGGCGCGGGGTGTTCGGCGAGGGGGGAACCGGCGTGAGCGCCTGCGCGGATCCGGCCCGCTGATTACTGTGGGCGGCAGTCGAGCTGCATGCGGAGGTCAGCGTGTCGGAGCCAGCGGATCCAGTCGAGGGGCGACGTGACCGGGCGGGGGTGTTCGTCATCTTCGGCATCACCGGAGACCTGGCGAAGAAGATGACCTTCCGTTCGCTGTACCGGCTCGAACGCCGTGGGCTGCTGGACTATCCGCTCATCGGTGTGGCGTCAGAGGAGCTGACGGCGGACGGGCTGATGGAGCGCGCCCGCACGGCCATCGTCGACACCGGCGAGCAGCTCGACGAGGACGTCTTCGCCCGCTTCGCCGCCCGCTGGAGTTACCTGGCCGGCGACGTGACCGATCCCGACGTCTACGGGCGCCTCGGCGAACAGATGGCGCGCGTGCGGGAGCGGTCCCGGTCCGGCGCGCTGTTCTACCTGGAGATGCCGCCGAGCCTGTTCGGCACCATCGTCGAGCACCTGGGGCAGGCCGGGCTCACCGAGGGTGCGTCGATCGCGGTGGAAAAGCCCTTCGGCCACGACCTGGCTTCGGCGCGCGCGCTGAACGAGCGCCTGCACAGGGTGGTCGACGAGGGGCAGCTGCTGCGCGTCGACCACTTTCTGGGCAAGGAGCCGGTGATCGAGCTCGAGTTCATGCGTTTCGCCAATCTGGCGCTGTCGCGGTTGTGGGACCGCGATTCGGTCACCTGCATCCAGATCACGCTGGGCGAGACGTTCGGCGTGGAGGACCGCGGGCACTTCTACGACCCCGTGGGCGCGCTGCGCGACGTGGTGCAGAACCACCTGATGCAGGTGCTGGCCCTGGTGACGATGGATCCGCCGTCCGGTCCGTCCGCCGACGACCTGCGCGACAAGAAGAGCGAGGTGTTCCGCGCGATCCCCGCGGTCGAGGCGTCGAAGGCGGTGCGCGGACAGTACGCGGGCTACCGCGGGATCGACGGCGTGGCGGACGGCTCGACGACCGAGACGTTCGTGGCGCTGGAACTGGCGATCGACAACTGGCGCTGGGAGGGGGTGCCGGTGTTCATCCGAGCGGGCAAACGGCTGGCTGCCACCGCCACCGAGGTGCGCCTGTTCCTGCGCAACACCCCGCGCCTGCCGTTCATGCCGGGGCTCGACGCGGCGGCCGACAACCAGGTGGTGCTGCGCATCGACCCGGACGCGGCGATGCGCATCGAGCTGGTGGCCTATGACGACGACACCTGGAAGAAGGTGCCGCTGGAGACGGCGTTCGTGCGGGAGCTGGGCGAGCCGCTGGAACCCTACGAGCGGCTGCTGCACGCGGCGCTGACCGGCGACCACCGGCTGTTCGCCCGCCAGGACTCGGTGGAGGAGACGTGGCGGGTGCTCGAGCCGCTGATCGACTCCCCGCCGCCGGTCATCGAGTACGCCCCCGGCAGCTGGGGACCCGCAGAGGCGGACGGGCTGGTCAGCGGGTACCCCTCCTGGCAGGAGCCGTGGCTGGGCGAACCGGGGCGGCCGGACTGACCGACAGCCGCCCGTCCACCAGGTAGGTGCCGGCGTGCTTGACCCGGCGGAGGATCGGCGTCACCTCGAAGCCTGTGACGCCGTCGAGCGGGCCCAGCGCATCGGTGATGAACCGGTAGGCGTCGTCCAGCGTGGCGGTGGTGACCGAGGCCATGATGTTCGCGGGCCCCGTGAGGGCCGCGGCGAACGGCACCGTGGGGTGGGCTGCGACGGCGTGGCCCACCGCGTCGAGCCGTCCGGGCGCCACGGTCAGCCACAGCACCACAGGGGCGGTGTTGCCGGTGGCGGCCGGTGCGATGTCCACGTCCAGGTAGATCACGCCGGCAGCCAGCAGTGCGTCGACGCGCCGGCGCACTCTGCCCAGCGTGGTCCCCGCGGCGCGGGCGAGCGCCGAGTACTCCGTGCGGCCGTCGAGCACCAGCGCGTCGAGTATCGCCTGGTCACCGTCGCGCGGTGACCAGACCGCGCGCGTCGGCGCGGGCGGTCGCGCGGCCGTCGGCGGAGTCCGGATGCGGTGCGTCTGGTCCGCGTCGAGCACATCGCGCCACCCCTGCCAGTCCGCGGGATCCGCGCCGGCGAACGAGTGCAGGACGGCGGCGGCGGACACGTCGATGACGGTGGTGGCCTTCGGCAGCAGGCGCACCAGCAGCTCCTCGGCGTCGCGTTCGCTGTGCGCGCTGAGGTTGAATGTCACTTCCCAGCCGCCGGACATGATCGTCACCCAGGAGACGTCGTCGCGTCGCGCCAGCGCATCGGCCACGGCGGGCGCGCCCTCCGGGCGGCAGCGGACGCGCACGATCCATGAGGTGAACCCGAACGCGCGCGCATGGAAGCCGGCGGTCACGCGCACCAGGCCGTCGCGCTGCAATCGGCGGAACCGGCGCGCCACAGTCTGCTCGGAAAGGCCCAGCACGCTGCCGACCAAGCTGAACGGCGCACGAGGACGGAGCTGCAGTGCACGCACGATCTGTTTGTCCACCGTGTCCAGGTGCGGGGAAAACTGCGTCCGAGCGCTCGTCATGGAGGAAATCTTCGCATGACGCGGGCCGATGCGGCCGGGACGGTGGGCGCGGCGGACACTGGAAGGCCGGAACGCGCGGCGTGCGGCCGTGCGCGGACGGCAGTGGAGCAGTGGAGGAGGAGCCGGCAGGTGGACAATACGAAGGCGGACGAGACGACGCGCGGGCCCGGCGATGCGGTGGCGGACGGCCCCGAGGCTGCGGAGGGTTCTGCGGCTGCGGAGGGTCCTGCGGATGCAGCGGGCGTCTCGGCTGCGGCCGGGAGCGCAGGCTCGATCGGGCGGCACAACATCTGGACCCTGCTCGTCGTCTGCGCTGCCACGTTCATGCTGCTGCTGGACGTGACCATCGTGACGGTGGCGTTGCCGGACATCCAGCACGAACTCTCCGCGAGCTTCACCGCTGTGCAGTGGGTGATCGACGCGTACGCGCTCACTCTCGCGGCGTTGCTGCTGGTGTCCGGGTCGCTCGCCGACCGCTTCGGGCTGCGGCTGGTGTTCACCGTCGGCCTGGTCGTGTTCACGGCGGGCTCGGCCCTGTGCGCGGGGGCGCAGGACGCGACGATGCTCGTGCTCTCGCGGGCAGTGCAGGGCATCGGCGGCGCGATCCTGTTCGCCACGTCGCTGGCGCTGCTGGCGGTGAACTTCCACGGCAAGGCCCGCGGCATGGCGTTCGGCGTGTGGGGTGCGGTCACCGGGGTGGCCACCTCGCTGGGCCCCATCCTGGGCGGGGCGCTCACCACGGGGGTCAGCTGGCGGGCGATCTTCTGGATCAACATCCCCATCGGCATCATCGCCGTCGTGGCGACGCTGCGCTACGTGACCGAATCGAAGAGCCCGCACGCCACGCGCCCCGACTGGGCGGGCGCCACCACCTTCACCGCGGGCCTCGTGGTGCTGGTGTACGGGCTCATCCGGGCCGGGCAGGAAGGCTGGACCGACGGGGCGGTGCTCGGCTGCTTCGCGGCGGCCGTGGTGTTGCTGGCGGCGTTCGTCGTCGTGGAACGGCGCGTCGATCATCCGATGTTCGACCTGTCGTTGCTGCGCATCCCCACCTTCCTCGGCGGCTCCATCGCAGCGTTCGCGATGAACGGGTCGTTGTTCGCGATGTTCCTCTACGTCGTCATCTACCTGCAGAACGGTCTCGGGTACTCCGCGCTGGAGACGGGGGTGCGCATGCTCCTGGTCTCGGGCATGACGCTGGTGGCGGCCACCGTTGCGGGACGGGCGTCGGCGCACGTGTCGACCAAGTGGCTCATCGGCCCCGGCCTGGCCCTGGTGGCGGTGGGCCTGTTCCTGATGATGGGGCTGGACGCGGGCAGCGACTGGACCCACTTCATCGCCGGCTTCCTGGTGGCGGGCCTGGGCGCGGGGCTGGTCAACCCGCCGCTGGCGTCCACGGCGATCGGGGTCGTCGCCCCGCAGCGCTCGGGTATGGCCTCTGGCATCAACAACACGTGCCGGCAGGTCGGCATCGCGGTGGGCACCGCGGTGTACGGCACGATCTTCGCCACTTCCATGCGGGGCGCGCTCGAGGGCGCCGGCGCGACGGGGCAGGGGGCGCAGCTGGCGGACGCGGTGCAGCACGGCAGCGTCGCCTCGATCGTAGGATCCGTGCCCCCGGAGCAGCAGGCGTCGCTGGCGAACGAGCTGCTCGCCGGGTTCGCCGGCTCGATGGACCATCTGCTGCTCACCGGCGGGATCGTGGCGCTGGTGGGGGCCGTGCTCGCGATCGTCCTCATCCGCTCGCGCGATTTCGTGCAGGCGTAAGAGCGCGGGGCGGGTGCCGGATTCCGCCGACCAAGTGGAAAGTGCACGATCCCGCCGCCGGGGGTGCAGAAACCGCTTGGTCGGCGGGAGCGGCGGCCAGGACCGTCAGCGGCCGTCACCGGCCGGTGCGTGCTCCTTCTCGACGTCGCGGCGCAGCACACGAAAGAGCACCACTCCGACGGCGATGAACACGATGCCGAGCCACATCGGTGCGGCGTCGGCGGCGAGGCTGACGATGCCGATCGGCACGAACCATACGGTGAGCGGCGCGACCAGTTCGCTCACCGGGGGTGCCGGCTCGTCGGGTGTGCCGCCGGCGCGTGCCACCGCGTGGGCGCTCGCGTAGTCGGGGTACCAGGCGGTGAATTCGACGGCCACCAGTATGGCGCCGGTTTGGATGATCCAGCCGGTCCAGAGGTTGTTGTTGTCGCCCAGCACGTAGTCGCCGTAGAACCCGGCTGCGGACGAGACGAGGAACGCCAGCGCCCACGCGCCGGAGATCACGTAGTTGATGCGCAGGAAGACCGGGCTGTCCCAAAGTTCACGGGGCGCCTGCTCGCGTGCGTACTGCAGCGTGAACGGCAGGCGGATCGCCATCGAGCCCAGGACGATGACGGTGAGCGAGATGTTGGAGATCTCGCCCAGCCAGATCTCTAGCCAGTCCACGGCCGCGTCGCTGACGGTGAACACGACGATCAGCAGGATCAGGAAGTACAGGGCACTGACCGCGTTGAGCAGCTTGAGCGATCGCCCCTGGACCCGGTCGAGTGCGAGGAATCCGATGGCGAACAGCAGGCCGACGAGCACCGCCCACTGGGTGCGGCCGGGGCCCTCGAAGATGCCGAGGATGATCCACGGCACCATCCCGACGAAGGGGCCGGACAGGGCCCGGTCCAGCCGGCTGCGGAGTGTGTGCTCGGCGTGGCCGGACGCATCACCGGCTGCAGGTCCGGCGACCTCGGGTTCGGAACTCATCGGATCCCCGTTTGTCGGTCGGAGTGTGGGCGGTTGACTGCTGACTGGTCGCCTGAATGCTGTCTCGATTGAATTATGGCGCACCCGGGCCGTCGAGGGAAGGGCTTGCGCTGATCGGCGGGAGAAAACCGGCCGTCCGCGAGGGTTTGCGCCTGTCAGGCCAGCTGGAAGTCGATGATGGACTGCACGCTGGCGATGGCTTCGCGCAGCGCGTCGCGGCGCTCCAAGATGCCGGGGGCGGCGAGCACCGACTGCCGGTCCGACTGCCCCATCGGCACCTGCGCGGCCAGGGCGTAGAGGCGATCGCCCGGGTCCATCGGCAGCTCGTCGAACCGGGGCGGCGGGGGCGACTCGGCTTCCTGCTTCTCGGCGAGCCGGTCGATGGCGCTGTAGAGGTCTGCGATGTCGGAGACGACGGCGCTCATGTCCACGTCGGGCGGGCCGGGCTCGTCGGGCCAGTCCCGCACCTCCGCGCGCGGATACGGGGCGTCGTCGAGCCAGCGGACGACGGTGATGCGCGATTCGGCGATGCACTCGACCAGGTGCCGCCCGGGTGCGATGCCGCGATGCCCGGTGATCCGCATCCGCGAACCCACGGCGGTGCGCGCGTCGCCACCGCCCACCTCGGAGCCGCGTTCGATCAGCACGCTGCCGAACAGCGGGCCGTCCGGGGCGGTGAGGCAGTCTTCGAGCAGCTGCCGGTAGCGCGGCTCGAAGATGTGCAGCGGCAGGCGTTCACCGGGGAGCGCCACGCCGCCGAGCGGGAACATCGGCAAAGTCTGCATGGCGTCCAGCATGCCCCAGTGGCGCGGGACGGCGCGTCACGGTTCGCCGACCGACGGCCGTGACCATGGTTACTGTGGTCGGGGGAGGGTATCCGGGCAGGGGCGCAGCGGATCACAGAGAGGGAGCGATGGGTTACCGGTTCTTGGGCGACAGCGGTCTGAAGGTCTCGGAGATCGTGTACGGCAACTGGCTCACGCACGGCTCCCAGGTGGAGAATGACGTGGCCACCGAGTGCGTGCATGCAGCGCTCGACGCGGGCATCACGACCTTCGACACCGCCGACGTCTACGCCGGCGGAAGCGCGGAGGGGGTCCTCGGCGCGGCGCTGGCGGGGCAGCGTCGCGAGTCGCTCGAGGTGTTCACCAAGGTCTACTTCCCGGTGGGTGGGCACGGGCCGAACGAAACGGGCCTGTCGCGCAAGCACATCCTCGAGGGCATCGACGGCTCGCTGCGCCGGCTGGGCATGGACTATGTGGACCTCTATCAGGCGCACCGCTACGACTACGAGACGCCGCTCGAAGAGACCATTGAGGCGTTCGCACAGGTCGTCCGCTCTGGGAAGGCCCTCTACATAGGGGTGTCGGAATGGACGGCCGAGCAGCTCAGCGCAGGCCAGGAGTTGGCGCGGCAGGCGGGCTTCCGCATCGTGTCCAACCAGCCGCAGTACTCGATGCTCTGGCGGGTGATCGAAGAGCGTGTCGTGCCCGTCTCGCGCGCGCTCGGGATCTCGCAGGTGGTGTGGTCCCCGATGGCGCAGGGCGTGCTCACCGGCAAGTACCGGCCGGACGCGGCGCCGCCGGCCGGCTCGCGCGCCACCGACGACAAGGGGGGCCGCGACATGATCGCCCGCTTCATGGAGCCGCATGTGCTCAGCGCGGTGCAGCGCCTGCGGCCCGTCGCCGACGATCTGGGCGTGACGATGTCGCAGTTGGCGGTGGCGTGGGTGCTGGCCAACGACAATGTGGCGTCGGCGCTCGTCGGTGCGTCGCGGCCGGGGCAGATCGCCGAGAACGTCAAGGCCGCCGAGTTGACGCTGTCCGGCGAGGTCCTCGCGGCCGTCGACCGGGCGCTGGAGCTCGATGGCACGCAGGTGATCGAGCGTGACCCGGCGAAGACGCAGAGCCCGTCGCACAGGTTGGCGTGAACGATGTCCGATGACGTCGGGGCGCTGCCGCGGTTCGTGCCGTCCGGCCGGCAGTGGGAGATCCGTCACGGCGCGCTGCGCGCGGTGATCGTGGAGGTCGGCGGCGGCATCCGCACCTTCACCTGCGGCGAGCGCGAGGTGCTCGAGAGCTATCCGGTGGGCGCGATGTGCGACGGGGCGCACGGGGCGCCGCTGATCCCGTGGCCCAACAGGCTGGACGGCGGGCGCTACACCTTCGACGGCGCGGAGCACCGGACGGCGCTCACCGAGCCGGCCCGCGGCAACGCGATCCACGGGCTGCTGCGCTGGCGGCCGTACGCGCTGCGCCGTGCGGCCGCGGACGCGGTGACGGTGGGCGCGGTCGTCCACCCCTCGCCCGGATACCCCTTCGCGCTCGACGTGGAGATCGAGTACCGGCTGGACGACGACGGCCTGACGGCGGCGACCACCGCCCGCAACGTGGGCGCGGACGCGTTGCCCTATGCACACGGCCAGCACCCCTACCTGTCCGCGGGCGCCGGCACTCTGGACCGGTGCGTGCTCGAGTTCGACGCAGGCACGCGCATCCTCGTCGACGGGGAGCGGGCGTTGCCGTCCGGGACCGTGCCCACAGAATGCACGGACTACGACTTCCGCGGGGGCCGGATCGTCGGTGCGCTGCGGCTGGACGACCCGTTCACCGACCTGCGGCGCGACGGGCGCGGCGTGTCGTGGGTGCGGCTGACCGGGGGCGACGGCCGCACCGTCGAGCAGTGGGCGGACCGGAGCTTCGGCTACCGGCAGCTCTTCAGCGGTGACACGCTCGCGCCCGCGCGGCGGCGCACCGGCCTGGCCGCCGAGCCGATGACCGCGCCGCCGAACGCCTTCGCCAGCGGCGAGGCGCTGGTGCGGTTGGAACCGGGCGAGGAGTTCACGAGCGTGTGGGGAGCGCGGCTGGTGTGATGCGGCCTATGCGGGGGCGGTGCGGCCGTCACGGATGACGGCGCGGCACGTGGTGGGGGTGACCCACGGTTCGATCTCCTCGGTGTGGCCGTCGACCCCGAGGTGGTCGAGCGCGCCGCGCAGCAGCCCCATGTGGATGCGGCAGACGATGCCGGGGTTCTCCCGGGCCACTGCGCCGAATGGGCAGTCGTTCAGCGTGATCTCGGCCGTGCTTTCGTCGTCGCCGGTCGTGTAGTCGGCTTCGAATCCCAGCTCGGTGAACAGCGCGTTGATCTTGCCGGCCGCGGTGGGCAGGTCTGCTCGGGCGCCGTCGGGCCCGCTGCCGTTGAGGCTCTGCTCGGCCCATCGGTACCCGGCGAACTCGGCCCGCTCCGTGGCGGTGAAGCCGTCCTCCGCGTCGAGCGCGATGAGCAGTAGCCGCGACAACTCGATGTACGGGTCTTCGTCCTCGGGCCGCGCCTGCGCCACCGGCGAGTAGATGAGCCGCGGCCGCCCACGGCCGTTGCTCGGTGCGGGGCGCGAGGTGATGAGCCCGGCGCCGATGAGTGCGTCGAGGTGAAACCGCACGGTTGTGACGTGCAGATCGCATTCTTCGGCGAGACGGTGCGCATCGAGTGGCTCGTCGGCGCCGCGGATGTGATCGAGCAGCGTTACGCGGCTGGGCGATGCGAGCGCCGAGTGAGTCCTGGCGCGTGATGAAGCAGCCATGTGTATATTCTGCACCATAACTATTAAAGATGGTTCGTATCCCGTAAAATATGCGGCGGGTCGGCTGTCCGGTTCGGCCCGGAAGGAGTGACGTCCCATGGCATACGTCATCGCCGAGCCGTGCATCGATGTGATGGACCGCGCCTGTGTCGAAGAGTGCCCCGTCGACTGCATCTACGAGGGGGGTCGATCGCTCTACATCCACCCGGACGAGTGCGTCGATTGCGGTGCGTGCGAGCCGGTGTGCCCGGTCGAGGCCATCTTCTACGAGGATGACGTGCCCGACGAGTGGAGTGGCTACGTTTCGGACAACGGCAGCTTCTTCGAGGAGGCGCTCCCCGGACGCGAAGCCCCATTGGGTTCGCCCGGCGGCGCCGCCAAGACGGGCCCGACGGGCGTCGACACCCCCCTCGTTGCGGGCTTCCCGGCGCGCGACGAGCAGTGAGCGGGCCCGCCGGGGCCCCGGCGTCGCCCGGCAGGGTGCGCGCACAGGGGTGAACATGTTCTAATCCGGAGTGACGGTGTTCACGCCGGGCGCTGTGCGCCCGGCCCTCGGCGAGCGGAGCGGATGCAGATGTACGAGTGGTCCGAGACCGATCTGATGGTGCGAGATGCGGTGCGCGGCTTCATCGACAAGGAGATCAAGCCGATCTCCGACCAGCTCGAGAGCGGCGAGCTGCCGCCCTTCGACGTGCTCCGCAAGCTCTACTCCACGTTCGGCATGGCGGACATGGCGCGCGAATCGCTCGAGCGCGCCCTGGCCAAGGAGGCCGGCGAGGCGCTGCCCGAGTCGGACGGCGACGACAAGTCCTCCGGGTACGGCGGCGCGAGCAGCATGTCGATGATCCTCAACAGCGAGCTGGCCAAGGTGAGTCTGGGGTTGGTGGCGTCGATGGGCGTGTCGGTGGGGCTGACGGTGGGCACCATCCGCAGTCGCGGCACCCTGGCGCAGAAGAAGCGCTGGCTGCCGGAGCTCGTCACCTTCGAGAAGGTGGGCGCATGGGCGATCACCGAGCCCGACTCCGGCTCCGACGCCTTCGGCGGCATGAAGTCGACAGTGCGCCGCGACGGCGACGACTACATCCTGCGCGGTCAGAAGACGTTCATCACCAACGGTCCGTACGCCGACACGATGGTCGTGTTCGCCAAGCTCGTGGAAGACGCAGAGGAGGACGTCGACCCGCGCGACCGCAAGGTGCTCACGTTCGTGCTCGACGCGGGCATGGAGGGGCTGACGCAGTCCAAGCCGATGAAGAAGATGGGCATGAACTCCTCGCCCACCGGCGAACTGTTCTTCGACAATGTGCGCCTGACCCCCGACCGCTTGCTGGGCGAGAGCGAGGAGACCGCCAAAAAGTCGGGCAAGGAATCGGCGAAGGACAGCTTCGTCGCCGAGCGGGTGGGCATCGCGTCGCTGGGCCTCGGCATCATCGAGGAGTGCCACGCGCTGTGTGTCGACTACGCCAAGAATCGGACGCTGTGGGGCAACCCCATCGGCAGCTTCCAGCTCATCCAGCTCAAGCTGGCGGAAATGGAGATCGCCCGCATCAACGTGCAGAACATGGTGTTCAGCGCGATCGAGCGGATCAACGACGGCCACAAGATCACGCTTGCCGAGGCATCGGCGATGAAGCTGTACTCCTCGCGCGCCGCCACCGAGGTGGCCATGGAGGCCGTGCAGCTCTTCGGCGGCAACGGCTACATGAGCGAGTACAAGGTGGAGCAGCTCGCGCGCGACGCCAAGTCGCTGATGATCTACGCGGGCAGCAACGAGATCCAGGTGACGCACATCGCCAAGGGCCTGCTCGCGTAGGTACTCCTGGCGCGGCGTCCCGGGCGGGAACCGACACTCTCCGTCCGCCCGGGGCGTTGCGGACGGAGCCGCGCCGTATTGGGTTGGACGTCCGTCTCTTTAAGTGCTGACTTTGTCCGCTTTGTACCGTAACCTGGTGGCATGACCGAGCGTCTTTCCGAGCGTCGATATCGTGGGCTCCCGCCTGAGGTGCGTCAGGCGGACCGACGACGACGCTTTCGGGAGGCGGGGCTCGACGTCTTCTCCGACGTCGGCTACATGAGCTCGTCGGTGCCGGAGATCTGCCGCGTCGCAGGGCTTTCCACCCGTCAGTTCTACGAGGAATTCACCTCGCGGGAAGGCCTGCTGCTGGATCTGTACCAGCGCATCAACGAGGAGGCCCGCAGCCTGGTCTCGCAGGCGATGCGCCAGGTGGACGGCGGGGGTGTACGGGCGCACGTGGTCGCGGGCGTCACCGCCTACATCCGGGCGCTGGGGGATGACCCGCGCCGCGCCCGCCTGGCCCTCACCGAGGCCGTGGGGGTCAACCGCAATGTGGACCACGAGCGCGGGCGTCAGCGCGCAGAGTGGACGGTGCTGATCGAGACGGTCGGCCGGGAGCTCCTCCCGGAGGGGAGCACGCCGCTGGGCGGCTATCACACGGCCATGGTCGCCTATGCCGGCGCGGTCAACGCGGTGGTCGCCGATTGGGCCAAGGGGGAGCCGCGGGCGCCGATCGGCGAGGTGACGGACGTCCTGGTGCCGCTGTTGATCGCCGTGCTCAGCCTCGGCGACAAGCAGGACGAGGGTGCCGCCTGAGCAGTTCCGGCCGCGGGACTGTAGCCCGCACCGTGGGGTGTGGCAAGGCCGTGGCGCGGGCCCTACGGTGATGAGACGATGACGATCAGCGGCCCGGGCACCCCCGTGGCCGGCCCCGTCCGCCCGTCTTGGAGGTCCACGCCAGTGTCGCAACAGGTTCAGGGAGTCATCGCGCGCGCCAAGGATGCGCCCGTCGAGCTCGTTCCGATCACGATCCCCGACCCGGGGCCGCATGACGTGGTGGTGCGCGTCCAGGCGTGCGGCGTCTGCCACACGGACGTGACCTACCGCGACGGCGGCATCAACGACGAGTTCCCGTTCCTGCTGGGGCACGAGGCCGCCGGGATCGTGGAGACGGTCGGTTCCGCCGTGGGGCACGTGGCCGTCGGTGATTTCGTCGTGCTGAACTGGCGCGCGGTGTGCGGCGAGTGCCGGGCATGCAAGCGCGGACGCCCCTGGTACTGCTTCGACACCTTCAACGCCTCGAAGCCCATGACCCTCGAGGACGGCACCGCGCTCGCCCCGGCGCTGGGCATCGGGGCCTTCGCGGACAAGACACTGGTGCACGAGGGCCAGTGCACCAAGGTGGACCCGCAGGCCGACCCGGCCGTGGCGGGCCTGCTGGGCTGCGGTGTGATGGCCGGGCTGGGCGCCGCGATCAACACCGGCGGGGTCTCGCTGGGCGACACGGTGGCCGTCATCGGCTGCGGCGGCGTCGGCGACGCTGCGGTGATGGGGGCGCGGCTGGCGGGCGCGTCGACGATCATCGCCGTCGACCGTGACGCGAAGAAGCTCCAGTGGGCGAAGGACCTCGGCGCCACGCACACCATCGACGCCTCGTCGGCCGACGTGGTGCGGGGCGTGCAGGATCTCACCGGCGGGTTCGGGGCGGACGTCGTCGTCGAGGCGGTCGGCCGGCCGGAGACCTACGAGCAGGCCTTCTACGCACGCGACCTGGCCGGCACCGTGGTGCTGGTGGGTGTGCCCACCCCGGAGATGCGGCTGGACATGCCGCTGGTGGACTTCTTCTCCCGCGGCGGCGCGCTCAAATCCGCCTGGTACGGCGACTGCCTGCCGGAGCGGGACTTTCCCCGGTATGTGGACCTGCACCTGCAGGGGCGGTTGCCGCTGGAGAAGTTCGTCACCGAGCGCATCGGGCTCGGCGACGTGGAGGAGGCCTTCGCTGCGGTGCACGAGGGCAAGGTTCTGCGATCGGTGGTGGTCCTGTGAGCACGCTGCGCATCGACCGTGTGGTCACGTCCGGGCAGTTCTGCCTGGACGGCGGCTGCTGGGACGTCGACAACAACATCTGGCTGGTGGGCGACGGCGCCGAGGTGCTCATCATCGACGCCGCGCACGACGCGGCCCCCATCGCTTCGGCCGTCGGCAACCGCAAGGTGGTGGGGGTGCTGTGCACGCACGCGCACAACGACCACGTCACCGTGGCCCCCGAGCTGGCCCGCCGCTTCGGCGCCCCGGTTCTGCTGCACCCCGATGACGACGTGCTGTGGCGCAAGACCCACCCGGGCGTGGAGTACAAGCCGCTGCACGACGGCCAGCGGATCCCCGTGGCCGGCACGTCGCTGGAGGTCATGCACACCCCGGGCCACTCGCCCGGATCGGTGTGCCTGTACCAGCCGGCGAAGGCCGCGCTGTTCAGCGGCGACACGCTGTTCCAGGGCGGCCCCGGGGCGACGGGGCGGTCCTACTCGGACTTCCCCACGATCATCCAGTCGATCAGCGAGCGGCTGCTCACACTCCCCGGCGAGGTGCAGGTGTACACCGGGCACGGTGAGGGCACATCGATCGGCGCCGAGGCCCCGCACCTGCAGGAATGGATCGACCGGGGGCACTGACGGGCGTCCCGGGGCCGCGCTGCGGCCCCGGGACGATGCCGCGCTGCCTGCGACGCTATTCCGCGCGCGGCGTCCAATTGGCCACCGCCCCAGATCACGTAAAGGTACAGCGCGATGAGGATCAGCGACCACCACGGGTAGTAGGGCAGCCACAGGAAGTTGGCGATGATCGCGATCGTCGCCAGGACCACCGCGACGACCCGCGCCCACGTGGTGCCCGTCATCAGGGTGAAGCCGGCGATGATGACCAGCGCGCCGATGACGACGTGCACCCATCCCCACCCGGTGGCGTTCCACTGGTAGGTGTACTGCTGGCCGACGACGATCAGGTCGTCCGCGGCGATCACGCCGAATGCGGTGTGTGCCGACCGGCCGGGCCGGTCGGGTCCGGCGATACACTGCGTGACGTGGTGATAAGGCGACCGGCCACGTGCACAGCACCGCCGTGATCGGTTCCGGAACGGGGAGGCCGATATGTGCGTGCGGGCCGACAAGAGTGGGCTGACGTGAGCGGGGCAGGCGCGGATGTGGTGGCGCGGGTGCTTCAGGTACGCACCGGCGCCGTCGGCGTGCTCGACCGGGCCACCGTGGGGCGCAGCGGCACCGTGGACTCGGCGCTGGGCAAGCGCCCGCGTGACGGCGCCGTGCCGCTGTGGGAGCTCGGCTTCGACGGCGACGCCCAGGCCGACCGCGAGAACCACGGCGGCACAGAGAAGGCGGTGCTGGTGTATCCGGCCGAGCACTACCCGGAGTGGGAGCGCGAGCTGGGCAGGGACATCAGCGGCCGGGGGCTGGGTGAGAACTTGCGCGTCACCGGCACCGGCGACGCTGCGTGGGACGAGCGGTCGGTGCGGCCCGGCGACGTATACCGTGTCGGCACCGCGCTGGTGCGGGTGACCGCGCCGCGGCGCCCCTGCTACAAGCTGGGCCTGGCGCACGGGTACACACAGATGCCGGTGCGGGTGCAGGCGTCGGGGCGCACCGGGTTCTACCTGGCGGTGCTGGAATCGGGCGAGGTGCGCGCCGGAGACGCGGTGCGGCTGGTGGAGCGGGCACGGCACGGGGTGACGGCGTTCGAGGTGAACCGCGTGATGAATGTGGACAAGCGTGATTCCGCGGGGATCGAGCACGTGTTGGCGGCGGCGGCCGTACTGCCGGCGCGGTGGGTGGCGAAACTCGAAAAGCGGCTCGCGGCGTGCGTGCACGACGGCGGAGGCGACGCCGGGGCCCCGGCGCACGATGCCGACGCCCTGGCGCACGAGGACGACGCGCGGGTCTACGGGTAGCACCTGGCACGGCAGTGCGCAAAGGCCAGTGGGGAGCGTGCAAGGGCTTTAGGGTCGAAGCAGTGGAGCACGAACGCTGCACACCGCGCGCGTGAAAGGGGCAGTCGATGAGGACCTCCGGGCCCGTGATCGTCGGGACGGACGGTTCGGATCATGCCGAAAGCGCGGTGCGGTGGGCCGCGGATTTCGCGCGGCTGCATGGGGTTCCGTTGCAGATCGTGGTCGTCATCCCCACCCCGCTGGGAGTGGGGTTCACCGGGCGCCTGCTGAGCAGGGTCGTCGATTCGCTCGACCGGCCAGCGCAGGAGGTCGCCGACTCCGCCGTCGCACAGGCTCGCGAGGCGGCACCCGGCCTCGAGGTGGGAGCCGAAGTGACCTCCGGTCCGGTGGGGAAGACCATGCTGGAGTATGCGCTCGGCGCGGGAACCATCGTGGTCGGGGAGAGCGGCCGGGGCGGCGTCGCGCGCGGTCTGCTGGGCTCCCTGAGTTCGCTGCTGGTGCGGTTGGCGGCCTGCCAGGTCGTTGTGGTGCGCGCCATGGACGGCGACCTGTACCGGGATGCGCGGGCAGTGGTCGTGGGTGTGGACGGATCCGAGAACGGTGCCACCGCGGTGGAGGCCGCGTTCATCGAGGCGTCGCTGCGGCGGGTGCCGCTGGTGGCGGTGCACTCCTGGAGCGACGTCCCGCTGTCGGTGTTCTCCGCCGCCGACGTGACCAGCTGGTACGACGAGACATCCATCGCCCAGGCCGTTCTGGGCGAGAGGCTGGCCGGATTCGGCGCCGACTATCCGGACGTCGAAGTGCAGCGGGTGGTGGTGCAGGACAGCCCGCAGGAGGTGCTCATCCAGTGGGGCGAGATAGCACAGTTGCTGGTGTTGGGGGCGCGCGGGCGCGGCGGGGTGCCGGGACTTCAATTGGGGGCCACGGCGGCCCGGGTGCTGCGCAACGCCGCATGCCCGGTGTTGATCGGGCGGCGAGGCGACGGGGTGTGACAGAGGCGCGTTCCGTCGGGTGCCGACGCCGGTGCACCTGTGAAAGGCCGGGCGGCCGTAACGATTCGGTAACTGCGGTTGCAAATGACGGCGGGCCCTTGATCCTTGGGGGGGATGGGGTCGGCGCGCCGGAAGGGGCGTCGGCCGTCCGTGACGTGGGAGGGAAGGGCCGGCGATGAGTGACAAGCAGGATCCGCAGGAAGGGCAATCCGGGCCACCGCAGGGCGGCCAACCCGGGCCACCGCAGCGCGGCCAACCCGGGCAACCGCAGGGCGGCCAACCCGGGCAACCGCAGGGCGGGGACCAGCCGGAGGATGCACAGGGGCGCGGCGGCCCGGTGGGCGGCGGCGCCGGATACCCACCGCCGGGAAGCGCCGGCTATCCGCCCTCGGGCGGCGGATTTCCGCCGCACTCCGGTCAGCAGGGGTACCCGCCACCGGCGGGGCAGGGGTACGGGTACCCGCCACCCGTTGGCCCCGCGCACGCGGGACAGGGGCGGCAGTCGTATCCGCAGCAGGGCGGGCAGGGCTATCCGCCGCCGGGGCAGCCAGGGTATCCGCCGCCGCCCGCACCGCCGGGCTACGGGCAGTACGGGTACCCCGGCGGGCCTCAGGCGGCCCCGCCGCGCAACGGATTCGGTATCGCCGCGCTCATCGTCGGCATCGTCGCGCTGATCTTCGGGATCATCCCGTTCATCGGTCCGGGCGGGATCGTGCTCGGCATCATCGGCCTCGTCCTGGGCATCGTCGCACTGTCCAAGGTGCGCAGCGGCATCGCGGACAACCGCGGCGTCTCGATCGCGGGCATCGTGCTGTCCGCGCTGGCCATCGTCGCCGGCATCATCACCTCTCTATTGCTCTTCCTCGTGATCAACGCGGCCGTGAACAACGCGACCGGCACGACGCCTGTCACCTACGAGGCCGAATCGACCGGCGGCCAGGCGACCGTCAGTTACAACATCGGCTCCAGCGGAGGAACATCGCTGAGCAACGACGTGCAGACGCCGTGGAAGAAGGGCGCGAATGCGTCGAACCTCTTCGGCGCGTTCCTGTCCGTGATGGCGGGCCCCGACGGCGGGGGCGTCACCTGCCGGATCCTCAGCGACGGCGGGGACGTGCTCGCCGAGAACACCGCGCAGGGCGTCTTCGCCGTCGCCACCTGCAACGCGGACGTGGGGGAGTGAGGGGGCCAGGGCGGCTGGCGCAATCGCGGCGGTCCTGAGGGGAGAACCTGAATGCACGGGATTCGCGGGTTATTGCGGTGCCGTTATCCGAGGTTCTGCGCGGGATGAATCCCGCAATTGCGGGGAGCACGTAGTCACCGAGTTCTCCGTGGTTACCGCGCCGGATCGTATGGGGGAGCGATGCGCGTCTCCTAGTTGGACAACTCCGGGTGCGCGTGCAGGTGATCGCGCCAGTCGATGACCTTGCGCTCGACGTCGGCGGCGAGCCAGTCGATGCGTTTGCGCAACGTTTCCAGGTCTGACGAGGCCATGGTCACCACCTATCGGATGGCGGGTTCGGCACGATTCAGTCGAGCACCATGCCCGGCCGGGCCGCAGGCGAACGAAGGTGAGGGACCGGCGAGCATTCCGCCCCAGCGTTGACGGGCCGCGGCCGGCTACCGTGCCACGGGGATGGGCGCGGTGGACGGCCCCGCGTCGTCCTCCGGCGGGGTGGCCGCCCGGGCGCGGGCGATGAGCAGCCGTGCCGGTTCGTATCCGCCGGTGGAGATGGCGACGTCGACGGTGGCCGTCACTCCCGGACGGCCCTGCAGTGCGGAGGCCAGCTCGGCCGCGCGTGCGATGATCGTGGCCGGCCGCGCGACGGTGAGCACCGCGTATTCGCGTTCGCCGAGCCGCCCGAGCACGTCACCGTCCCTCATGTGCCGGGCGATGACGGCCGCCTCGAGCGGCTGCAGCGCGGCGGGGCCGGCGTCGCGGTTGGCGTCGGTCCAAGCGACATGGATGATGCCCACCCTGTCGAGCGCGCGGGCGGGCGGCTCGAGTGCCGTCTCGACGCATTCGAGGAACCGGCGGGCGGAGACGGGGTGCTGTGCACTCATCGGGCCACCTCCCAAGGGTGCCCCGCTGCAAGGGGGCGTCACCTGCGATTATAGTCGCGCGCAACCGGGGCGTCGGGCTCGTCGGCGGCGCGGTGACACCGCTACCCCCCCTACAGCTCCCCGCGCGCCACCAGCTGCGCGGTGATGACGTTGCGTTGGATCTCATTGGTGCCCTCGCCGACGATCATCAGCGGCGCGTCGCGGAAGTAGCGTTCCACGTCGTACTCGGTGGAGTACCCGTAGCCGCCGTGGACGCGGACGGCGGACAGCGCGATCTCCATGGCCGACTCCGACGCGAACAGCTTGGCCATGCCCGCCTCCATGTCGCAGCGCTCCCCGGCATCGTATTTCTCCGCGGCGAAGCGCGTGAGCTGGCGCGCGGCGGTGAGCTTGGTGGCCATATCGGCCAGGAGGTTCCCCACCGCCTGGTGCTTGTAGATGGGCACACCGAAGCTCTCGCGCTGCTGCGCGTAGGCCAGGGCGTCCTCGAGCGCGGCGGACGCCACCCCGAGTGCCCGCGCCGCCACCTGCAGGCGCCCGGTCTCGAGGCCCTTCATCATCTGCCCGAACCCGCGGCCGGGCTCGCCGCCCAGCACGGACGAGGCGGGCGTGCAGTACCCGTCGAACGTCAACTCGCACGTCTCGACGCCTTTGTAGCCCAGCTTCGGCAGCTCCCGCGAGACGGTGAGGCCCGGCCCGTGCTCGACGAGCAGCACCGAGATGCCGGTGTGCCGCGGCACCGCCTCCGGGTCGGTCTTGCACAACAGCGCGATGAGCCCGGAGCGTCGGGCATTGGAGATCCACGTCTTGGCGCCGGAGATCACCAGATCGTCACCCTCGGCGCGGGCGACCGTGGTCATGGCCTGCAGGTCGGATCCGCCGCCCGGCTCGGTGAGCGCCATCGTCGCGCGCAGCTCGCCCGTGGCCATGCGCGGGAGGTAGCGGCGGCGCTGCTCCTCGGTGCCGAAGAGGCCGAGGAGCTTCGCCACCACGGTGTGCCCGCCCATCGCCCCGGCCAGGCTCATCCACCCGCGGGCGAGCTCCTCGGTGACCCGCACGTAGCACGGCATGGAGACGGGGATGCCGCCGTACTCCTCGGGCACCGCGAGCCCGTAGACACCCAGCGCCTTCATCTGGTCGATCCAGTGCTCGGGGTACTCGTCGGCGTGCTCCACCGCGCGCACGGAGGGCTTGACGTCGCGGTCGATGAACCGGCGCACGGTGTCGACCAGCAACCGCTCGTCGTCGTCGAGGTCTGCCAGATACTCGGACATGCTGTGCTCCTCCTGCGGCCTCGGGGTGCGGCTCAGGCTCGGGCCTCCGCGCGCGCCGCCTTCACCAGCGCGGTCTTGCGGTCCTGGTAGGTGGCGCTGAAGGCCTCCGCGTCGGACACCCCGTCCATGGCGCTGTAGGTGACGTGGGTGAAGACGGATTCGGCCGCTGCGAGCACGTCCTCGGGGGCCCGCACGCGCAGCTCGTTGTGGATGCCCGCGAGCGTCATGATCGACTCGGCCAGCCGCCGCATGGCCGGCTGCCCGGATTGCAGAGCGTCCTCGAGTTCGGTGTCCGCCAGCTCCTTCTGGTCCACGGCGAGCAGGGTGTTGTGCGCGGTGTCGGCCGCGTCGATGAACCGGACCGTCGCCCCCGTGATGTCGACACCCGGGTTCGCATCGCCCGGCTTGGCATGGCCCGCCGAGCCCCGGGCGGTGCGGCGCCGGCGTCCGCCGAGCACGAGCCCCAGCAGGATGCCCACGAGCAGTCCGACGACGATGCCGATCAGCCCTGCCGCCCACAGCGTCGTGGAGGTCTGCAGCAGATCGGTCAGGGCGTCCATGGCCGCATGGTAACAACATGCGCGTGACCAGTGCGAATAGTGAGATCACTGAGGCGCATTTGGATGACCGCCTTGCTGTTCTGTGCCACAATAAAAGGATGGACCGGCAGATCCGGTGGTACCGCTCCGCTCGACGCCACCGAATCGGGAAGGCCCATGCGATGCACGTGATCGACTCGGTTGAGGCCGAGCAGGTTGATGCCACTGAATCTTCGGACGCGCGACTGGTATGGATTGGCAAGGACGACAGAGGTGTCGAACTCGAGATCGTGGCACTGGACCTCGATCACGCTGTTGTAGTGATTCGCGTCATGCCTACTGAACTGCGGAGGCGATGAAATGGATGCGCACTCGAGGTATCGAATCGGACCGGACATGCCGGATGAGGAGGAACTGCGCGACAGTCGAGGCCGTGTGGTCGATGACGCATATGTCGACTCGGCGGTTGAAGATGCCCTGGAGAAGGTCGTCGGCCGGGGGAGACCGTCGCTCTCGGATGCGGGGGAATCGCCGCTGCTGCGAGTCCGGCTGCCCCGCGACCTCGATGAGGCTGTAAAGGACGCCGCTCGGCGGGCAGGGGCGACGCGTTCAGAATGGGTGCGACGTGTTCTCGACGAGGCGGTCCACCGTGTGAGCTGAGTTGGCTCGCTCCTTTGCAGGCGGAACTGCGGGAACCGGTGCTACCACAGCTCCAGCGCGCGTTCGCTGACGAACCGCCGCCGGGCCCCGGTGAACGGGTCGGTGAACTCCAGCGACCGCGCCAGCAGCTGCAGCGGACATGAAAAGTCCTGTGGCACGGCGTCACCGTCGGCCGCCGTGCCCGGATTCGGGTCCGCGCCGTACAGCGGGTCCCACATGACCGGGGCACCGATGGATGCCAGGTGCACCCGGATCTGGTGCGTCTTGCCCGTAGCCGGGCGCACCCGCACGCGGAACCGCTCCCCGCCGGGTACGCGCTCCACAGCGGTCTCGGCGTTCGGCGCGCCCGGCATCTCGTAGGCGCGGTGCACGCCGCGCTCCTTGACGATGCGGCTGCGCAGCACCGTCGGCAAGGCGACGGACGGCGGCGCCGAGCACACCGCCTCGTAGGTTTTGCGCACCGCCCCGGCGGCGAAGAGTTCCTGGTAGGCGCGCCGCGCGTCGGGGTCCACGGTGAAGACGAGCACCCCGGCGGTGAGTCGGTCCAGTCGGTGCGCCGGGGCCAGGGCGTCGATCCCGGTGCTGCGCCGCAGCCGCACCAGCGCCGTCTCCGCGATGTGTCGCCCGCGCGGCATCGACGCCAGGAAGTGCGGCTTGTCCGCCACCAGCAGCCGCGCGTCCCGGTGCAGGACCTGCAGCGCGAACGGCACCGGTTCCTCGCGTGGCGGGTCGCGGTAGTAGAAGACCTCCGCGCCCGGGGTGCACGGCGTCCCCGCGGTGATCGGCGCGCCGTCGGCGTCGACCACCTCGCCGGCGGCGATCTTCTCCGCGATCCGCTGCGCGTCGGCGGGGAAGCGGGCCGTCAGGTACGCGGCGACGGTGGGGTGTGCGGTGGCCCCGGAGCCGTCGCGTGCGCCCTCGCTGATTCCGCGCGGGATCCGCACCCGGCTGGGGCCCACCCCGTCGCGCACGGGCAGGGGTGCTCGGCGGCGCTGCGAACGGGGACGGCGGGACACCCGGCCAGCGTAGGGGCCGGGAGCCCGCGACCCCTTGACGGATCAGGTGTGACGGGGTTCACTGAAGGGCAGTGAACGGGCATTCAGTTCAAATGAGTAGTGATTCACGCATGCCGCTCCGGCCGCGTAACGGGTCGGGGACCAGCGCACCAGGAAGGGACACCATGGACTACTCCGACTACCAGCAGCTCACGTTCGAGCGACGGGACAACGGCGTCCTGCTCATCACTCTCAACAGGCCGGAGAAGTACAACGCCACCGACGAGGAGATGCACGGCGAGCTGGCGCGCGTGTGGCGCGACGTTGCGAAAGACCCGAAGACGCGCGCCGTCGTGGTCACGGGCGCGGGCAAGGCGTTCTCCGCGGGCGGCGACCTGGCGATGGTCGAGCGCATGGCCGGCGACCACGACGCCGTCGCGCACATGCTCGACGAGATGAGCGAGATGGTCTACGGCATCGTCAACTGCGACAAGCCGGTGGTCTCCGCGATCAACGGCGTCGCCGTGGGCGCCGGCACCGTGGTGGGCCTGCTGGCGGACATCTCCATCGTCGCCGAGGACGCGAAGATCGGCGACGGCCACGTCAAGCTCGGCGTCGCGGCCGGCGACCACGCCGCCATCGTCTGGCCGCTGCTGACGAGCCTGGCCAAGGCCAAGTACTACCTGCTCACCGGCGAGATGGTCACCGGCGCGGAGGCCGAGCGGATCGGGCTCGTCTCCCAGGCGCTGCCGCGCGACCAGGTGCTGGGCGAGGCGCTTCGGGTGGCGGACGCGCTCGGCAGCGGCTCGCAGAAGGCCATCCGGTGGACCAAGCGCGCGCTGAACAGCTGGGTGCGTGACGCCGGACCCATCTTCGACCAGTCCGCCGCCTACGAGATGCTCAGCTTCATGGCACCCGACGTCGTCGAGGGCTATACCGCGCTGCGGGAGAAGCGTGCGCCGCAGTTCCCCTCGGCCGCAGCGGATGCGGAGGTGACGAAGTGATGAGCGAGAGCAATGGCACCGCGGGCAACAGCACCGACATCGCCGTCGTCACCGGCGCCGGCTCCGGCATCGGCCGCGCCATCGCGCTGCGGCTCGCGGCCGGCGGCACCCGCGTGGTGGCCGCGGACCTGGACGAAGCCGGGGCCGCCGCGACGGCCGAACACCATCCCCGCCTCATCACCGTGATGGGCGTGGACATCGCCGACCGCGCCCGGGTCGACGACCTGCGGGACAGGGTGCTCGCCGAGGTGGGCGTGCCCACGATCCTCATCAATGCCGCAGGCTGGGACCGCATCGCGCCGTTCCTGGAGGCGGACGCGGAGTTCGCGCAGAAGGTCACGGCCATCAACTACCTGGGCCCGGTCAACATGTGCAGTGCGTTCCTGCCCGCCATGGCCGAGGCCGGCCGCGGCCGCATCGTCAACCTGGCCAGCGACGCCGGACGTGTGGGCAGCGCAGGGGAGACCATCTATGCGGGTGCCAAGGGCGGGGTCATCGCACTCACCAAATCGCTTGCCCGCGAGATGGCGCGGTCCGGCATCACCGTCAACTGCGTGTGCCCCGGGCCCACCGACACCCCGCTGTTCGGGTCGCTGCCGGAGAAGCTGCAGGGCGCGCTGGTCAAGGCGATCCCGTTCCGCAGGCTCGCGCAGCCGGAGGAGGTCGCGGCCGCGGCGACGTTCTTCGTCTCGTCCGAGACCTCCTACATCACAGGCCAGACGCTGAGCGTCAGCGGCGGCCTCACCATGGCCGGGTAGAAAGAGGCGAGCACGATGGCACCTCAGCGACAGCAACAGCAACAGCAACAGCCGCAGGCGGCGGGGGACGGGGCATACGACGCCCTGGCCTACCGCACCTATTTCGAGAACGCCTTCACCTACATCAACGGGTTCCGGCGCAACGTCCGGCGGTTCGCGGACCGGTCCGCCATCGACGATCTCGCGTCGGGCCGCACGTGGACTTACCGGGAGCTGGGCGGGGCGGTCGACGCGCTGGCGGCGGGCCTGGCCGAGCTGGGCGTCGGCCGCGGCGACGTCGTCGCCTACCAGCTGTTCAACGGGGCCGAATTCGCGCAGCTCTACCTGGCCACCCAGGTGGCCGGCGCCGTCGGCTCGCCGCTGAACTTCCGCCTGGCCTCCGGCGAGACCTCCTACATCCTCACCCGCAACCGTCCGCGCGTGTTCTTCTACGACACCGAGAACGCCGCGATGACGGTCGACGCGCTGCGGCGCAGCGGCCACGTCCCGGAGACCATCGTGGCGGTGGGGCCCGGCGAACCGATCACGCTCGACGGTGCCCGCGTGCTGCGCTTCGACGACGTCGCCGCGTCGATGGGCACAGTGCCGCAGGTGGATCGGACGATCTGGGAGGAGACGACGCGGCTGTACACCTCCGGCACCACAGGCATGCCCAAGGGGGTGCCGATGAACAGCGCCATCGAGATCTTCAGCGCGCACGACGTGATCATGCAGTTCCCGCTGGCACCGGAGGACAAGACGCTGAACATGTCGCCGTGGTTCCACCGGGGCGGGCTGTACTTGCGGGCCCCAACCCGTCGTTCTACGTGGGCAGCTCCGTGGTGCCGTTGCGCGCCTTCGACGCCGACGCAGTATTGGACCTCGTCGAATCACGGGGGCTCACGTTCCTCATCGGCGCGCCCACCAACCTGGCGATGCTCTCGGATGCGCAGGAGGCGAGGGTGCGCGACCTGTCGACGCTGCGCGGGGTCGTGACGATGGGTTCCCCGCTGGACCGCGAGGCGGCCCTGCGGTACCAGCGGGTGCTGCATCCGCGGATCTTCAACGGCTATGGCAGCACCGAGGGCTTCTGGAACACCTTCCTGCGCCCGGTGGACCTGCCCGAGATGGCGGGCACGGCGGGCAGGGCGTGCATCGACGACGACGTGGCGGTGGTCAAGCTGTTCGACGACCGCCCTGCGATGCCGCACGAGACGGTGGCGCGCGACGGGCAGGAGGTGGGCGAGGTGATCGTCCGCTCGCCCAAGAACGCCGGCCAGTACTCGGCCAACCCCGAGCAGGACGCCGCCAAGTTCCACGACGGCTGGCTGCACATCGGCGACCTGGCCACCTGGGATGCCGGCGAGTACGTGACGATCGTCGGCCGCCGCGACGACATGCTGCTCTCCGGCGGCGAGAACGTGCACCCGGTGGGCGTCGAGGCCGCGCTGTGCGAGCATCCGGACGTGGCCGACGCTCTGGTGGTGGGCGTGCCCGACGACACGTGGGGCCAGCTGGTGGTGGCCTACATCGTCCCGCGCTCCGGCGCGGAGGGCCTGGCCGGCCGGCGCGCGGCAGCCGACGCGCTGGACGCGCACTGCCGCACGCACCCGATGCTCTCGCGGTTCAAGCGGCCACGGGCGTACCGCGTGGTGGATTCGCTTCCGGTCTCTGCCACCGGGAAGAAACTGCACTACAAGGCGACTGCCACGGCTCGCGAGGAGATGGCGCAGGGGCTGTTCTCCCGGCCCGGCGGCGGAGACGGCGGCGCATGATGGGCCCGATCATCGATCCGACTGCGGCGCAGTCGATTCCACCGACACGGCTGAGCGAGGCGGACGAGCACCGCGACTTCCGGGCCGCCGTCCGCGGATACGTGCGCGACGCGGTGGCCGGCCGCCAGGACGAATGGGAGGATGCCGGGACGCTGCCGCGGGAGTTCTTCACCGGGGCAGGCGGACAGGGCATGCTCGGACTCTCCGTGCCCGAGGCGTACGGCGGCCCGGGCGTGCGCGACTACCGCTACAACGCCATCGTCATCGACGAGGTGGCCCGGGTGGGCGCGGCCGCCTGCGCCATCGGGCTGTCCCTGCAGAACGACGTGGTGCTGCCGTACCTGACCGACCAGGCCGACGACGCGCAGCAGCCCCGCTGGCTGCCGGGCGTCGTCACCGGCGAGACCATCCTGGGCATCGCGATGACCGAACCCGGCGCCGGCAGCGACCTGGCCGGCATCCGGACCAGCGCGGTGCGCGACGGCGACGAGTACGTGGTGGACGGAGCCAAGACGTTCATCTCCAACGGGCAGAACGGCGACCTGTTCGTCGTCGCGGTGCGCACCGGCGAAGACCGCCACGGCGGGCTCACCCTGCTCGTCGTCGACGGCGACACGCCAGGCCTGGTGCGGGGCCGCAACCTGGCGAAGATCGGGCTGCACGCGCAGGACACCAGCGAGCTGACGTTCGAGAACATGCGGGTGCCGGTGGCGAACCGGCTGGGCGACGAGGGCGACGGCTTCGGGATGCTCCTGCACAACCTGCCGCAGGAGCGGCTGTCGCTGTCCGTCGGGGCCGTGGCCGCGGCGGAGGGAGTGCTGCAGCAGACCCTCGACTACGTGCAGCAGCGCACCGCCTTCGGCTCGCCGGTCGCGCGATTCCAGAACACGCGGTTCGTGCTGGCCGAGCTGGCCACCGGGCTGGACCTGGCGCGCACCTACCTCGACGACTGCATCGCCGCCCACGTGCGCGGCGAGCTCACCGCAGGGCGGGCGGCGCGGCTCAAATGGTGGACCACCGAGCTGCAGGTGCGCGTGGCGGACCGCTGCCTCCAACTGCACGGCGGATACGGATACATGCGCGAGCACCCGGTGTCCAGGGCGTTCGTCGATGCCCGCATCCAGACCATCTACGGTGGCACCACCGAGATCATGAAGACGATCGTCGCCAAGGACCTGGGTATGTAAGGGGATCCGGGCGACGCGGTGAGCGGCGGAAGGAGGCATGGAGGCGATGGCACGCACGACGGAGACCGGCCCGGCGGCCGTCGATGAGGCAGTGCGCGCCGTCCGGGTGAGCTCGCGGCGCCGGCAGATCCTCGACGCCGCGGTACGGGTGATGCAACGCACCGGGTTCCACCAGATGTCCATGCAGGCGCTCGCCGACGAAGCGCAGGTCAGCGTGGGGCTGATCTACAAGTACTTCGGCGGCAAGGAAGACGTGCTGCTGGGCACGATCGTCGGCATCCTCGACGCGTTCCAGGACATGCTCGAGCCCGCCATGGCCGGCGCCGGCGACGACCCGGTGGAACGGTTCGCCGCCGGGTTCCGCCGGTACGTGGAGATCGTCGACGAGAACCTGGACGCCGTGGTGCTCACGTACCGGGAGAGCCGCACGCTCACCCCGGCGGGGCGCGCCCGCATCAAGGAGCTCGAGATCTCCACGGCCGCGCCGCTGCGGGATGCGCTGGCCGGCGCGATCCGGGCCGGCGCCGTCGGCGAGGTCGACGTGGACCTGGTGACCTTCGACGCGATGATGCTCGCGCACGCCTGGGCGCTCAAGCGCTGGCACTTCTCGCCCCGCTGGTCGCTGGGCGACTACTGCGCCGCCCAGCTCCGCCTGTTGCTGGGCGGGCTGATCGTGCCCGAGCACGCGCCGCGGTACGCACACCTGCTGGGGTAGCGACGCGGTCCAGCGCAGGGCTGGGACGGCGGGCGCCGGGGACACGGCGGGCGGTTCCGCGGAGCAGTCTGCGCCGGTGCCCCGGCGGAACCGCCCGCCGCCATCTGATCAGTCCTCCGTGATCACTTCGGTCTGATCATCGATGAACGTGATGCGGGCATCTTCGAACTCGCTCTGCAACCCGCCTTCGATCGGGTGCTCGTCGCTCGTCGGGTAGCCGAGAGCCTCGACCCCGCCGTCGGCGAGCCAGGCCTCCTTGATCCGGCCCTGCACGAAGTGCGCGTCCGTCTCCGGGCTCCAGTAGATCGACGCGCCCTCGAAGTCGACGAAGTAACCACCGTCGGGGCCCTGCTGCTGCTCGCCCTCCGGGCTGCCGAGGTGGCCCTGCACCCCGCCGACCTGCTGGTACTTGTCCGCAATGGGCTGCACCACAGTGATCTCGCCCTGCGGGCCCTGGATCTGTGTCTCGGCCATATCGCCGGCGGCCACGTCGTCGTCGGCGCCGTCCTGGCCGTCGGCGCCCATGGCCTTGTCTGCGGCGTCCTTGGCCTTATCCCCCGCGGCGCCGGCGGCGTCCTTGGCGGAACCGGCCGCGTCGCCGGCCGCGTCGCTCGCCGCACCGGCGGCGTCCTTCGCCGAGTCGACGGTGTCGCTGCTGCAGCCGGCGAAGAGCGCGCCCGCTGCCGCGAGGGACGTGACGGTCAGAGTGGTCTTGCGGAGAAGATTCGAGTTGCGGTGTGTGAAGTGCATTCGCTTTCCTTTCCGTGTCGATGTCATCGGCTTCGGTCACCGGCGCACGTCCGCGGCCTATGGCCGAACCCGTCGTCCGCGGGTCAGTGTAAAAGCGAAACGGAAATAGTTCAGTACGAGCGGGATTCCGGCCGGTCGTCGCTGCGCGGACGCGATGCTGCACGGCACTGCCGGCCGCCGGCGGTGCCGTCAGGCGGCGCGGCGGATCGGCCACTCGCCGTTGACGTCGGCGGCGTCGCGGCCATTGCGCACCAGGTACTCGGCGAAGCTCCGCTGACGTTCGGCGTGCCAGCGGGTCTGCTCGGCGACGATATCGAGGGTGCGCAGGTCGGGGTACCTGCCCACCAGCGCGGCCAGCAGATGCGCGGCGGCGACGGCGTCCGCCTGGGCCTCGTGCGAACTATCCAGCCGCACACCGTAATGCCGGCACACGTCACCGAGGGTCCGCTTGCCACGCCGGTACCGGTCCATCTCGCGGTCGATCACGTACGGATCCGCGACCAGGGCGGGCGCGAGCGGCGGGAATCCCTGGCGGCGGCCCTCGGCATCCATCAGCGTGAGGTCGAAGCTGGCGTTGAACGCCACCACCACCGCGCCCGCCTCCCAAGCCTGCTGCAGCACATCGCGGATCTCGGTGTACCCGGAACGGTATTCCGCCCCGCCGGCACGAGCGGCCTCGGTGCTGATCCCGTGGACGGCGGTGGCGCCCGCCGGGATCGGGATGCCCGGGTCGACCAGCCACGTCCGGACCGGATCCGGGGACGGGGCCGGGGCGGACCCGGAGCGGGGCGCGGGCGAGAGCATGGCGACACAGGCCGTCACGATCCGCGCCGACAGGGGATCGGGGCCCGTGGTCTCCAGATCGAACGCGCAGACGGGCTGGTCGGACCAGGTGTTCATGGGGCCTCTTCCGTGAGCCGTGGGGCATCGCCCGGCGCCGTGACCGGCACCGGGCGAGCCGTCCTCGATGCGAACATCAGTTTGCCCCACCCTGCGCCCCGCCACCGACAACTCCTGACAACGCCCAGGTAGACGGTGCAATCCGCGACGGCGGCGGATGCCCGCGGATAGTGTGGTCCCGTGGATGATCCGGACGGCTACGCGCACAGTGAGCTCGCCCGGCGTCGACGGCACGAGAAGGCCGTGGCGCTGGCGCGGTACGCGTGGGATCGGCGCATCGCTGCCGAAGAACTGGCCGCGCTGGACGAGGCGACGCTGCGCCGCTTCGCGCGGGCCGCCGGAGTGCACCCGCCGAGCTCGCGCGCCACGTGGGACGCGACGGTGGAGCTGCTGGAACGCAAGCAGGAATGGGCGGAGCGCAATCCGCGGCGCGATGAAGCGGCGCGAACCCACCCCGAAGAACGGATCATGTGGGTCAAACCTCCGGTGCCCGGGTGGTGAGCGGCACTCCCGGAGCCTGCGTGGGCAAGTCTGCACCGCGCATGCAGGTCTGCACCGCGCGTGGAGATTCACCTGTGCTTTGCCGAGGGCCGGCTCGCGGGAGGTGGACCGGCTCGCAGGTGGGCCGATGACCGGCTCGCGGAGGGACTCTGCCCGCGCCGTCACTGCGCGTGGAGCCGCCGGAGTATCCCGTCGACGATATGCCCGGGGCCGCCGGTGGCGTCGACGGTGATCGCGGGCTCGTCCGCGGACGGCGGTTCGAGCGTGGCGAGCTGCGAGTCGAGCATCGGGGCCTTCATGTAGTGGCCCTCGCGCGCCTCGAGCCGCCTGTGCAGCTCCGCACGGCCGACGTGCAGGTGGACGAAGAGCACAGGAGCCTCCCCCGGCTCGGTGTCGCCGTGCGCCCCGCACAACAGGTCCCGATAGGACCGTCGCAGCGCCGAGCACGCCACCACGCCGGGCGCGCCGTCGGCGCCGGACGCGAGGATCCACGCACGGATCCGTCGCAACCACGGCCACCGGTCGGCGTCGGTGAGCGCGTGACCCGAACCCATCTTCGTCACCGCCTCGTCCGAATGCAGGTCGTCGCCCTCGAGCATCGGCCGGCCCAGGCGCTCCGCCAGCAACCTGGCCACGGTCGTCTTCCCCGAACCCGACACGCCCATGACGATCAGCGTGCGGGACGCCGGCCATCGTGGGGCGGGGTCGCTGCTGCCGGAGCCGTGGGTCATAGTGGAGATCGTGGCACGCGCGGGGCGGAACGCGCACGCCGCGGAGCGTCGGCCCTGCGCAGCATCGGTGCCCTGGGAGGGTGATGAAGCGGATCGATTCGCGCGCCACCGCAACGCCGAAACGCACGCGGGTGCCCTTGCCCCTGTCGATGGGGCTCGGCACCGGTTCGATGTTGCAGCCGCTCAACTCGTCGATGATCGCGGTCGCCGTCATCGCCATCGCCCACGACTTCGGCACGTTCGAGGGCACCGCCTGGGTGATCTCCGGGATGTACATCGCCACCGCGGTGGTCTCGCCGGCGGCGGGCAGGCTGGGCGGGCTGTTCGGCCCGCGGAGGATGTATCTGGCAGGGCTGGCGATCATCGCCGCGTCGTCGGTGTTCGGCGCGCTGGCCCCCTCGCTGACCTGGCTGATCGTGGCCCGGGCGCTGCTCGGTGTCGGCACCGCCACGCAGTACCCCACCGCCATGATGATCGTGCGGCGGGTGGCGGCGGAGAAGAGTGCGGAGACACGGACGGCGCTCGCTGTGCTCACCGTGTGCTCGCAGTCGATGGTGGCGCTGGGCCCCACGCTGGGCGGGCTGCTCACGACCGTCTTCGGCTGGCAGGCGATCATGTGGGTCAACCTGCCGATGGCCGCCCTGACCGGCCTGTGGGTGCTGCGCGTCGCCCCGGCGGACGCACCGCGCGAGCACACCGGGACGCGCGTCGTACTGCGCCGCATGGACCTGCCCGGCACGGCACTGTTCCTCATCTGCATCACCACGACGATGGTGTTCCTGCTGTCGCTGGCGGAGCGGCCCCAGTGGGCGTTCCTGCCGGTGGCGCTGGTGTCGGGAGTGCTGCTGGTGTGGCGGGAGCTGCGGGCGCCCGAGCCGTTCATCGACGTGCGCGCGTTGCTCCGCAACCGTCCGCTGGCGATGACGCTCGGCCGCACCACCGTCACCTACACCGCCTTTTACCTGGTGTACTTCGGGCTGCCGCAGTGGCTGCAGGGCGGGAGAGGCATGGACGCGGGCCACGCGGGACTGATCATGCTGCCACTGGCGCTCGTGAGCATCGCCTCCACCGTGACGGCCACCCGCGTGTACTCGAATCACGGACCGCGGCCTGCGCTGTTGATCGGCACCGTGGGCCTCGTCGTCGGCGGTGCGCTGCTGGCGACGGTGGCGGATTCGACGGTCACCATCGTCGCCATCGTCGGCATCGCCATGATCCTCGGCGTACCGAACTCGTTCAACAACATCGGCAACCAGAACATCGTCAACGCCGTCACCACCACGGAGGAGGTGGGGGTGGCGCTCGGGATGTACCGGACGCTGCAGTACATCGCGGCCAACATCGCGGCCGTCATCATCGAGATCTGCATGGGCGGCGCCATCGACGACGCCGGGTTCCACCGTGTCGGCATGGTGATGACCGGGCTCGGGGCGGCGCTGCTGCTGGGCGTCGTCTGCTCGCGGACGTTACGGGAGTCGCCGCCGCGCGGGTGAGAAGCGCCAGCGTCAGTGCCAGTGGCGGCGAGGCGTGTCTTCCGTGGCATCGTCCCCGCGCTGCCGGTAGTGTCCTCAACAACTCCCTGTGCTGAGGGACACATTGCGGAAGGATGCTGCCGATGACGACAGGACCCGGCGACCAGCGGTCTGACGGCGACGAGGAGACGCGCGACCCGGGCGGTGCGGGCGGCGGCCAGTACGGCGGCGGCCAGTACGGTGCCGCGCCATACGGCTCTCCGGAGTACGGCGCCCCGGGGCAAGGCGCCCCGGACTACGGCGCCCCCGGCTACGGCTCGTCGGACTACGGATCCCAGCCCTACGGTTCCCCTGACTACGGGGCGCCGTCCGGCTACGGCAACGCGTATCCGCCGCCCCCGCCGGCCGGCGGCTATCAGGGTTATCCCACGGGCGCCAACCAGATGAGCGGCGGCGGTGCACCGGGCGGCCTGGCGCCGCGGTTCGGGGCTCGCATCATCGACAGCCTGATCATCGGCATCCCGATGCTCATCGTCCAGATGATCGTCGGTGCCGCATTCGGCGTGGGACAGGCGTTGCTCGACAACACTTCCCCGGGCATCGGCTACTGGGTGGTCTCCTCTATCATCGCGATCGTCTTCGCCTTCGCGTGGACGGCCTACTTCGTGTGGTTCGAGACGACGAAGGGCCAGACCCTGGGCAAGCAGCTCCTGCACCTGAGGGTGGTGGGGGCGTCCGGCGGAAATCCGACCACGCAGGAGTCGCTGCGCCGCAATGGCTATGTGGTGCTCGGGTCGATCGGGATGATCATCGGCATCATCCCCTTCGTCGGCGCGATCATCAGTTGGATCATCGACATCGCCATGCTCGTCATCGTCATCGTCATCGCGGTGACGATCAACGGCAGCCCCACCAAACAGGGAAAGCACGACGAGATGGCCGGCGGCACGCGGGTGGTCACCACGCAGTAGCCGGCACTCAGCTCAGCGTGTCGAGGCGCGGTCCGGGTTTTCCGGGCCGCGCCTCGGCCGTGTTCGGGGGCGGCACCTCTGCGTCGCGTTCGAAGTTCGGGCGTCACCTCGTCGTCGCGCTCGAAGTTCGAAGGCCACATCGCGTCGCGCCCGCAATTGCCGGGTCCAGTTCGTAGTTACGGACCGAATGGCGCAACGTCGGGCGCGAACAGGGTTTGCGTTCGAAGTTCGGGCGCGGCACCCGGTGGCACCGCCCCTCGAACCGAAACGCGCGTGCCTCGCTGTGATGCATGTCGCGGAGGGGCGCGGCGTGGAGGGGTGGCCACACGCCGGATGCGAACGTATGGTCTGGTGCGTGATCATGGTCAGCACGGATGGGTCCTGCCTGAAGAACCCTGGAGGCGCCATCGGCTGGGCATGGGTGGACCACCGCGGCGGTGCGCATTCCGGCGGGGCCGCCGAGGGCACCAATCAGATCGCCGAGTTGCGCGCGGTCCTCGAGGCGATCAGCGCGCACCCCGGTGATGAGCCGCTGATGATCGAGTCGGACTCGCAATACGCCATCAAGTGCTCCACTGAGTGGCTGCCCGGGTGGAAGCGCCGCGGGTGGAAGACCGCCGGCGGAACCCGGGTGAAGAACGTCGAACTGGTGCGGGCCATCGACGCCGCCATCGGGGAACGCCCGGGCCCGGTACGGTTCCGCTGGGTGCGCGGCCACGTGGGCAACGAGTTCAACGAGATGGCGGATTCGCTGGCAGGCAAGGCGGCCCGGGCTGCACGCGACGGCAAGATCGTCGCGACTCCCGCCCCCGGGGCGGACCGATTCGGCGGTGCTGCGGCCGCGTCCGCGTCCGAGCCTGCTGAGGCAGTGGCGTCCGCGTCCACGGAGTCACCGACGGGCCCTGCGCCGGCGGATCAGGCACACGTGGACTTGGCACCTGCGGCCACGGCGCGCAGCGAGCCGCCCGCCCAGTCCGCAATCCAAGACCAGCCCGCAGACCCCGACCAGCCCGATCAGCCGTCGTTGTTCGCCGCCGCCGAAAGCGAAGAGCTCACCCTGTTCTAGCCTGGATGCCCGAGCCCGGGCGGTCGGTGCGGCCTGCCCGCAGCGCATCGACGATGGGCGCAGCCCCGCAGGAAGGATCGCAGTGAAACGGAGTGTCGCCGCAGTAGGCGGTGTCCTGGCCGCAGCGGTGCTGGCGGGCTGCGGGTCCGGCGGGGACGCGCCCGCTCCGGACGGGGAGTACCGGCCCCTCGGCTTCGGCACCGACAAGCGGATCGAGATGTTCGTACCGCAGGGCTGGAGCATGATCAACCAGAACGACTTCCTGCCGTCGGACCCCGCCGAGGCCACCGGTCAGAGCGGCGTCACCTACGCCCTGCTGGACCGCTCGCGAATCCCTGAGGAGCTGGGCGGCAAGGTCGTCGGCGACGATGCGGCACGGTCGGCATTCGCCGCCCAGGCGCAGGCCGGCGCGGCCATCACCGCCCAGTTCACCGAGATCACCCCGTGCGACAAGGTGGAGTCGATGCTCAAAGCGCAGCGCGACCCCATCGACTTCGACTCCATCGAGGACCCCGACAGCGGCCTGGGCGACCACCGCAAACTGGGCGAGTCCACGCGCGAGGTCGACGGCGCCGAGTACCGGTACGTCCAGTACTACTCGAGCATCCAGCTCAGCTCCACGCACTGCGTCGGTATGCTGCTGCAGTCCACCCTCAAGGCGCCCGACGACGCGACCGTCGACGAGGCCCGCCGGGTGATCACCGAGGTCGCCGACAACTCCAGGATCGACCAGCCCATCCAGGAGAAGCAGGACGACGACTCCGGCGGGAACTGACGCCGGCCACGGCGGGAACCGGCGCGTTCCGCGTGCTCAGGCCCAGCCCGCGACGAACCCCGCGACCAGCACTGCGGTGCCACCGACCTCGCCGACGATGAGCGCCAGCATGAACGCGTGCGTGCCGCGGACGGGGTGGGAGAACTGGTTGTCGGTGTCGCGCAGGACGCCGTGGGCCACATAGCTGCCGATGGCGGCCGCGAAGAAGGCGATGACGACGAGCGCGGCGACGAGGTTCACCGCGGTGGGCCAGGCGCTGAGCTCGGCGAACACCGCCAGCAGAAGAGTCGCGAACGAATACATCAGCGCCGCACGGTGGGCGATGTCGACGTAGGGATGTGCGAGGTGGGTGGGGGATACGGCCATCTGCCGGTACTTCCACACCCCGAGGGCCAGCGCCCACAGGAAGATCAGCCCTGCGCACAGCAGAGTGACCTTGGCGTCGAGCCCCAGCGACCACTCGGAGCTCCCGGAAGCCACTGCAACAGGTTCGGTCATGCGCTGAGACTATCCGGCGGCTGTGCCGCGACTTTCCGGTGCCTATTCGGCGCTCTCGTCGTCGGATCGGCCGCCGCGCGCGGGTCGCTCGCCGTCGGAGCGCACCCACCGGGTCTTCTTGCGCAGCTGCCGCGCGCGCAGCCGCGAGTACCCGTGCACCTTCACCGGACGGATCATGCGAGTGGACAGGCCGTTCGGCGGAGTGAGCTGCTGCGCCAGCGACTCGTCGACCAGCACGGTGCCCGGCCGCGCCGCGCCGGTGAGGCGGGCGGCGATGTTCACCACGGCGCCGTACGCGTCTCCATAGCGCACCAGCACGTCGCCGTATGCCATGCCCACCCGGATCTTCGGCAGCGTCTCGGCCTCGCCGATGGCGTCCTGGAGTGCGATGCCGATGAGCGCGGCAGTGTCGGCGTCGTCGGCGGTGAACATGACCTCGTCGCCGACGTTTTTGATGATGCGGCCGTGGTGCTCGGCGATGACCCGCGCGCAGATCGACTCGAACTCGTCGAGCAGTGTGGCCAGATCGGTGATGTCGATCCGCCGGGTCAGGTGCGTGTAGCCGACCATGTCGGCGAAGCCGACGGCGAACGGACGGCTGTCGTCGCCCTCGCGGGTGCGCAGCAGGATGCGCTCGGAGGTGGCGGCCAGATGCCGCCGCCACACGTGGTTCTGCAGGTCGCGGATCATCGGCAGGAGCGCATCGGCCGTCTGCACCACGATCGAAGTGACGGTCTCCTCGTCGAACGGCTCGTCACCGGCGTCCGTTCCCGGCGTATGTGCGGCATCGGACGCGGAACCACCCGGCCACTTGCCGGGGTATCGGCGGTTATCCATCAGCGCGTGGAGCACGAAGTCGGTCACCAGCGATACCTGCCACTCGGCGAGGCGCGACATGGCCTGACCGGTGGCGCGCGAGATCGGCGCGATCACGTCGGGCCTGAGCACGCCGGAGTCGGTGAGCCGTTTGAGCACGCGCAGCGCGGCGACGTCGGAGTCGGTGTAGTTCGCGGCATCAGGGTCGGATGGGATCGCGAACCCCATGGCTGTCCACAACTCCGTGCAGCGCTCCACCGGCACGTCGGCCAGCTCGGCGATCTCGTAGCGGTCGTACTTGCGTTCGCCGCCCAGCAGCGAGACCTCGATGGCCTTGCGCGTCGCGTCGACGACGCTGGGCGGCGCCAGAGATTCCGCGGCGCGGGCGCGGGCGCGATCGGCCTCACGCGTCCGGGTGCGGGCCCTGTCGGACCCGGCCGATGCGGTGTAGGCCGGCACGGCGGGCGCAGCGTCCACGGGGGCCGGTGCGTCATCGGGATCGGGGGCGGCGCCGGGGCGCGGGGTGCCGCCGGTGGGCCCGGGCGGGCCTGATGCTTCGCCGGACCGCGAGGGGCCTCGTTGACGTGCCACTGCGTTCCCTTCCGCGCTGTCGATCCGTTCGGTTCCCGGCTGTCCGATCCTATCGCCGAGGCCGCGTCGATATCGGCCGACCGCCGTCGGCGACCGCCAGGGGCGGACGACGGTGTCGCCGCGGGTGCCTATCATGACTCACGAGTCCGGCCCTCGGATGCGATTGGTGGGTGCTGTCGGCGCCGGCCGGAGACCGGAAGCCGCGCCGCGCCCGGAACGGACCCGTGGCGGCCCTGGCCGGCTGCACCAGGGAGACGGTCGCCACGTATCGCGAGCACCGGCACTGACCCCGGCTTCGGAAGGAACAGGCACAATGGCAACGCGCTCGGCCGCCAGCACGGCGGCCTCGCTCACCGACGGCGACCTCGACGCGCTTCGTGCAGCACTGGCGGACGGCAGGACGCCGACGGTGTATCTGCGGGATCCCGTTCCCAGCCTCGACGTGCCGGCCGGCGCCTCGGCCAAGGTGCAATCGATCGACGGCAAGACCGTGACCGTCAAGCCGCGCCGGATCGACGACGAGCTGCCGTACGAGGCCGACGAGCTTCGCATGACGCGCAAGGCGCCCGCAGTCCCTGCGAAGAAGGCCCCTGCGAAGAAGGCCCCTGCGAAGAAGGCCCCTGCTGAAACCGTCGCCCCTGCTGGAACCGCCGCGCCGTCGAAAGCCGCGGTGCCGGAGCGGGTTCCGTCTGCGGGAATTGCATCCGGATCTGAGGATGCCCGCGCTGCGGCGGCGCGGTCCGCGGCCGCCCGGGGCGCGGCGGAACCCCGCCGCAGGCCGCGTGGTCGCGGCCCCGCATCTGTGACCGTCACCATCGAGGGCGCCGCTTCGGGCGCGCCGCACGAATGGGCGGTCACCGTGGTCGGCGGCGGTGCCCGGTCCGGCAAGCCGGTCCCGGTGCACGCCGAATCCGTGGTGCAGGCGGTCGATGCGCTGGGGGTTCCGGCGGCGTCGAAGGCGGTGGATGCCGTGCTGGTTTCGGCTCGGGCACAGGCGGAACGGCGGGTCGAGGAGCTCGCGCGCGAGCTGGCCGAGGCCAAGAAGACGCTGCGCTCCCTGGGCACGTAGCTGCCGCGGCCGGGTGTGTGCGCCGAGCGCCGATCATCCTCCCGCGCGCGTGTCGTCCCGGCGTGTCGCCGCAACCGGCGCGCGGCGCGACGCCGCCTCCCTCTAACCGCAGACAGCGCCCACGGACGCCGACTGCACGAGTTTCGCGTACTTGGCCAGCACCCCCCGCGTGTAGCGGGCGGGGAGAGGCTGCCAGCCTTCGCGTCGGCGGGTCATCTCGGCATCGTCGACCTCCAGGTCGAGGGTACCGCCGGAGACGTCGAGCGTGATCCGGTCGCCGTCGCGGATGAAGGCGATCGGCCCGGCGTCGACGGCCTCGGGCGCCACGTGGCCGACGCACAGGCCGGTGGTGCCGCCGGAGAAACGGCCGTCGGTGAGGAGCAGCACGTCCTTGCCCAGCCCGGCACCCTTGATGGCCGCGGTGATCGCGAGCATCTCCCGCATGCCGGGCCCGCCCTTGGGGCCCTCGTAGCGGATCACCACCGCGTCGCCCGCCCGGATTGTGCCGTCCTCGAGGGCGTCCAGGGCGGCCCGCTCGCGGTCGAACACGCGCGCAGTCCCGCGGATCACCGAGTCGTCGAAACCCGCCGACTTCACCACGGCCCCGCCCGGCGCCAGGGAGCCCTTGAGGATGGTCAGGCCGCCGGACGGGTGGATGGGGTCGTCGAGGGCGCGCAGCACCTGGCCGTCGGGGTCGGGCGGGTTGATGTCCGCGAGGTTCTCGGCAACGGTCCTGCCGGTGACGGTGAGGCAGTCGCCGTGCAGCAGGCCCGCGTCGAGCAGGGCCTTCATCAGCACGGGGACGCCGCCCTCGCGGTCGACGTCGAGCATGACGTGTTTGCCGAAGGGCTTGACGTCGGCGAGATGCGGCACCCGCGCCCCCACCCGCACGAAGTCGTCGAGCGTCAGCTCCACCTCGGCCTCGTTCGCGATGGCCAGCAGGTGCAGCACCGCGTTGGTGGACCCGCCATACGCCATCACCACCGCGATGGCGTTCTCGAAGGCCTCCTTGGTCATGATGTCGCGCGCGGTGATGCCATCAGCGATCAGTCGGACGACGGCCTCGCCACTGCGGCGCGCGTACCCGTCGCGGCGGCGGTCCGACGCGGGCGGTGCGGCGCTGCCCGGCAGCGACATGCCCAGCGCCTCGGATACGCACGCCATGGTGTTCGCGGTGTACATCCCGCCGCAGGCGCCCTCGCCGGGGCAGAAGGTGCGTTCGATGGTGTCGACATCGGCGCGGCTCATCAGCCCGCGTGAGCAGGCGCCGACGGCCTCGAACGCGTCGATGATCGTGACCTCGCGCTCTGTGCCGTCGGACAACTTGGCCACCCCGGGCAGGGTGGAGCCGGCGTAGAGGAAGACGTTCGCCAGGTCCAGGCGCGCGGCGGCCATGAGCATGCCCGGCAGCGACTTGTCGCACCCGGCGAGCAGCACGGAGCCGTCGAGCCGTTCGGCGTTCATGACCGTCTCGACGCTGTCCGCGATGACCTCGCGCGAGACCAGCGAAAAGTGCATGCCCTCGTGGCCCATGGAGATTCCGTCGGACACCGAGATGGTGCCGAATTCCAGCGGATATCCGCCGGCCGCGTGCACCCCGTCCTTGACGGCCTGGGCCAGCCGGTCCAACGACAGGTTGCACGGGGTGATCTCGTTCCACGACGAGCCGACCCCCACCTGCGACTTGCCCCAATCCGCGTCGCCCATGCCGACGGCGCGGAGCATGCCGCGTGCGGCGGCCTTCTCCAGGCCGTCGGTGACGTCGCGGCTGCGCGGCTTCACATCGTGGGCCGCCGTCCCGCCCGGCGCGGGCCTGTGTGCCGCGTTTTCGTCTGCCATCGTGCTCCCCTATCCGTAGACAGCACCAATACTCGCTGCCCACTACATAACCCGCAGTGCACGGTGGTCGGCAAGGGGCAGGCCGGGGAAACGCGCCCGGCAGGACAGCAAGTGCCGACGCGCGGTGGAGCGTGCACGCAGCGGGGCGTCAGTACTGGCGCCCCGCCCCGCCGACGGTGCTGGGAGAAAAGGGCCGGTGGCCCGCCCCGATCAGCCTTCCTGAGCCATCTGGGCCCGCACCTGCTCCATATCGAGGTCCTTGACCTGCTGGACGAGCTGCTCGAAGGCCTGCTTGGGCAGCGCGCCCGGCTGTGCGAACACGAGCTGGCCCTCGCGGAACGCCATGAGCATGGGGATCGACGAGATCTGCGCGGCCGCGGCCAGCTGCTGCTCGGCCTCCGTGTCGACCTTCCCGAACACGACGTCGGGGTTCTGCTCGGCCACGGACTGGTAGGTGGGCGCGAACTGCTTGCACGGACCGCACCAGTCGGCCCAGAAGTCTACGAAGACGATGTCGTTGTCGGTGATGGTCTGCTCGAAGGTGTCGGCAGTGAGGTCCTGGGTGGCCATGGCCTCTCCAATCGGTCTTCCCGCCGTGAGCGGGTCGGTTTCACTCGGCGCGGCCCTGCGCCGGACGACCGTGGAGGTCGTCGCGGCGGGGTCATGCTCTCACCAGGGCACAACATATCCGGTGGCTGCGACATTCCCCGGCGCGGCGTGCCCCGCGTCGCGCTGTGACCGGCCCCACCAGCGGTTACCGTCAGAACACCGCACCGGGGTTGAGCAGCCCCTTGGGGTCGAGCGCCGTCTTGATGCGGCGGTTGAGCTCCATCTCGTCCGCGCCCAGGTACTGCGGCAGCCAAGCCTTCTTCATACGACCGATGCCGTGCTCGCCGGTGATGGTGCCGCCCATCGACAGTGCCAGCTCGATCACCTCCCCGAAGGCCTGCTCGGCGCGCGCGGCCACGGCGGGATCCTGGGCGTCGGACACGATCAGCGGGTGCGTGTTGCCGTCGCCGGCGTGGGCGACGACGGCGATCGTCACGTCGCGGCGGGCGGCGATGTCCGCGATGCCGGTCACCAGCTCCGGCAGCCGGGTCATCGGCACACCCACGTCCTCGAACAGCAGCGCGCCCAGCGCCGCCACCGCGGGGAACGCGGCACGCCGGGCGGCGCAGAAGGCTTCGCCCTCGTCGGCGTCGTCGGTGTGGAACACCTCGGTGGCACCGGAGTCCTTGCATGCGGCCACCATCCGGTCGAGCTCGGCGGCCGCATGCCCGCCGGGCGCGTCGGACTGGGCGATGAGCATGGCCTCGGCCGTGCGGTCGAGGTCCATCTTCAGATAGTCCTCACACGCGTTGATCGACACTCTGTCCATGAACTCGAGCATCGCGGGGCGCATCGACCGCGTGATGGCGAGCACCGCGTCGGCCGCCGCGCGCAGCGACGCGAACGTCGCGACCATCGTCACGGCCGGATCCTGGCGGGGGATGAGCCGGACCGTGATCTCCGTGACGACCCCGAGCGTGCCCTCGGAGCCCACGAACAGCTTGGTCAGCGACAGCCCCGCCACGTCCTTGAGCCGCGGCCCGCCGAGCCGCACCAGCGTGCCGTCCGCCAGCACCACGTGCAGGCCCAGGACGTAGTCGGTGGTGACGCCGTACTTGACGCAGCACAGCCCGCCCGCATTGGTGGCGACGTTGCCGCCGATGGAGCAGATCTCGTACGACGACGGGTCCGGCGGATACCACAGCCCGTACTCGGCGACGGCCTTCTTGACCTCCGCGTTGAGCAGGCCCGGCTGCACCACGGCGGTGCGGGTGGCCGGGTCGACGGTGATGGCGCGCATCCTCTCCAGGCTGAGCACCACGCAGCCGTCGACCGCGCTGGAGCCGCCGGACAGGCCGGTGCCGGCGCCGCGGGGCACCACGGGCACCCCGTGCGCGTCGGACCAGCGCATGACGGCCTGGACGTCCTCGGTGCAGGTGGCGCGGACCACGGCGACGGGGGAACCGGCGTCCGGCTGCTGGGCCCAGTCCTGGCGGTAGCCGACCGTGGTGTCGGGGTCGGTGAGCAGGGCCCCGGCGGTCAGCTGCGCGGCGAGCTCGTCGAGAAGCGCCGGCGGCGCGGCGGCCGGCGCTGCGTGGTGGGCGGTGGACATGCGGCAGCTCCCGGGAAGTGCGGATTCGAGGCCCACTGTAGGCCGCCGCGGCGGTGTTCTAGGGCTACTCGACGGCGGTGAGCAGCGCGCCCCAGGACGAGCGGAGGAAGCGGCCGATCTCGGCGATCGCGTCGTGGCCCTCCGGGATGACGTCCGCGAACACCTGGAACACGTGCGGCTGGTGGTCCCACACCTGCAGCTCGCATGGCACTCCCGCCGCGGCGAGGCGCTCGGCCATGAGCGCCGAATCCGGGTAGAGCATCTCGTGTGAACCCACCTGGATGAGCGTGGGCGGCAGCTGCGTGAGGTCCGCGTCCACGGGGCACACGCGCGGGAGCTGGCCGCGGGTGGTCATCGCCTGCTCGTCCAGCCGGTTCGACAGCCTGGACAGGGCGGGGACGGCGCGCCGCGGGAACAAGGAGCAGTGCCGCGAGTTCCGGTGGGCCAGCTTGCGCGTGGGGTCCATCTCCGTCAGCGGCGACATCGCGACGATGCCGACGGGCCCCGGCAGGCCGGCCTCCGCGATGGCGAGCGGCACTTCGAAGGCCAGATACCCGCCGGCCGAATCCCCCGCCACGACGATGTCCTCGGCGCTGTAGCCGTTGGCCAGCAGCCACTTGTAGGCGTCGACGCCGTCGGCGATCGCGTCGCTGATGGTGTTGTGCGGCAGCATGCGGTAATCGACGGCCAGTACCGATGATCGGCTGACCGCAGAGATGCGCGACACCATGCGCCGATGGGTGCGCAGCCCGCAGCACAGGAAAGCGCCGCCGTGCAGGTAGAGGACCACGTGCTCGGCGGTGGCGCCGGGACCCTGGATCCACTCGGCATCGCAGTTCTGCAGCCGCACGGGCTGGTGCTGCGTGCCGTCGACGGCGGGCAGGGCCGTGGCGGCGGCGTCGAGCATCCCCACCGGCCAGGCCAGGCGGCTCGTGTAGGACCAGAGCGAGAACGTGGGCCGGGCCGTGACGCTGAGCGCGCGCGAGACGAGTTGCGATTGGAGGCTGACTCCGCGCATGTGCTGGCGGCGGACGGTGGTGGCGACACCGGCCGCGGGGGCGGCGCCACCGGCCGACGACGGCGTGCGCACAGCGGGATCCGGCCGGCGCGCAGAGCCTCGGCCGGGCTCGATGAGCCGCAGAACGTTACTGCGAGTCATGGCGTCCTCCTCCTGCAACGTCGGGCCGGGGGGGATCCGCCCCGGCCTTCTGCGTCGTTCCGGTTCCGCGTCGTTGCGGTTCTGCGTCGTTCCTCTTCTGCGTCGTACTCGTGCCGCGAGCAAACAATGCCACACTGACACGTGTTCTGCATCACATCGTTATCAAATTGTTTGACAGGCGTTCACCACCTGTATGGAGGACTATCGCGCCGCCGCGGCAGGACGCTACAGATCGCGGGCCGTGAACCGCAGGCCGGGGGCGCGCTCGGAGACGGTGCCGGGAAGGGGGTGCCGCGCGCGTCGGGCCCGGAAGTGGGAGAATGTCGTGCACGTGATCGGCCGCGGCAGCGGCCCGCGGAAATCGTAGACGGCCGGACCGACCGAGGTGGATGAGAATGCCGACACAACCGACCGGACCCGACCGCCGCCGTTCCCGCGCGGGAACGGGGCGGGGCCCGCTGCGACGCGTGCGCGCCGGCGTGCTGCGCACGGGCGTCGCACTCGCGGCG
>NZ_JAENKO010000028.1 GCF_016599145.1 Tomitella cavernea
GCGCCGCGGCCTCCGCCCCGCCGCTCACCGGGCACCGCCCTCGGCCGCCGCGCCGCGCCCGCCCACACTGGTGATCGTCTCGGCCGCGGCGATCGCGCGCAGCACGGCGGACGCCTTGTCACGCGTCTCGCGCTCCTCGCTCTCCGGAACCGAATCCGCCACCACTCCGGCGCCCGCCTGCACGTAGGCGGTGCCGTCCTTCATCACCGCGGAACGGATCGCGATCGCGGTGTCGGCGTCACCCGCGAAGTCCAGGTAGCCGACGATCCCGCCGTACACTCCACGCCGCGAGGTTTCGAGCTCCTCGATCAGCTCGAGGGCGCGCGGCTTGGGTGCGCCGGACAACGTGCCCGCCGGAAAGCACGCGGTGACGGCGTCGAGCGCCGACTTGTCGCCGCGCAGCCGCCCGGACACCGTGGACACCAGGTGCATGACGTGGCTGTAGCGCTCGACATGCCGGTAGTCGCCCACCTTCACCGTCCCCGGCTCGCACACCTTCCCCAGGTCGTTGCGCCCCAGGTCCACCAGCATGAGATGCTCGGAGTTCTCCTTCTCATCCGTGGACAGCTCCTTGGCCAGCAGCAGATCCTCCTCCTCGGTGGCGCCGCGCCACCGTGTGCCGGCGATGGGGTGCGTCGTCGCCGTCCCGTCCGCCACCGTCACCAGCGCCTCCGGACTGGAACCGACGATCGTGAACGCGCCATGCCCGCCGCCCGTGCCGCCGGGCACCGCCGGCACGTTGAGCAGGAACATGTACGGGCTCGGATTCGATGCCCGCAGGATGCGGTAGACGTCCAACGGGTCGGCGTCCGTGTCCATCTCGAATCGCTGGGAGAGCACCACTTGGAAGGCCTCCCCGGCGCCGATGTCGTCGATCAGCCGGCGCACCCCGGCGTGGTACTCCTCGGCGGTCCGCTGGCGCCGGTACTCCGGCTCCGGCCGGTCGTACGCGGCCACCGTGGACGGCGCGGGCGCGGACAGTGCGCGCGTCATCGCGTCGAGGCGGGCCACGGCGTCGTCGTACGCCTCGTCGACGCGCTCGTCGCTGCCGTCCCAGTTGACCGCGTTGGCGATCAGGGTGATGGCGCCCTCGTGGTGATCCACCGCGGCCACGTCGGCGGCCAGCAGCATCACCAGCTCCGGCAGCTCCAGGTCGTCCGCCGTGGAGTCGTCCAACCGCTCGATCCTGCGCACGATGTCATAGCCGAGGTAGCCGACCATCCCGCCCGTGAGCGGCGGCATCCCGGGGATCCGTTCGGACTCGAGCAGGCGGAGGGTCTCGCGCAGCGCGTCGATCGGGTCGCCGCCGGACGGGGCGCCCGCCGGCACGTTGCCCTGCCAGGCGGCCTGCCCGTCGACGACGCTGAGCGCGGCCGGGCTGCCGGCGCCGATGAACGACCAGCGCGACCACGACCGTCCGTGTTCGGCGGACTCGAACAGGAACGTGCCCGGCCGGCCCGCCGCGAGTTTGCGGTAGGCCGACAGCGGTGTCTCCGAATCCGCCAGCACCTTGCGGGTCACCGGCACCACGCGGTGTTCCGCGGCCAGGGCACGGAACGTCGCGCGCGAGGTGGTCAGGTGCTGCGCGGTCGCACTCATCGCCTCCATGCCGCCCATACTCCCAGGGGCGCGGTCACCCCTGCGATAGCGGTACCCCGCCCACGCCCCAGGCCTCGCGCGGGATGTCGGTGACCGTCACCCACACCGCGCTCTCGGACTTGCCCGAGGCCTTCGCGTAGGCCCGGGTCACCTCGGCGATGACGGCGGCCTTCTGCTCGTCCGTGAGGCCCGGGGTCTGGGAGATCTGGATCAGCGGCATGGCAACGACGGTACCGCCGCCCCTGCCCGCACGCGCGGGGTCAGTCCTCCGGCAGGTCCGCGAAGGCCTGCTTCGTGTCGTTGTACCAGCCCATCGCCTTCTTGGGATGGATCCAGCGCCACTTCATGTCCTTCCGCGCCTGCTCGTGCGCGCTGTCCCCCGCCGCCACCGCCTCTTTGATGTGCCGGTCCTGCGCGTTGATCACATCGTCGGCCGTGGCGCCGTGGTGCTGCAGGTCGCAGGGTCCGCCGAGCTGGCTGCAGGTCATCGTTTTCGTCATCGGTCCTCGTCCTCTCGTGTGCGCGGTGCGGCAGCTGCCGCATCCGTTCGAGCGGTGCGCTCACCACGGTGACGGATCGGGCGCGGAAAGTGTGACCGCCACCCGGGAGCCCCGGAAGTCACCGCGGCTACGGCCCCGCCGTCCGGTCCGTCCCGCCCTTCCGCGATCGAGTGCGCCGCACGCCACCCGCACGCCGCGTCAGCCCGCCGAGCACCGAAGCCTCCGCCCGGAACTCGATGCCCAGCACCCTGCCGCGCACGATCGTGAAATCGAATGCCACGCGCGGGCGCCCCCGCAGGAACCAGGCCGCGCCCGGGCGCCCCTCCACGAACACCGGGAGGGCCGACTTCGCCGCGCCGTCGAACATGGCGGCGACCGCCTCGCGCCCGTCCAGGCGTGCAGGCGTCCCCGTCGCGACGGCGTCCGCGTCGGCGGTCACCGTCGCGTCCGGCGCCAGCAGCGCGAGCAGCCGCGCGAACTCGCCCTCGCGGGCGGCCGCGAGGAAGGCGTCCACGATCTCCCAGTCCGTCGGCGTGACGGCGGATTCCGGCGCCACCGCCCCCGGGCAGGTGGCCTGCCCCAGCCGCGACCTGGCCCGCGAGGCACGTTTGCGGGCCGTGGCCGGGGTGCAGTCGAGGATCCGCCCGATCGCCGGGAAATCGAAGCCGAAGCTGTCATGCAGCACGAACGCCACCCGCTCGGCAGGCGTGAGCGCGCCGAGCACCACACGGAGCGCCGCGCCGACATCGTCGGCCGACACGGCCGCGTGCGCGGGGTCGCCGTCCTCCAAACGGAGACGCCCCTCGCAGTCCACGGGCCGCCCGTCCTCACCGACGTCGGCCTGCGGAGCAGCCCGCCGCGCCCGCAGAACGTCGAGGCACAGCCGGGTGGTCACCGTGGTCAGCCAACCCGGAAGGTTTCCGATGGCCGCGGCATCCGCGCCGTGCAGCCGGATCCAGGCCTGCTGGACGACGTCGTCGGCCTCAGCCTCGTCGTCGAGGATGCGTGCCGCGATGCGCCGGAGCCGCGGCCGCTCGCCCTCGAATGTCCGGGTGACCTCGGCCGGCCCCTCCCCTGAGACTGTCATCCGGCTCCTCCGTGTCACGGTCACCCGGCGCTGCGCGCCTCGGCGAGGCGCCGCGCGCCGGCGGCCGCCTGATCGAAACAGCCCAGTTCGGCGCCGTCGAGTAGCTGCCGGGCGATCCCGGCGGCCGCCTCGTAGGCGGCGAACATCAACGCACCGCCCACCGAGACGCGCGCCGCCCCCGACGCCGCCAACGCCGGCACGGAGTGCAGGCCGGGCCTGGCGAGGACGTTCACAGGCCGGTCGACGGACGAGACGACGGTACGGACGTCGCGCAGATCGGTGAGCCCGGGGGCGTAGAGGACGTCGGCGCCGGCTTCCTGGAACGCCTGCAGACGGGCGATCGTGCCCGCCAGATCCGGGTTGCCGTGCAGGAAGTTCTCGGCGCGCGCGGTGAGCACGAGCCCGGCCCCCCGGTGGGCGGCTTCCGCCGCGGCCGTGACCCTGTCGACCGCGGCCTCGAGCGGGTGGATCGGGTCGTCGGGGCGCCCGGTGAAATCCTCGACCGAACAACCCGCCAGGCCGGACTCCACGGCCGCCTCCACCGTGCGGGCCACCTCCGCCGGGGTGTCGCCGAAACCGTTCTCCAGGTCGGCCGTCACCGGGATGTCGACGCAGGCGACGAGAGCGGCCGCATACGCGAGCGACGCGTCGCGCCCGGGCTCGCCGTCGCCGCGGCCCGCCGCGGCTGCGAAGCCGCTGCTGGTGGTGGCGAGAGCCCGGAACCCTTGCGCACGCAGCATCTGCGCGGAACCGACGTCCCACGGGTTGGGCACCACCAGCGGATCACCCGGAACGTGCATCGCGAGGAACGCCGCCCGGCGCCCCGGCGCCCGGCCGGTCACCCCGCCACCGTCGGCTGCGTGGGCAGGTCCGCGCGCACGGCCACGTTCATCCGATTCCAGACGTTGATGGTGGCGATGGTCATCAGCAACTCCAGGGTCTCCTGCTCCGTGAACACGGCCCGCACCTGCGCCCAGACCTCATCGGACACCCCCTGCCTGCTGATGAGTGTGACCTGCTCGGTCAATGCCAATGCCGCGCGCTCACGGTCGTCGAAGAGCGCCGGCGCCTCCCGCCAGGCCGCGATCAGGTCGATCTGCCGCTGCGGCGCACCGGCATCGCGCGCCTCGGCCACGTGCATGTCCAGGCACCACGCGCAGTGGTTGATCTGCGAGGCACGGATATCGACGATCGCCCGAAGAAGCGCGTCCACGACGCCCTCGTTCACATACTTCTGCAGCCCCAGGACCGCCTTGTACGCGCCCCCGTCGACCTCGCTGATCGCCATCCGCTGCGTAGCCGGCATCCCCGTCAACTCCTCGCTGAACTCTCCACCGTCGAACCTGCTGCCCACCCCTGCTGACCAACCCTGCTGTCCAATCCCGCTGTCCATCCCCGCCGGCCACCCCCGCCGGCCCGGCCGGAACCTCTGTGGCCCCCGCCACCGGGATCGATGCTACGCCGCCGGAAAGCCCCGGCGGCTAGCCTGGACTCAGCGGGTGCGATCCGGCATCCCGGCACACCGGCGCGGACGATCGGCGGGACAGGCAGGCCATGGCAGGCGGGCACCGACACGGAGACCCCGGCAGTGCGCACCGGGCGATGAGGGGCGGCGTGGACCGGGACCCCCGGGTAGCTCCGGATGCCCGCGCCGCCATGGTCGCCAGGCTGCGCCGGAACGGGCTCACCGATCCCCGGGTGCTCGAGGCCATGCGCGCCGTCCCGCGCGAGCGGTTCATCCCGGAGAAGTACGCCGACATGGCCTACGCCGACCGCCCCGTCCCCATCGGCTCCGGACAGACCATCTCCGCGCCGGACATCGTCGCCCTCACCGCGACCGCGCTGGCCTTGACCGGGCGCGAGTCGGTGCTCGAGGTGGGCGGCGGTTCCGGATACGCAGCGGCGGTGCTGGCACAGTGCGCATCTCGGGTGATCACCATCGAACGGCGCGCGCACCTGGCAGAGCGCGCGCGGGCCGTGCTCGGCGACCTCGGTTACGACAACGTCGAGGTCCGGCACGCCGACGGCATGGCGGGCGCACCCGACGCCGCCCCCTTCGGCGCCATCGCCGTTGCGGCGATGGCCGACGACGTCCCCGCACCCCTGTTCGCACAGCTGACGCCGCACGGGGTGCTCGTGTGCCCCGTGGGCCGCCGGGACGCCGGCGAGCTGGTGCGCTTTGCCGACGGTCGGCGCCGTCGCCTGAGCTCGGTGCGATTCGTGCCGCTGGTGGGCGGCACAGATCGGTGAGCGATCACCCCGGCGCAGGAGCGCAGCGAGGCCGGACTACGCGTCGGGCAGGAGAAGGTCGGCGTCGAAGCAGGTGTGATCGCCCGTGTGGCAGGCGCCGCCGGTCTGGTCGACGGTCATCAGGAGCGTGTCGCCGTCGCAGTCCAAGCGCACCTCGTGCACGTGCTGGGTATGCCCGGACGTCTCGCCCTTGACCCAATACTCCTGCCGCGACCGTGACCAGTAGGTGGCCTTGCGGGTGGCCAGCGTGCGCGCGAGCGCCTCGTCGTCCATCCACGCGACCATCAGCACGTCACCCGTGGAGTGTTCCTGCACCACCACGCACACCAGCCCGTCGTCGGTGCGCTTGAGCCGGGCGGCCACCTTCGGATCGAGGGCGGACTCCAAGGGGTCGCGCGCCGCTTCGTCGGAGTCGCTCACCGGACCACCAGCCCTTCCGCCGCCATCGCGGACTTCACCTCGGCTATCGACACCTCGCCGAAGTGGAAGATGCTCGCGGCCAGCACGGCGTCCGCCCCGGCGCGCACCGCGGGCGCGCAGTGCGCCGCTTTTCCGGCCCCGCCGGAGGCGATCACCGGCACGTGCACCACCGCGCGTACCGCCTCGATGAGCGGCAGGTCGAAGCCGTTCTTGGTGCCGTCGCCGTCCATCGAGTTGAGCAGGATCTCCCCCACGCCCAGTTCGGCGCCGCGCCGTGCCCACTCGATGGCGTCGACCCCGGCGCTGCGGCTGCCGCCGTGGGTGGTGACCTCCCAGCCCGATGCTGTGGGTGCGCCGCCCTCCGGAACGCGCCGGGCGTCCACCGAGAGCACCACGCACTGCGAGCCGAACCGTCTGCTGAGTTCCCGGAGCAGCTCCGGCCGCGCGATCGCCGCGGTATTGACACTCACCTTGTCCGCGCCGGCGCGCAGCAGCTGGTCGGCGTCGTCCACCGAGCGCACTCCGCCGCCCACCGTGAGCGGGATGAACACCTGCTCGGCGGTGCGCGTCACCACGTCGAGCATCGTGCCGCGTCCCGACTTGGACGCCGTGACGTCGAGGAACGTCAGTTCGTCGGCCCCCGCCGCGTCGTATGCCGCGGCCAGTTCCACCGGATCGCCCGCATCGCGCAGGCCCTCGAAGTTCACGCCCTTGACCACCCGGCCGGCGTCGACATCCAGGCACGGGATCACTCGGACCGCCAGCGTCACTTGCAGCTCCGTTCGTACTCGTCCTACGGGAAAACCTCGCCGGGCTCCGGGAGGAAGTCCTCCGGATCACCCAGGTCCAGAAACACCTGCAGCATCTCCTGCTGCGCACCCGGCGCGCCCACCACCACCGAGGGCGAGTTGATGTCCCACGCGCGTCCAGCCAGGTCCGTCACCACCCCGCCGGCCGCACGCACCAGCGCCACACCGGCGGCGTTGTCCCAGGGGTGGTCGCCGAAGCCCACCGCGGCGTCGAGCACCCCGGCCGCCGTGAACGCCAGATCCGCGCCGGTGCTGCCGTGCATGCGCATCCGCGACACGCGGCGGCTCAACTCGCCGAGCGCGGCGATCCGGTAGCGCCCAGGATACCGGCCACGGCCCTCGATGTTCAGCGCGCCCAGCGCGATCACCGAATCCGCGAGCCCGCGCGGCCCCAGCGGCGGCAACGGTGCTCCGTTGCAGATCACCGGGCCGTCCACGGTGGCCGCGATCCGCTGGCCCACCAGTGGAAGCCACGTCAGCCCCAGCACGGGCACGCCCTCGTGGATCAGCGAGAGCAACACGCCCGCCATGGGCAGCCCCACGGAATAGTTGTACGTGCCATCCACCGGGTCGAGCACCCAGACGGTGCCGGTGTCCAGTCGCGGCCCGCCGAACTCCTCGCCGTGCACGGGGATCCCGGTGCGCTCGAGGAGGCTGTCGCCGAGGCGCCGCTCCAGCTCGAGGTCCACCTGGGTGGCGAAGTCGTGGCCGCCCTTGTCGATCTTGCCGGGTGCGCCGACGTTGCTGCGGAAATGTTCGACAACGCCGTCGAGCAGCCCCGACGCCACGGCGAGCAGGCGCCGGGGGTCGTCGGGCAGCCCCGAGGGGACCCGCGGAGACTCGTTCACCGTCATCGTCGGGTCCGTGCGAGCGAGGTCAGTCCGCTACCGCAGCCAGCGCCTGGGGCAGGGTGAACCGGCCCGCGTAGAGGGCCTTTCCCACGATGGCGCCCTCGACGCCTTGCCCCGTCAGCTCGGCGATGGCGCGCAGGTCGTCCAACGCGGACACTCCGCCCGAGGCGATCACCGGCGCCCGCGTCTCGGCGCACACCGCCGCGAGCAGCTCCAGGTTGGGGCCCTGCAGTGTGCCGTCCTTGCTCACGTCCGTGACCACGTAGCGCGAGCAGCCCTCGCGGTCGAGGCGCGCCAGCACCTCCCAGAGGTCTCCGCCGTCGCTCACCCAGCCGCGGCCGCGCAGCCGCCACTCGCCGTCGACCCGCTTGACGTCCAGGCCAACAGCGACGCGGTCGCCGTAGTCCGCGATGGCCTTGGCGCACCACTCGGGGTTTTCGATCGCCGCCGTGCCCAGGTTCACCCGCGCACAGCCCGTGGCGATCGCGGCGTCAAGCGAATCCTGGTCGCGGATACCGCCGGAGAGCTCCACTTTGACGTCGAGCTCACCCACCACCTGCACCAGCAGCGCGCGGTTGGAGCCGCGGCCGAACGCCGCGTCGAGATCCACCAGATGCACCCACTCGGCACCGTCCGACTGCCACTGGAGGGCGGCGTCACGGGGCGCGCCGTAGGAGGTCTCACTACCGGCCTCCCCTTGAACAAGGCGCACGGCTTGACCATTGGCGACATCGACTGCAGGCAGCAGAACAAGACTCACGGCGATGAGCCTAGCCAGTGCGCGGCGGCCGCCCCCGGCCGGGTTCAGCATGCCCGTCGTCAGGCCCCCGGCAGTCGGAGCCGGCGCCATCAGACCCCCCGCCGGCGCCCGGCCGCAGGAACCGCCCGGTGAGGCGCCGGGAGATCTGCGCGAGCACCGCCACCGCCAGCACGACCGCCGCGGCGACGATCACCAGCCCCCACACAGGAGCCGGCTTGACCACGACGATGAGCACAGTCGCCCCCGCGAAAACCACCGCCACCGCGGCGACGCTCAGCAGTGCGAGCCGCACGAAATACCCGACGAACTGCGGGTCCATCCCCTGCCGGTGCTGTTGACGCCGCCCGTCTGCCCCGTTCACGCCCTCGAGCCTGCCATACGGAGCTCCCGCACACGGGAAGCTGCTCCGGCCTGGACGCAGCCGTCAGAGTCCGTCGATCCAGTTGCACAGCAGGTGCGCGCCCGCGTCTCCGGACTTCTCCGGGTGGAACTGCGTGGCGCACAGCGGCCCGTTCTCCACGGCCGCGACGAACGGTTCTCCGTGCTCCGCCCACGTGACCAGGGGTGGGGAGAGCACGTCGGATTCCGGCATGTCCCAGGCGCGGGCCGCGTAGGAGTGCACGAAGTAGAATCGGGTGCCCTCGTCCAGCCCGCGGAACAGCCGCGACCCCTCGGGCGCGCGAACGGTGTTCCAGCCCATGTGCGGCAGCACCGGGGCGTGCAGGCCATCGACGGAGCCCGCCCACTCACCGCAGCCCTCGGTTTCGATTCCGAACTCCACGCCGCGCTCGAACATGATCTGCATGCCCACGCAGATGCCCAGCACAGGACGGCCGCCGGCGAGGCGCTTGCCGACTATCCGCTCGCCGCGGATCGCACGGAACCCCGCCATGCACGCGGCGAACGCGCCCACCCCGGGCACCACGAGACCGTCCGCGGCCAATGCGGTGTCGGGGTCGGCCGTGACGGTCACCCGGGCGCCGGCACGTACCAGGGCGCGCTCGGCCGAATGCAGGTTTCCGGAGCCGTAGTCGAGCAGGGTGACGGTCTTCGCGGTCATCGCGGCCTTTCGTGCGTTCATGCGTTCACAGTTCTGCGGCCTCCGAAAGTGCGGACGGCTCCCGTCAGACTTCGCCGACGAGCTGGAGCACGCCGCCGGCCGCCGCCAGGACGGCGAGCACCGCGACGACGCCCGCGCCGACCCTGCTCACCTTCAGCAGGCTGAACGCGCCGCCCGCCAGGAACCCGGCCAAGATGAACAGGCCGTAGATGGCGAAATCCTTCACAGGGCTCCCTTGGTGGAGGGCACGCCGCTCACGCGCGGGTCGGGTTCGACGGCGGCCCGGAGCGCACGCGCCACCGCCTTGTACTGGGCCTCGGTGATGTGGTGGGGGTCGCGCCCGTACAGGGTGCGCACGTGCAGCGCGATCCGCGCGTTCGACGCGAACGTCTCGAAGACGTGCCGGTTGATCACCGTGTGATACGGCACACCCGGGTACCCGCCGATCACGCTGTGCGTGAGCTGTTCGGGTTCGCCGGTGTGCACGCAGTACGGCCGGCCGGAGACGTCCACGGCGGCGTGCGCGAGCGTCTCGTCCATGGGGATGAAGCAGTCGCCGAACCGCCGGATCCCCTTCTTGTCTCCGAGAGCCTGCAGCAACGCCTGGCCCAGCACGATGGCCGAGTCCTCCACGGTGTGGTGGGCGTCGATCTCCACGTCGCCTTGTGCCCGCACAGTCAGGTCGAAGCTGCCGTGCACGCCGAACGCGGTGAGCATGTGGTCGAAAAACGGCACACCGGTGGAAACGTCGACGACTCCGGTGCCGTCGAGGCCGAGTTCCACCGTGATGGACGATTCGCTGGTGACGCGTTCGACGCGCGCCGTGCGTCCGGTCACTGTCATCCCCTGTCCCTGTCTCTGGCCCTGTCTCTGGCCATCTCCCTGTCTCTGCCCTTGCCACTGTCCGCCGGCGTGGGCGTGCCGGCGAGGGTCGTCGCGGCGATCTCGCGCGCCGCCGCGAGGAAAGCGTCGTTCTCCTCCGGCAAACCGATGGTGGTGCGCAGGTGCGCTTCGATGCCCACGTCCCGCACCAGCACCCCGCGGTCGAGGAACATCCGCCAGCCGGCATCCGCGTCGGCGAAACGCCCGAACAGCACGAAGTTCGCGTCGCTGGGCACCACCTCGTACCCATAGCCTGCCAGAGCCTCGCACACGCGCTCACGCTCGGACACGAGGGCCGCCACGCTGCCCAGCGTCTCCTCGGCGTGCCGCAGCGCCGCCCGCGCCGCCACCTGTGTGAGCACCGACAGGTGGTACGGCAGCCGCACCAGCAGCAGCGCCTCGATCACGGCCGGCGCCGCGGCCAGATAGCCCAGCCGGCCGCCCGCGAACGCGAACGCCTTGCTCATAGTGCGCGAGACGACGACGCGCGACGGGTACTCGTCGATGAGCGACACCGCGCTGGACGCGGCCGAGAACTCGGCGTACGCCTCGTCGACGATGACGATGCCGGGGGACGCGTCGAGGATGGTGCGCAGGTCGTCCAGCCCGATGCTGTGCCCCGTCGGATTGTTGGGGCTGGTGACGAACACGACGTCGGGGCGCTGCTCGGCGACCACCGCGGCGGCGCTTTCGGCGTCGACGGTGAAGTCGTCGCGGCGCGGTGTGGGCAGCCACCGCGTCTGCGTGCCGGACACCAGGATCGGGTGCATCGAGTACGACGGCACGAAGCCGAGCGCCGTGCGCCCCGGCCCGCCGAACACCTGCAGCAGCTGCTGCAGTACCTCATTGGAACCGTTTGCAGCCCAAAGGTTCTCCGTCGCCAACGACACGCCGGTCTGGCGGCTCAGGTAGGCGGCCAGTTCGGTGCGCAGCTCGACGGCGTCGCGGTCCGGATAGCGATTGAGGTCCGCGGCCGCGGCGCGCACGGCCTCCGTCACCTCAGCCACCAGTGCGGGGCTCGGCGGATGCGGGTTCTCGTTGGTGTTGAGCCGGCAGGGCACGTCCAACTGCGGAGCACCATAGGGCGATGCGCCGCGCAGGTCGTCGCGGATGGGCAGCGACTCGAGCCTGAGCGCTGCGCCGGGGGCCCGGCCGGCGGGCTTCGGGGAAGTCATGGGGATGGTCCTCGTGGAAGGTCAGTTGCGGGGGGACGACGGTGCGAAACGCAGCCGCACCGCCTCGCCGTGAGCGGGCAGGTCCTCGGCGTTCGCCAGTGCGATCACCTGATGCTGGACGTCCGCCAGCGCTTGTTCGGAATAGTCCACCACGTGGATCCCCCGCAAGAAGGTCTGCACGCTGAGGCCCGACGAGTGCCGCGCGCATCCCGCAGTGGGCAGCACGTGGTTGGAGCCGGCGCAGTAGTCGCCCAGGCTCACCGGTGCCCACGGGCCCACGAAGATCGCTCCCGCGGACCGGACGCGCGCCGCCACCGCGCGCGCATCGCGCGTCTGGATCTCGAGGTGTTCGGCGGCGTAGGCGTCGACCACGGTGAGTCCCTGCGCGATGTCGTCGACCAGCACTACCCCCGATTGCCGCCCGGACAGGGCCGTCGCGACGCGTTCGTCGTGCTTGGTGGTGGCCAGCTGCGCGTTCACCGCGTCGTCGACCGCGTCCGCAAGCCCTGACGAGGTGGCCACGAGGACGCTGGCGGCCATCACATCGTGTTCGGCCTGGCTGATCAGATCCGCCGCGACATGCACGGGGTCGGCGGTGTCGTCGGCGAGGATCGCGATCTCGGTGGGCCCGGCCTCGGCGTCGATGCCCACCACGCCGCGGCACAGCCGCTTGGCCGCGGTGACATAGATGTTGCCGGGGCCGGTGATCATGTCCACCGGGGCGAGGTCGTCCGTGCCTTCAACGGCCGCGGTGTCGGTGCCGCCGTAGGTGAGCAGCGCCACGGCCTGCGCGCCGCCGACCGCCCACACCTCGTCGACGTCCAGCATCGCTGCCGCCGCGAGGATCGTCGGATGCGGAAGCCCGTCGAACTGCGCCTGCGGCGGCGAGCACACCACGAGCGACCCGACTCCGGCCTCCTGGGCGGGGACCACGTTCATCACGACCGACGACGGGTACACGGCGTTGCCGCCGGGCACGTAGAGCCCCACACGCTCCACGGGCACCCAACGTTCCGTCACCGTGCCGCCGGGAACCACCTCGGTGGTGACGTCGGTGCGGCGCTGGGCCGCGTGCACGGTGCGGGCCCGCGCGATCGAAGTCTCCAGGGCATCACGGACTGCCGGATCGAGTTCCGCGAGGGCTTTGTCCAGCTGCGCGCGCGGGACCCGGACGGTCGCCGGCCGGACGCCGTCGAACTTCTCGCTCAGGTCCAACGCCGCCGCGCTGCCGCGCTCACGCACGTCGTCCACCACCGGTTGCACCCGATGCAGTACCGCGTCCACGTCCACTCCGCCGCGCGGCAGCTCGGAGCGCAGCCGTGCGCGTGAGGGGGCGGTGCCTCGCAGGTCGAGACGTGCGAGCTGTACGCGGGCGGGCATTCTGGTCCTTTCGGGAGGTGGCATCTCATTCCGGGCTTGTACCGGCCGACGTGGGCGGTCCGGGCACGCCGACGATCACAGCGGGCACGGCACCGGTGAACACCCAGGATAGACCGCATCAGGCGGCCGCCTCCGCCGCCCTCGCCGCGGACGGCGCCGGGCGCGGCCTCGTCACATGTCGAGCCCCAGGTCCAGCACCCGCACCGAATGGGTGAGCGCGCCGACGGCCAGATAGTCGACGCCGGTCCGCGCGTAGTCCGCGGCAGCCGTGAGGGCCAGTCCGCCCGACGACTCGAGCTTGGTCTCGGGCGACGCGCCGTCGCGCCGCTGCACCGCGATCTGCGTCTGCCACACCGGGAAGTTGTCCAGCAACACCAGCTCGGCGCGCTCGGCGAGCACGGCGTCGAGCTGTTCGAGGGTGTCCACCTCCACTTCGCAGGGCACGCCCGGCGCCGTCGCGCGCACGGCCCGCAGCGCGTCGACGATCGATCCGGCGGCCGCCACGTGGTTGTCCTTGATCAGCGCCTGATCCCCGAGCCCCATCCGGTGGTTGACGCCGCCGCCGACGCGCACCGCGTATTTCTGCAGGTCACGCAGGCCCGGAAGGGTCTTGCGGCTGTCGCGGATGCGGCACTCGGTGCCGTCGACGGCGGCGACCCACCGGGCCGTCTCCGATGCGATACCGGAAAGGTGGCACAGCAGATTGAGCATCGTGCGCTCCGCGGTGAGCATGCCGCGCGCCGGCGCGTCGAGACGCAGCACCGCTGTGCCCGGCGCCACGGCGGTGCCGTCCTCGGCCCGGGTGAGGACGCGGTAGCCGTCCGGGCCCAGCACCTCGTCGAGTACGAGCAGCGCCGCGCCGACGCCCGCGACCACGCCGTGCTCGCGGCTGACGACAGCCGCCTCGCCGCGCGCGTCCGCGGGGATCGTGGCGCTGGTGGTGACGTCCGGCCCGTAGCGCAGGTCCTCGTCGAGGGCGACGCGGATCAGTGTGCGCGTCGCCTCCACGTCGTACCCGGGCTCCGATGCCCGTGCGTCAACGTCGTGCGTCGTCATCTGTCGGCTCCTGCGGTGTCGAGGCGGAAATCCATTGCCGGCCCGCCGGTCGGGGAATCCGGCAGCACGGGACGGGGCATTGCACCCCCCCCTTGCTCGAACACGATGCTGCGCGCCCATTCCGGGCGCGCCTCGGGATGGTCGTCCCGGGTGTGGCAGCCGCGCGTCTCCGTGCGCAGCTCCGCCGCCGTCAGCACCGCGGTCGCCGCTATCGTCAGCGCGGCGTCCTCAGCACCGGGCCGGGTGCGCACGATCGCGGGCCGCGCCGCCGTGGTGATCCCTGCCGCGGCGGCGGCAAGGCCGTCGGCGGAGCGCGTCACGGAACAGTGCGCGGTCATCATCTCCTGCACCCGTTCCCGCGGCGCCGCGGGGGCCAGCCGGAACGCGGCGTCGAGCACCTCGGGGCTCATCGCCGCCCGCCCCACCGCCGCGAGCCCGGCGCGTTCGCCCACCACGAGCCCCTCGAGGAGGCTGTTGGAGGCCAGCCGGTTGCCGCCGTGCAGGCCGGTGCGCGCCACCTCGCCAGCGGCGAAAAGCCCGGGGACCCTGGTGCGTCCGTGTACGTCGGTCACCACGCCGCCGCAGGAGAAGTGCGCCGCAGGTGCGACGGGGATGCGGTCCGCCGCCGGCACGATCCCGATCCGGCGGCACGACGCGGTGATCGTGGGGAACCGCGCAGCGAAGCCCTCGACGGCCCGCGCGTCGAGGAATACGTGCGCGGCACCCGTCTCCCGCATCCGCGAGGCGATGGCACGCGCGACGACGTCACGCGGCGCCAGGTCGCCCATGGGGTGCACGCCGTCGGTGACCGAACGGCCGCGCGCATCGACGAGCACTCCGCCCTCGCCGCGGACCGCCTCGCTGACGAGCGGGCTGCGCCCCTGTGCCCCGGGCACATACAGCGCCGTCGGGTGGAACTGGACGAACTCGAGGTCGGCCGCCTGCGCCCCCGCGTCGAGCGCCAGCGCGAGCCCGTCGCCGGTGGCCGCGGCCGGGTTGGTGCTCACCGAGTAGAGGCGGCCCAGGCCGCCGGTGGCGAGCAGCACGGACGGCGCGTGCACCACGCCGTGCCCGTCAGCGGTCTCGGCGAGCACGCCCGTCACCCCGCGATGGTCGGTGCACACCCGCAGCACCGACGCACCGATGACACGGGCGATACCGGACTCCACCGGGCCGCAAGCGGCGTCGAGGGCCCGCTGGACCTCCGCACCCGTGGCGTCGCCGTGCGCATGCAGGATCCGGCGCACCCGGTGGCCGCCCTCACGCGTCGCGGCGTAGTCGCCGTCCGGGCCGCGGTCGAACTCGGCGCCGGATTCGACCAGCCACGTGAGCGCGCGCGGACCATCGGCGACGATCGACTCGACCGCCGACCGGTCGCACAGCCCGGCGCCCGCATCGCAGGTGTCGTCGGCGTGTGCGGCCGAGGTGTCATGGCCTGCCCGGGCCACCGCAACGCCGCCCTGAGCGAACGCAGTGGACGTGTCCTCCGATGCCGCTTCGGAGCCGCCGCCCTGCTGCATCGGGCCCTTCTGCAGCACCAGGACCGCGAGCCCGCGCCGAGCGGCCGCCCGGGCCGCGCTGAGCCCTGCTACCCCGCCGCCGACGACGACGAGGTCCGCGTGCGCCTCCCACTCGACAGCGGGCACGGCCGGGCCCACGCCCCGGCCGGCGCCGGTCATCACTCTCCGCTGCCGGGGTTGCCGTGCTCGATCATGCGCTCCACCGACCGCCGGGCGGCATGTGCCGTCTGCGCGTCCACATGCACCTCGTCCGCCCCCGCGGCGAGACTGCGTAGCAGCGCCGCCGGCGTGATCATCTTCATGTAGGGGCACGCGGCACGGTCGTTCACCGGCTGGAAGTCAACATCGGGCGCGGCCTTGCGCAGCTGATACAGCATGCCCACCTCAGTGGCGACGAGCACCTTCTTGGCCGCCGTCTGCGAAGCCTGGTCCAGCATCCCGCCCGTCGACAGGATCTTCACCCGCTCCTCCGGCACGGTGCCCTCGCCGGCGAGGTAGAGCGCGGACGTGGCGCAGCCGCACTCCGGGTGCACGAACAGCTCGGCGTCGGGGCTGGCCTCCACCTGCGCGGTGAGCTCGTCGCCGTTGATCCCGGCGTGCACGTGGCACTCGCCCGCCCAGATGTGGATGTTGTCGCGGCCGGTCACCCGCTTGACGTGGGCGCCCAGGAACTGGTCCGGCAGGAAGAGCACCTCGCGGTCCGGGTCGATGGATTCGACCACGTCGACCGCGTTGGACGACGTGCAGCAGATGTCCGTCAGCGCCTTCACTTCGGCTGTCGTGTTGACGTAGGAGACGACGACGGCGTCAGGGTGCTCGGCCTTCCACTCGCGCAGGTCGGCGCCGGTGATGGAATCGGCCAGCGAGCAACCGGCGCGTTCATCCGGGATGAGGACCGTCTTCTCCGGGCTGAGGATCTTGGCCGACTCGGCCATGAAGTGCACGCCGCAGAAGACGATGGTCTGCTCGGGCGCCGCGGCCGCGGCGCGGGCCAGGGCCAGCGAATCGCCCACGTGGTCGGCGATGTCCTGGATGGCCGGCAGCTGGTAGTTGTGCGCAAGGATCGTGGCGTTGCGCAGCTTCACCAGGCGGCGGACCTCCGCGGCCCACTCCGCTCCTGCCTCCACCCCGGTGTAACCGCCCGGGCCGTCGACGATCCGTGCGGCCAACTCCGATTCGAGCCGCACCGGCTGGGTCAGCGTGGTCGTCATGGCTTCACTCCTCACCGAAAGATGCCGCGGGGCATCGCACGTGCCGCCCGCACGGTCGGTGAACCGACGCGGGCCCGGTCTGGGACCGCCCGTGCGCACAGGTGCGTTTGAAGGCGGTCGGGTTTTCGACTTACAATCGAAAACATGCCACATGATAGCACTATGCAGCACGAGGTACTGGTCGCGGTATTCCAGAAACGCGATGACGAGCTCTGCGTGCTCCTGTGGCAGCGCGCACTCGCACCCGAGTCCGGCACCTGGTCGCTGCCCGGCGGGGCGCTCGGCGCCGACGAGGATCTGCCCGCCTCCGCCACCCGCCAGCTGGCGGAGAAAGTCGACGTGCAGGAACTGGCCCACCTCGAGCAGCTGTCGGTGTTCAGCGACCCGCACCGCGTGCCCGGGCCGCGCACCATCGCCTCGACGTTCCTCGGGTTGATCCCCTCCCCCTCCGACCCGCACCTGCCGCCCGACACCCGCTGGCATCCGGTATCGGACCTGCCGCAGACGAGCTTCGACCACGGCGTCGTCATCCGGCACGCGCGCCGCCGACTGGCCGCCAAGCTGTCCTACACCAACATCGCCTTCGCTCTCGCCGCCGACGAGTTCACGATGTCGGCGCTGCGCGACCTGTACACGTGCGCCATCGGCCATGCGGTGGACACCACCAACCTGCAGCGCATACTGCGCCGCCGGGGCGTCATCACACCGACGGGGAAGACGGCGCCGCCGGGGAGGGCGGGCGGCCGGCCAGCGGCACTGTTCCGGTTCACCGAATCGCGGTTGCGGGTGACGGACGAATTCGCGGTGCTGCGTCCGCCGGTGTGAGGCGTGCGAACGCACAGCGCATCCACCGGTGTCACGCAATACCGAAGTCACCGCCCTCCGGGTTTCACCAGTCGAGCGAGCGCTCATAGCGGAACCAATGACCGTCGAGCGGCTCATACGCGCCGGCAGAAAGCCCAGGCGGGCCTTCGGCCGAGTACACCCATCCCCGCTCAAGCGTGAACATCGTGTTGCGAGCGTCGACGAAATACGCGTCCCCCGACCTGACATAAACCCTGCCCACCTCGAACCGCCCGATCCTGAGACCGTCTCGGCCCGACGGCATTCCGGAATCCAGCACGCGCATCGCCGCTGCGTCGAACTCGGGGCGCGCGTCGGCGAAATCCGGGGGCACGACGACGACCGCGGCGGCAGTCCCGAGAACCGTGACGACCGGCCACAGAAGCTGCCACCACGACCAAGCCCGGCGGTATCCGATCGTGTACACCGCCGAGATCGCCCAGCACAGCGCCGCCACGGCCAGCATCGCCCAGCCTGCCGCCGCAGTGACGATCCAGGCGGAATCCCGCGGCCACCACTGCCCCATCGCGAGGAGAAGCAGAATCACCGCAGCGACCGTGCCGACCGTGATGGCCGCCCATCGGACACGGTGGCCGCGATCCTGACCGACGCGGCGGCCGACAGTGCTCTTCACACCCGACATTCTCGCGCACGCATGCGATATTTCCGACGACGATGAAGGGTCCGCATGCCGTAACCTATCCGCCGTGGCCTACGACGCGCTGGCGGAAAGCGTGGCGCTCATCGAATCGCCATCGCCTACGCCCATAATCCGGCTGAGCCGGCGCCGCCGGTTCGCGGCGATGGCCGTCGACGTGAACGGCGACGTCGCCGCCACCATGTTCCTGCGCCGCGGCGCGGGCCGCGTTCACGAGGAGATCCACATCCTGACCCTGCGCGGGCCGAACTGGCATCTTCTCGGCGGCGGGGCGGTGAGCGACGGCGACGACGGCTGTGACGGCAAGGGCCACCTTGCGGAACGGTCATCCGTGCCACCCCAGCCGCGATTGAGCTCGTCCGACTCCCCTGGCGGAATCAGCAAGCGGGCGATGGCGCTCGGCAGGTCCGGTGCGGTTCGAGGTGACGGCGGCCGGCCCGGGCGCCTCCCGTGGCGGGGACGATGGGTCGGCTACACAACCGTGCACGTGGGTCGGCACGTCGAGTCGGTGCAGGTCGCCGACCGAACAATCCCCGCCCCCTGGCACGGGCACGTGCTCGTCGCACGGAAGGGACGCAGCCCCCTTACCATCGTCGCGTACGACGCGAACGCGACGGAACTCGGAAAAGCTCGGCTGCCCGGGGTGCTCGGATGACCACCACGCTCATAGGCGGCATCGATGTTCTCCCCGCAACCCCGGTATCAAGGCTCGACGGAGGAACCGCCGCGGGCCCGCTCCGTGGCCGACGACGGTGGGCTCTGCACCCCGCCGGACTCAGGGCCCGCGCTCACTGATGGCACCGCCTCTGCGCCGGCCGAACCCAGGTCCGCGTCCGGAGCGAGCAGTACGGCGACCAGATAGACCAGCCCCGCGGCCAGCGGCTGCATGACCAGCGCGATCCACAGTTCCACCGATGGCGCCTGTACCACCACCTGCCCCACCATCGCGTCCAGCGCGGACGCACCCGGCCAATCGAACCTGTTTTGCGCTATCAGGTCCCCCACGCCCGCCGCGAGCCAAGCGCCGGCGACTCCGCCCACGATCACCGCCAACGCCGTCAGCGGTCCGCGGATGCTGCGCCAGGCCCAGGCGGCCGCGCCGGTCACGACACCGACGACCACCGAGATCCACGCGAAGATCGCCAGCGCGTCGAACTCGTGGTTGGCCGACATGTCCACGGACAACAACAGTCCACCATGGGCCACCACCTGCGTCCGCCCCGGTGCCAGCAGGCCCCAGACGACGCCGCCGAGCACCCCCGCGAGCGCGCAGCCGATGCCGACGAGCGTGGCGCCCCGCGCGGGCGAGAAAGTCCTCACCCGGCCAGCCTAGAGGGTCGTGCGCTGACGACGTCGACGGCGCGAGCTGGAGACGACGCGCAGCACGTATCGGGTGCGCGGTTCCGATTCCGAACATTCTTGCGATAGAACGTATGTTTCGGTACCGTGGCGAGCAAGGGGATCGGGGGATGCCATGGGGTTGGAAACGCAGTGGCCTGAAGAGCAGGGGCGTGGAAAGCAGGGGACCACTTTCGCGCAGGCCAAGACGAGTGACACCTGCGTCATCGACGGGGACGCCGCGGTGGTGGGACCCGACGCATCGCGGCGCCGCGACAGCGTCGGGTCGTTCGCCGAGCTGGTGATGGCGCCGCTGTCCGAAGGTCTTTGGCAGCACGCCGAACACGAGCTGGGCGCGTGGACCGCCGAGATCGCCGCCTGGGAACTGTCCCTGCACATCGGGCAGCTGCGCATCTGCGCCGAGCAGGTCGCCCGCCGCACCGACATCCTCGGGCTGAGCGAGACCCGCGCGATCAACCGCACCGGCGACGAACTCGCCTCACGCTGCCGCAGCGGCATCGCCAGCGCACGCTCCACTGTCGTCTTCGCCGTCGCCGTGTCGACCCGCCCCGCCGTGCTCGCCGCCATCGCCCGCGCCCAGGCCACCGAGGCGCAGGCCAAAGCGATCCTGCGGCTGATAGCCTCGCTGCCCGAGGACGATCCCGACTCGATCGCACTGGCCGACCGGATCGAAGCCGTACTCCTCGATACCGCCCGCTCGTGCCGCAGCGCCCAGTCCGGGGCATTCGGGGACGCGGTCACCAAGTTCGATGCCGTCCTCAACCCCGACGGCACGCCGCCCGCCGACGATCCGGAGCGCAACGAGTTCTCCGTCGCGCGGTTGCTCAACGGCCGCTATCGCCTCCGCGGCGATGTCGACGCCGAGACCGGCGAGCAGATCCACACCGCCCTCTCGCCTCTGTCCGCACCGCGGCCGGAAGACGACGGCACCCGCGACCGCCGCAGGCCGGCCCGCCGCCGCGCAGACGCTCTTGCAGAGATCATCCGCCGGTACCTGTGCGGACTCGGCCCCGACGACCAGCCGGACGCATCCGCGCAAAACACACCGGGCGACGGAAACGCCGACGGCGAGAACACCACCGGCGGCACGAGGACCACCGCCGACCCGGTGGAGCGCTCCAGGAACAGCACCGTCCGCGACCCGGGCCACCCGCACGGCGAGGTCCTGCCGGGAGGCAACGCCCGCCCCCAGGTGCACGTGCACATCCGGGCCCGCGACCTCGCCGACCTGCCCGCCGATCAGGCACAGCTGTTGACGCTGCTGCGGCATGGTCGGATCCACGACATGTTCGCGCTGCTGAAGTCCGGCTGGACCGGACACCACGGTGCCATGTCCACCTCCGTGCTGCGGCGGATGGCGTGCGATGCCGCCGTCACGCCGATCCTCGTCGACGGCCGCGGCACGCCCCTCGATCTGGGCCGCACCGTGCGGCTAGCGTCCCGGGCACAGCGCCGCGCACTCGCTGCCCGCGACCGCGGATGCGCATTCCCAGGTTGCACCCGGCCCATCGCCTGGACCGACGCGCACCACATCATCCACTGGGCCGACGGAGGACCCACCGACCTCGACAACCTCGTCCTGCTGTGCACCGCACACCACCGCGCCGTGCACAACGACGGCTGGAACATCGCCATGTCGGAGCACCGTCGGCCAGTGTTCCGGCCGCCCTCCGACATCGACCCCTTCCTGCGGTGGATCGATCACGAGGGGCTCGCCACGGCCGAGCCCACCGGACAGCCGGACACTCGCGGCAGCGCACCATAAGCCCCATTACGCTCCCGCAGCCCCCATAACGCCGAACCCCCGCGTCGCATTGCGACACGGGGGCAGGGGTACGCGTTGGCCTCAGCGGCGCCCGACGTCCGTCGTCTTCTCCGCCACTGCGGTCAACAACGCGATCACGAGGATCCCCAGGAACGCGTTGAGCACCGCGGTGATCAGCCGCGCCACCCAATCGGTACCACTGAGGAACGGCAACACCACGGCTGCGAACACGAACAGTCCCGCAATCCAACGGAAGAACGTCAACGGCGACGGAACCAGGTTGAGGAACATCCACAGGACGACGCCCGCCACCAGGCCGCCCACTCCTCCGATCAGCACCGAATCCCACGGGTCCTGCTCCCCGTCCACCCAGGCCGAGCCGAGGGCGTGCGAGGTGTAGACGGCGTTGATGATCGCAGTGATGACGAACCCCGCGACCGCAGCCACCAGTGCCGTGGCCACCGCGCCCGCCGCGAACTGCGCGTGATCGATGACGGCGCCGTTCGGCGACTTCTCCGGCCCCCCGCCCGGCGCGGCCCGTCGCCCCGCCCCCTCGTTTCCGGCGGGACGTCCCGCATAGGCCTGCGTCTCATATGCTTGCGTCTCGTACCCGCGATCCCGGTATTCGGCCCCCTGCGGATACCCCTGCCCCCGGTATTCGCGGCCGTAGTTGTCGGTCATGAGTTCCCCGTTCCCGTCGACGCCATGCCCCGAGGATAAAGAACCGCGCGCTGATAAAGAACCCGCCGCGCAGATCCCGCCGGCGCGTGTCGGAGTCATGCCCGCCTCCCACGACGTGCCATGCTCATCCGATGCGCGACCAGCGACTGATCCGACGGCGCACGCCGGAATCACAGGCCGTCGCCGAGCGGACGCAGACCGTCATCGAGCTGACGTCCCGCCTCAACACGCTGCTCCACAGCGACGTCGAGGCCCGCACCGCGCTTCTCAGCCGGATCCTGGGGCGGCCGGCGCCGGAAACCCTCACCCTCTACCCGCCCTTCTACTGCGACTACGGGCTTGGCCTGGAGCTCGGCGAGCATGTGTTCGTCAACCAGAACTGTTCGTTCTACGACATCGGCGGAATCGACATCGGAGACAGGACGATGATCGGCCCAGGGGTCACGCTGACCACAGCAGGGCACCCGGTGGAGCGGGTCCGCCGATTCGACGGGATCACCGCCGCACCGATCGTGATCGGTGCTGACGTCTGGATCGGTGCGAATGCCACGGTAGTGCCGGGCGTCCGCATCGGCGCCGGCTCCGTCGTCGCCGCGGGCGCTGTGGTGGCAAAGGACGTCCCCGCCGATCACCTCGTCAGCAGCGCCGGCCACATCATGCGACGCGATCTCACACCCGCCACCAGGCCGCGAGCACGCCGGCCTTCAACGTCCTGATCAGCGCAGTTCCAGGGCCGAAGAGTCCACCCGCCCGTGCCGCGAGCACTGCGCCCACCAGCCGTCGGGCCGCACCTGCACGACCATGCGCCGCGCACACACCCCGCAGTATCGCGGCGGCTGCAGGCATCCCGCGACCCGCTCGGCGAGCCCCGCATCCTGCGCTTCCGCCCCCGACTCGATCTCCGCACCCGTGTTCACATCGAATCGTTGCGCACCGACGTCCAACGGGCCGCCGGCGAGCAGTTCACCACCGACCCGCTCCCCCTCCGACACGATCACAGCGTCGCGTTGAGCGCCTTGACGGGCATGGTCAGCTCGCCCAGCAACTCCAGGTCGTTCTCCGGGGCCTGGCCCAACGTGGTCAGGTAGTTGCCGACGATCACGGCGTTGATTCCGCCGAGCAGGCCCTTGCGCGCGCCCAAGTCGCCCAGGGTCAGCTCACGGCCGCCGGCGAACCGCAGCATGGTGCGCGGCAGCGCCAGCCGGAACGCGGCGACGGCGCGCAAAGCATCCGCCGCCGGCATGACGTCGAGGTCGCCGAACGGGGTTCCAGGGCGCGGGTCGAAGAAGTTCAGCGGCACCTCGTCGGGCCCCAAGGCCGTCAGGTCGGCCGCGAACTCCGCCCGCTGCTCGAGGGTCTCGCCCATCCCGAGGATCCCGCCGCAGCACACCTCCATCCCGGCGTCGGCCACCATGCGCAGAGTCTGCTCCCGCTCCTCCCAGGTGTGGGTGGTGACGACCTGCGGGAAGTACGACCGCGCCGTCTCCAGGTTGTGGTTGTAGCGGTGCACCCCCATGGCCGCGAGCGCGTCGACCTGCTCCCGGGTGAGCATGCCCAGCGAGCAGGCGATCTGGATGTCCACCTCGTCCCGGATCGCCTCGATTCCGGCCGCGACCTGCGCCATGAGCCGCTCGTCGGGCCCGCGCACCGCGGCGACGATGCAGAACTCTGTGGCGCCGCTTTTCGCCGTCTGCTTCGCGGCCTCCACCAGACTCGGGATGTCCAGGCGGGCCGCACGCACGGGCGAGGCGAACAGTCCCGACTGCGAACAGAAGTGGCAGTCCTCGGGGCAGCCGCCGGTCTTGAGGCTGATGATGCCCTCCACCTCGACCTCCGGCCCGGCCCATTTCAAGCGCACCTCGTGGGCCAGCTCCAACGCCTCGTCGAGGTGTTCGTCCGGCAGCTGCAGCACGCGCAGCACCTGGTCCCGGTCGAGCGGTTCGCCGCTGCCGAGCACTTGCTCGCGGGCGGCGGCGAGGATGCCGCCGTCGGTACGGTCCGGGCCGTGCACGGGGGCCGCCATCGCTTCGGTCACGAAGTCTCCTCAGGTCGTCGCGTGGTCGATCGCCGCAAGGTGTCCGAAGCACCCGCGGAAACTTGAACTTCGTACAAGTTGTACAGCGTTCAAGTTAGAGCGCCAATGGGTAGGGTGTCAACGAGGCTCGGCCCGCGACATCCAGGGAGGCATTCCATGCAGTTGCGCCGCCACGACGTGCTCGCGGGTGCCATCACGATCCTCGACGAGTACGGCCTGGCCGACCTCACGATGCGCCGTCTCGCGTCGTCGCTGGGCGTGCAGCCGGGCGCGCTGTACTGGCACTTCCCCAACAAGCAGACACTGCTGGCGGCCATCACCGACGAGATCCTCACGGAAGCGGCGACGCCGCCGACACTGATGCCGCCGACACCGATGCCGTCGACACCGATGCCGCACTCGTCGACAGCAGACAACGCGGCATGGGACGTCGCCCTCGCCGCCCTCGCCCGCAGAATGCGCGACGCGCTGCTGTCGCACCGTGACGGGGCCGAGGTCGCGTCCGCCTCCTACGCGGCGCGCCTGGCCTCGGATGCGCCGCAGGAGGCCCTGGCCGCCGCGTGCATCGACGGCGGGATGCCGCCCCACGAGGCCGGGATGGCCGCCCGTGCACTGTTCTCCTACATCCTCGGGCAGACCATGGACGAGCAGTCCCGCATGCAGATGGACTCGCACGGCGCACTGGAGGAATCGGCTTCCCCATTGTTCGAGTCGCCCACCGCCGGCGAGGGTTTCGAGTTTGGGCTGGGTTTGTTCATCGGCGGAGTCCGCGCTCTCCCCACCGCTCGCGATCTGCAGTTACCCTGAACCGGAACCACGCCCGAGGCCGCCCCCACGAGCGGCCCCTCAAAGATTGTGGAGCGTCCCGTGGCACCGATGATCGAAGCCCACGACCTGGTGAAGAAGTACCGTGATGCGACAGCACTCGACGGCCTGGATCTGGAAGTCCCCGAGGGCACCGTCCTGGGCCTGCTGGGCCCCAACGGCGCAGGCAAGACCACCGCCGTGCGCATCATCTCCACTCTGCTCATCCCCGATTCCGGCACGGTGCGCCTCGCGAGCGTGGACGTCCTCGCCGAGCCCGACGCCGCCCGCGCGCGCCTCGGGCTGTCCGGCCAGTACGCCGCCGTGGACGAGCACCTCACCGGCTTCGAGAACCTCGAGATGGTGGGGCGCCTCTACGGATTCCGCCGCAAACAGGCCCGCGCCCGCGCCCGCGAACTGCTCGCCCAGTTCTCGCTCTCGGACGCCGCCGACCGTCCCTCCAAAACCTACTCGGGCGGCATGCGCCGACGCCTCGACCTGGCCGGCGCCCTCGTGGCCGCGCCCCCGGTCCTGGTCCTCGACGAGCCCACCACCGGCCTCGACCCGCGCAGCCGCAACGAGATGTGGTCGGTGATCCGCTTCCTCGTCGCCGACGGCACCACGGTCCTGCTCACCACCCAGTACCTGGAAGAGGCGGACAGCCTGGCCGACGACATCGTCGTCATCGACCACGGCCGCGCCATCGCTCACGGCACCGCCGACCGGCTCAAACAGGACTTCGGCGCCGACCGCATCGAGCTGGTGGTCACCGACGCCGTGGACATCCCGCGGGCACGAGCCGCCCTCGCATCCGGGACCGCCGACACGGTCCAGGTGGACGAGCCCACCCGCACGATGGCGGTGCCGGCGTCAGGAGGCGCAAGGGCACTGATGGACACACTCCGCAGGCTCGACACCGCCGGCATCGAGGTGTCCGACATCGGCTTGCGGCGCCCCACGCTCGACGACGTCTTCCTCGCGCTCACCGGCCATGCGGCGGAAGCAGATCCGATGCCCGACGCACACCCCGACCCTTCCCCGGCCGGGACCGGCGACCCGACGGCAGGCGAGGCGAAACGATGACCACGACATCCCTCACCGCGCCCCACCGCGGCCCCTCCCGGGTGTTGACCGATTCGATCGTCATCGCCAAACGCAACCTCATCAAGATCATCCGCGTGCCGGAAGTCCTGGTGTTCGTGCTGATCTCGCCGATCATGTTCGTGCTGCTGTTCGCGTACGTCTTCGGCGGCGCCATCGACCCGGGCGGCGGCGTGAACTATCGGGAGTTCCTCATCGGCGGCATCTTCGCGCAGACGGTCGTGTTCGGCGCCACCTTCACCGGCGCGGGGCTCGCGGAGGACATGCAGAAGGGCATCATCGACCGGTTCCGATCGCTGCCCATGTCACGGTCTGCCGTGCTCATCGGCCGCACCGTCTCCGACATCGCCTACAACCTGCTGTCCATCGCCATCATGGCCGTCACCGGGCTGCTGGTCGGATGGCGCATGCGCGGCTCGGTCCTCGACGCCGTCGCGGGATTCCTGCTGCTGCTGGTCTTCTCCTACGCCTTCAGCTGGATCATGGCCTACGTGGGCCTGCTCGTGCCCAGCGTCGAAGTGATCAACAACGCCTCGTTCGTCGTGATCATGCCGCTGACTTTCGTGTCCAACGCCTTCGTGCCGCTCGAGTCGTTCCCCACGGTCCTGCAGTATTTCGTGGAGTGGAACCCGGTCTCGGCGGTCACGCAGGCGGTGCGCGAGTTCTTCGGCAACACCAACCCCGCGATCCCCGTCTCCGACGCCTGGTCGATGCAGCATCCCACCGCCTACACACTGTGCTGGGTGGTGCTCATCCTCGTGATCTTCATGCCGTTGTCGATCGGCCGGTACAAGCGGGCCGTCAAGTAGTCGCACGGTCACTCAGCCGCAGGGTCACTCAGCTGCAGGGTCAGTCAGCCGCGGGGGCACTCAGCTGCATCGCCGCACTGCGGCCGCCAAACAATCATCGACGCTTGTTTTCAACAGGCGGCGCTGTTAGCGTCGGCATCGTCCGTGCCCCAGATCACAAACGGGGCCACCGAAGCACGCGTGAGGTGACGATGCGCCCCGACCTTTCCGGCATCCCCGAGATCGACATCAACCTCGCCACGCGCGTCGCCGCCGGGGACGCGCTGGTGCGCGCGGCCGAGATGTTCGGCTCACGCACCGCGATCGTGGACGGCGATACCACCGTCACCTATCGCGGGCTCGACGCGGAGTCCGACGCGCTCGGGCACGCGCTTCTCGCCGGCGGAGCGCGCCGCCAGGAGCCCGTCGCGATGCTCATGCGCAACTCGTGGCGCATGGTCGCCTCGTATTTCGCGTGCGCCAAATCGGCGCTGGTGGCGCTACCCGTCAACATCGCACTCTCCCCGGATGACATCGCCTGGATCCTCGCGGACTCGGGCTGCCGCACCGTCATCGTCGACGACGACGCGCTGCCCCTGCTGCACGACTTCCTGCCGCACGCGCCCACGGGGCTCCGGATCATCGTCGCCGGCGCCGGCCTGCCCCCGGACGTCGAACATCACCGCGTCGAAGCATGGGACGACGTGGTCGCGGGTGCGCCGGCCGGCCCGGTGGAGGTTCCGGTCGACGACAGGGACACCGTGCAGTGCCTGTACACATCGGGCACCACGTCGCGGCCGAAGGGCGTGCTCACCAGCCACGTCGCGGTGGTCATCGGAGCCATGACCAACGCGATGCAGATCGGCCATCAGTGGGGGGATTCCCCGTCGACGCTGCTCAACGTGCTGCCGATGTTCCACACGACAGCGCTCAACACCCTGGTCATCCCGGTGCTGTTCACCGGCGGAACCGTCGTGCTGCACGCGCAGTTCGACCCGTCCGCAGTCCTTGCCGACATCGAACGCCACGCCGTCACCCACACGATGGGCCTGCCGATGATGTACCGCGCGATGGTCACGGCGCGCGGGGACGCAGGCCCCATCCGCACATTGCGCACCGCCGTATACGCGATGGCGCCTATGCCCGCGGATCTGCTCGGCGACGTCGAGGCGCTGTTCCCGTCGGCTTCGGTGATCCTGGGCTCCGGGCAGACTGAGGTCGTGCCCGCCACGGTGCTGCAATGGCCCGCCCACCAGCGCACCAAACCGGCCTCCTGGGGGCCTGCGGTGCCCACCGTCCGGACGGCGATCCTCGGCCCCGGCGGCGACTCCCTGCGCCCCGGGGACAGCGGGGAGATCGCCTATCGCGGCCCGCATGTGATGTCCGGATACTGGAACAACGGCCCCGCCAACCGCGAGGCGTTCGCGCACGGATGGTTCCACAGCGGCGACATCGGCAACCTCGACGACGAGGGCGTCGTGTGGTTCACCGACCGGCTCAAGGACATCATCAAGACCGGCGGCGAGAACGTCTCCTCCGTGGACGTGGAGCGTGTGGTGGCCGCCGTCCCCGGCGTCGCCGAGTGCACCGTCATCGGCGTTCCGGACGACCACTGGGGCGAGGCCGTGTGCGCCGTCGTGGTGGCCACCGACCAGGCCACCGACCAGGCCACCGACCAGGCCACCGCCGACGACCTGGCCGAGCGGGTGCGCTCCCACACCCGTGCGCACCTCGCCCCGTTCCAGGTGCCCAAACGCGTCATCCTCGTCGACGCACTCCCGAAGACCGCCACCGGCAAGGTCCGCAAGCACACCGTGCGCGCCGGAATCCACCGGCCTCGAACGCCCTGAACTCCCTGACCCGAAGTCGCACCCCCACCACCGATGACCTCCAGGAGCAGCACCGTGAATCAGCAACCGCAACCGTTCTTCCCCGTCCCCCGCGAGGCGGAGCTGCCGTCGGGCCTGCAGAAGCTCTTCGGCAAGGCCCGCGAGCAGATCGGCTTCCTGCCCAACGTCTTCCTGGCCTACGCGCGACGACCGGAACGGTTCTCCGCCTGGTTCAATCACTTCCGCGAGGTGACAGCCCCCACGGAGACGCTCGACGCGGCCGACAGGGAGATGATCGCCGTGGTGGTGTCCAACATCAACCATTGCACCTACTGCATGGTCTCGCACGGCTACTCGCTTGCGGAGGCGCTGGGCGACCGCGCGCAGGCGGACCTGATCTCGATCAACTGGCGGCACGCCGGGCTGGACCCGCGCCGGCACGCCATCTGCGCCTACGCGGAGAAGCTCACCACCTCGCCGGACATGGTCGAGAAGCAGGACCTCGAAGACCTGCGCACGGCCGGCCTGACCGACGACGACATCTGGGACGTCGTCGAGATCGCGGCGATGTACAACTTCACCAACCGGGTCTCGTCGGCCATGGGCCACCGCCCCAACCCTGAGTACCACCGCCGGCCGCCCGCCCACGGCCAATGACCCGGCCTGCCGGTTCGCCGCAGGTGGGGCCCGACACCTCGCTAGTATGTGCGGAATGGATTCCGTCGACGAGGCCATCGTCTGGTTCAACGACAAGTACGGCTATGTGCTGATCGTCCTGTTGGTCGGCGCCGGACTGTACTTCGGCGCCCGCACGGCCGTCGTGCAGCTCCGCATGCTCCCCGAGATGGCGCGGACGCTGCGTGAACGGCCCGCCCGCGCGCAGGGCGACACCGGCCCCGGCGCCATCTCCGCGTTCCGCGCGTTCTGCATCTCCGCCGCGTCCCGCGTGGGCACCGGCAATGTCGCCGGTGTGGCCGTCGCCATCACCGTCGGCGGCCCGGGCGCGGTGTTCTGGATGTGGCTGCTGGCCGTCATCGGCGGTGCCACCGCTTTCGTCGAATCCACGCTGGGCCAGCTCTACAAGGTGCGCGACGGCCGCGACTACCGCGGCGGCCCCGCCTACTACCTCAGCCGTGGCATCAAGAACCGCAAGGTCGGCCTGGCGATGGCGTTCCTGTTCGCCGTCGCGATCACCTTCACCTACGGATTCGTGTTCAATGCCGTGCAGTCGAACTCCATCACCAGCGCATTCGAGCTGGCCGTCGGATCGGATGCCGACTGGATGCCGGCCGCCATAGGCGTCGCGCTCGCCGTCCTGGCCGGCCTGGTCATTTTCGGCGGAGTGCACCGCATCTCCGGCGTCTCCCAGATCGTCGTGCCCGTGATGGCGGTGCTGTACGTGGGGATCGCGCTGTTCGTCATCGTCACCAACCTGCCACACATCCCCACGGTGATCACCGACATCGTCGAGTCGGCGTTCGGCATCCGCCAGTTCGCGGGGGCCGGCATCTGGGCGGCGATGATGCAGGGCATGCGGCGCGGGCTGTTCTCCAACGAGGCGGGCATGGGCTCCACCCCCAACGCGGCCGCCACCGCGGCCGTATCCCACCCCGTCAAGCAGGGCCTGGTCCAGACCCTCGGCGTCTACTTCGACACCCTCGTGGTGTGCTCGGCCACCGCGTTCATCATCCTGCTGTCCAATCCCGACCTCGGCAGCGACATCGAAGGCGTCCAGCTCACCCAGACCGCGCTCCAGGAGCACATGGGCGGCTGGGCCGCGCCCGTCCTCGCCGTGATCCTGTTCTTCCTCGCCTTCAGCTCCATCATCGGCAACTACTACTACGGCGAGACCAACATCGCGTTCTTCACCCGGAGCAAGGGGGTGCTGCTCGTCTTCCGCGTCCTCGTCGTCCGATTCGTCTTCTTCGGCGCCATCGCACAGGTGAGCCTGGTGTGGAACCTCGCCGACGTGTTCTCGTCGCTCATGGCCACGATCAACATCCTCGGGCTCTTCGCCATCGGAGGGGTCGCCGTCGTCCTGCTACGCCACTACAGGCAGCAGAAGTCCCGCGGGCTCGATCCGGTGTTCCACCGCGATGACGTCCCCGGGCTGCGGAACGTCGAATGCTGGGACGGCACCGACCTGGAGACCGTCCGCGAGCCCGTCGATGCCCGGTAACCCGGCGCAGTACGCCGCGGGGCCGGACGGCGTCCCCGACACCTACCTCGTGATCGGCCGCGACATCGACGTGGAGACGGAGGTGCAGCGTTCACGGTTCCTCGCGCGCCTGCGCAGGGTCGAGGACGAGGAGGCCGCACGGGCGGTCATCGCCCAGGCCCGCCGCGAGCACCGCGCCGCCCGCCACCACTGCACCGCCTTCGTGATCGGCCCGCGCGGGCGCCTGCAGCGGTCGAACGACGACGGCGAGCCCGCGGGCACCGCCGGCGCGCCGATGCTCGAGACGCTGTGCGGACGCGGAGTGAGCGACGTGGTGGCGGTGGTCACCCGCTACTTCGGCGGCATCAGGCTGGGCACCGGCGGCCTGGTCCGCGCATACGGCGACGCGGTGACGGCGGCCCTCGGCGCCGCAGGCACCCGCACCCGCATGCGCGTGGAGTACCGGACCGCGACCGTGACGGCCGCCGACGCCGGCCGGCTCGAGAACGAGCTGCGCGCCGACGGGCTGCACATCGCGGCCGTCGACTACGGAGTGGGCTTCGGCGGCGCGGGCGCCGCCGTCACCGTCGCCGTGCCCGCCGACGACCCGTCCGGGTTCGACGAGTTGATCGCGTCCCGCACCGGCGGCAGGGCCGCGGTGGAGCCGGCCGGCCACGGTTGGGTCGACCGCGACGGGTGATCAGCGCAGCCCGGACCGCACCAACCCGGATCGCACCAACCCGGATCGCAGCGCCTCCGCCGCGAACTCGGCACGCCCCATCGCGCCCGCGCCGGCGCGCAACCGGCCGAGCACCGGAACGCCGGTCTGGGCGGGTAGGTCACGAAGATTGCACCGCATGGGCAGGTCGGGGGCATCCGGCCAGGAACCGATCACCAGCCCCGCACACGGCACATCCGCCTCGTGCAGCGCACGTACCGTGAGGTCGGCGTGATTGAGCGCCCCCAATGCCGGGTCGACCACCACCACGGCGGCGGTATCAGTGGCGAGGCCGGTTTCTATGACGCCCGCCGCCACGTCGGCAAGCGTGAACCCGCCCTCGCCGAGACGCACCAGCACTCCGCCAGCCCCTTCGACCAGCACGTGGTCGTGCACGGCGGCGAGCTCCCGCACGGCGTCCACGACGTCCGCGCACCGCAGCAGCGGCATTCCGGCCCGGCGCGCGGCGGTGTCGGGCGCCAGCGGCTCCGGATACCGCGCCAGCTCCACCGTGGTCACCGCGCCTGCCAGGCGGAAGACGTCCGCGAGGTCCCCGGGCTCCTCCGGCGACAGCCCCGTCTGCGCCGGCTTGCACACTGCGACGCGCCCGGAACGCGCGAGGACCGACGCGAGCGCCGCGGTGACGACCGTCTTGCCGACACCGGTGGACGTGCCCGTGACGAACCGGATGCTCACGCGGCCGCCCCCTCTGCGACGGCCCCCAGCACGTCGCGCGCTATGGCCATGTCTTCATCGGTGAGGTCGGCCCGCGCCGTCAGGCGCAGCCGCGAGGTCCCCGCCGGCACCGAGGGCGGCCGGAAACAGCCGACGCGCAGCCCCCTGACGGCACACCAGCGTGCGGCGTCGACGGCCCGCTGCGGGCCGCCGAGCACGAGCGAGACCACCGCCGACTCCGGGCGGGCCCCGCCGCAGATCCGCGCCAGCTCGTGCGCCCGATCCAGCACCGCCGCAGCGCGCCCGGGTTCGCGGCGCAGCACCGCGAGCGCCGCCCGCGCCGATCCGGCCGACGCCGGCGCCAGGCCGGTGTCGAAGATGAACGAGCGCGCCACGTCGATGAGGTGCTCCCGCACCCGCGGATCGGCGAGCACCACGCCGCCCTGGCCGCCGAGCGATTTCGACAGGGTCGCGGTGACGACGACGTCCGAGGCGCCGGCGAGCCCCAGTTCGTGCACCAGCCCGCGGCCGCCCTCACCGCGCACACCCAGCCCGTGCGCCTCGTCGACCAGCAGCACCGCGCCCCGCCGCCGGCAGGCCCCGTGCAGGGCGCGCAGCGGCGCCAGGTCGCCGTCGGCGCTGAACACGGAGTCGGTGATGACGAGCGCCCGGTCCTCGGCGCGGACGGCCAGTGCCCGCTCGACCGCGTCGACGTCGCCGTGCGGTGCCACCGCCACGCGGGCGCGGGAGAGCCGGCAGGCGTCGACCAGCGACGCGTGGCTGCCGGCGTCGGACACGATGAGCGCGCCCCTTCCCGCCAGCGCGGTCACCGCGCCGATGTTGGCCGTGTAGCCCGAGGAGAAGACCAGACCGGAGCCGGCGCCGACGAACGCCGCGAGCTCGCGTTCGAGCGCCGCGTGCTCCTCGGTGGTGCCGGTGACGAGGCGCGAACCGGTGGACCCGGTGCCCCAGCGCCGCGCCGCGTCGACCGCGCCCGCGATCACCTCGGGGTGGGCGCCCAAGCCCAGGTAGTCGTTGGAGGAGAGGTCGATTGCGCCGCGGCCCTCGCCGGGCGCACCCGCCACCCGGGGCGCGAGCTCCCGGTGCAGGCCGGCGGCCCTACGCTCCGCCGAGGCCTCGTCGAGCCAGGCGAGCGGGTCATGCACGTGCGTCTCGGTGGGCATGGACCCACCGTACACAAATTGAACGCAGTTCAAGTCGCTGGGTGTACTGCACAGATGTCCGATTCAGCCCGACATGTCCCCCAGCGCCTGGCTCGCCGCGGCCGCCACCATCGCGCCGGTGACCGTCGCCAGGTCTTCGGGCGTGCTGATGTACGGCGGCATCGCGTAGATCAGCGTCCGGAACGGCCGCAGCCACGCCCCCGCGTCCACCGCGGCGTCCGTCGCCGAGGCCATGTCCACAGGCGAATCGAGCTCGATGACGCCGATCCCGCCGAGAACGCGCACGTCGACGACGTTCGGCAGGTCCCACGCCGGGGCCAGCCCCGCGGTGAGCCCGTCCGCCAGGTCGGCCACCTCCGTCTCCCAATCCCGCGAGAGAAGCAGCTCCAGCGACGCCGCACCCGCCGCGCACGCCAGCGGGTTGGCCATGAACGTGGGCCCGTGCATGAGCCCGCCCGCCTCGCCCACGCTGATGGCACGCGCCAGCTCCGGCGTGCACAACGTGGCCGCCAGCGTCATGTATCCCCCGGTGAGAGCCTTTCCGACGCACATGATGTCCGGGCGCACGTCGGCATGGTCGGCCGCGAACATGCGGCCGGTACGGCCGAACCCGGTGGCGATCTCGTCGAAGATCAGCAGCACGCCGTGGCGGTCGCAGGCGTCGCGCAGCGCCTGCAGGTACTGCGGGTCGTGGAAGCGCATGCCCCCGGCGCCCTGCACCACCGGTTCGACGATCACCGCCGCCGTCTCGTCCGCCTGCGCCGACAGCAGCAGCTCCAGGTTCAGCACGTAGTCCGGGTCGTAGTCGCGCGGTGGCATCGGGGCGAAGATCTGCCGCGGCAACACGTCCGACCACAAGGAGTGCATCCCGCCGTCCGGGTCGCACACGCTCATCGGACCCATCGTGTCGCCGTGGTATCCGCCCCGCCAGGTGAGCAGCCGGCGCTTGCCCGGCCGCCCTTTGGACCGCCAGTACTGGATGGCCATCTTCATCGCCACCTCCACGGACACCGAGCCGGAGTCCGCGAAGAAGACCTGCTCGAGACCGTCGGGAGTGACGTCGGTGAGCAGTCGCGCGAGCCGGGCCGCCGGTTCGTGGGTGAGCCCGCCGAACATCACATGGCTCATCCGGCCGAGCTGCTCGCGCACGGCCGCATCGAGAACCGGGTGCCGGTAACCGTGGATGGCCGCCCACCACGAGCCCATCCCGTCGACCAGCTCCCGGCCGTCGGCGAGACGCAGGCGGGTGCCCGCCGCGCTGTCCACCACCAGCGACGGCGTCGACGGCGGGAACGCGCCGTAGGGATGCCAGATGTGTTCCGCGTCGATCTCGGTAATCTGCCGGGTGGTCAGTTCCGTCCGGGCCGCAATGCGCTCGTCTGTCACAGCGACGACCCTAGCCACCGGCCGGCGCGCCGCGCGTCCCGGCTGACGCGACCTGCTTTCCCGCTGTCCGGGATGCCGGCGCCAATGGCGCCCGCGCGCGTGGCGAACTGGAGGGCATGACCGATACCGACACGGCGACCGTGATCCGCGACCTCTCCGCCCGCCTGGCCGTCCTCGAGGACCGTCAGGCGATCGTGGACCTGATGACCTCCTACGGCCCCGCCATCGACTCCGGCTGCGAAGAGGCGGTGGCGCGCGTGTGGACCGAGGACGGCGTCTACGACGTCGACACCGGCATCATGCGCGGCCACGCGGAGATCACGGCGATGGTCCGCGGCCAGAACCACCAGGGGTTCATCACGAACGGCTGCGCGCACGTGCTCGAGCCGGGCAACGTGATCGTCGACGGCGACACCGCGGTGGCGACCTGCAAATCGCTGCTGATCCTGGCCCGGCCCGACAAGTCGGTGTTCACCGTGCTGCGGGCCACCGCGAACCGCTGGGAACTGGTCAAGACCGCCGACGGCGAGTGGAAGTGCACCCGCCGCACCAGCCGGGTCCTCGACGGCCGCGACGAGGCGCCCCGCGTGCTGGCCGAGGGCGTGCCCGGCCCCGACGGCACCCTCGAGCATGGCGCGGGCGCCGGCACCGTCGGAAGGGCGTGACGATGAGCGGAACCGCTCCCGATTCCCCGGACACGTCGCCGATCTTCCGCCCGCTGAGCATCCGCTCGCTGGAGCTGAAGAACCGTCTGGTCATGTCGCCGATGACCCGCTCGCACTCCCCGAACGGCGTGCCCGGCGCCGACGTGGCCGACTACTACCGCAAACGCGCCGAGGGCGGCACCGGCCTGCTCATCACCGAGGGCGTCACCATCGACCACCCCGCCGCCGTGGAGAACCCGTCGGTCCCCCACATGTTCGGCGACGAGGCGCTGGCCGGCTGGCGGCGCGTGACGGACGACGTCCACGCCGCGGGCGGCAAGATCATCCCGCAGCTGTGGCACGTGGGCCCGCTGTGGGGCGCGATGGGCCGACCCGACCCCGCGATCAAGCCGATGCGCCCGTCCGGCCTGTGGGGCACGCCCGGCGTCACCTCGTACCCGGAGAAGCTCGTCGCCCGCTACTCCCCCGCCACCGAACCGATGACGGCGCAGGACATCGACGACGTGCTGTCCGCGTACGTGCGCTCGGCGCGCAACGCGGTGGACGCGGGCTTCGACGGCATCGCCATCCACGGCGGCCACGGCTACCTGCTCGACGCGTTCATGTGGGCCGACACCAACCGGCGCACCGACGAGTGGGGCGGCAGCCTCGCGGCGCGCGCCGCATTCCCTGCCGCCGTCGTCGCGGCGATCCGCGCGGAGATCGGCGACGAGCTGCCGATCTTCTACCGCTTCTCCCAGCACAAGCAGCAGGACTACAAGGCCCGCATCGCCGACACGCCTGAAGAGCTCAAGGTGCTGCTGGGCACGCTGGTCGACGCGGGCGCGGACGTGCTCGACGCCTCCATCCGGCGCTTCGACGCCCCCGTCTTCGACGGCGACCCGTGCTCGCTCGCCGGATGGGCGAAGAGGCTCACCGGCGCCCGCACCATGGCCGTCGGCAGCTTCGGGCTGGGCAAGACGCTGCGCGAGGGACGCAGCGCCGGCACCATCCCCAGCGAGGACAACCGCGAAGAGCTGCACCGGCGCCTCACCGACGAGGAGTTCGACCTGATCGCGGTGGGCCGGCTGCACCTGGCCGACCCGGATCTGGCGCAGCACCTCTACGAGGGCGGACCGCTGCCGGAGTTCGACCGTGACAAGCACGAGCGAGTCCTGCACTGATCCGGGACCCGAATCGACGCGCCGCCGCGCCGTCCGCCCCCTCTGTCACTGCAGTTCAATACCAGTGGGACGGCGGGGTGGGCGCGGGCGGCGCTTCCCGATAGTTTGGTCTCTGTCATCGTTGTTGACCCACATTCGCGACCGCGAGGAGACGCACCGGTCGCAAGGAAGGCAGAGCATGAGCAGAAACGAGGGACGGTTCGCGGGGAAGGTCGCATTCATCACCGGCACGGCGCGAGGTCAGGGCCGGGCGGAGGCGGTGAAGTTCGCGAACGAGGGCGCGGACATCATCGCCGTCGACGTGTGCGCCGAGTTCCGATCGACGCCCTACCCGGGTGCAAGCAGGGCCGACCTGGACGAGACCGTCCGCCTGGTCGAGGAGGCCGGCGGGAAGATCGTCGCCAAGGTCGCCGACGTGCGCGACTTCGACGGGCTGTCCGCGGCGCTGCAGGAGGGCCTCGACGCGTTCGGGCGGCTCGACGTCGTCATCGCCAACGCGGGCATCTGCTCCGGGCGCATGAGCTGGGAGGTCTCGGCCGAGGACTGGAAGGAGACCGTCGACGTCAACCTGACGGGCACCTTCAACACGGCCAAGGCGGCCATCCCCTACCTGATCGACCAGGGCGAGGGCGGCGCGATCGTGTTCACCAGCTCCGTGTCCGGGCTCAAGGGCACACCGTTCACCGGGCACTACACGGCGACCAAGCACGGCATCACCGGGCTGGCCAGGACGATGGCGAACGAGCTGGGCGAGCACAAGATCCGCGTCAACACGATTCATCCTGCCGGCGTGGAGACCGGGATGAACATGTCCTCGGACATGGGGCCGCTGTTCGCGAAGCACGCCCACACCCTGGCGCCGATCTTCATGAACTCGCTGCCCTACGCGATCTCGCAGCCAGAGGAGATCGCGGACGTCGTCGCATGGGTGTGCTCCGACGAGGCCAAGTACATGACCGGCGTGCAGGTTCCCATCGACATCGGCAACCTCAACCGCTGACCTGGACGCGGGGTCGCATGCAGCGCGCATGCGACCCCGCCCCATCCGGCTACCCGACCGTGATGGGCTGCTCCATTCCCAGCATGTAGTGGGGTTTTCCTGTGGACGGATCGACCACGAAGCACACGAGCAGATAGTCTCCCGCGTCAAGCTTCAGCGTGGTCTGCTGCTGCACATCCGGCGCTGCCGCAGCGACGCCGCCGTAGGTCTTATAGGGCGACGGCCCCGGCGAGGCGCCCTCCGGCGCCGACAGCGCCGCCCGCACGTCGTCCATCGTCTTGCCGTCGGCGGGCGCCAGGACGGCCAGCTCGTGCGGCTGGTCGCCTTCGTTGACCACTGTGATCGGCTTGTTCCAGTCGATCGACGACGGTTCCGAGAACTTGAAGTCGGTCATCTTCACGGTGGCGTCGGTCTTCGGCCACCCGTCGCTCTGCGCCGTGGCCCCCGTCGTGAAGTGCGCGATCATCCCCAGCGCGTAATGAGGCTTGCCGCCGGGCCCGGGGATCTGGCAGATCACCATGTAAGTGGCGCCGGGGTCAAGGTGCACGACCACACTGGACTCGTCGCCGGGCATGACCGCGTTGGGTCCGCCTGCAAAGTCCGCCAGAGGCATCACCGCCCCGACCCCCGCCGGTGAGGCGAGCGCGGCGGTGAACTGCGGGACCGTCACGCCTGAATGCAGCTTCAGCAATTGCGCCTGGTGCGGCATCATCGTGTCGTTGTTCTTCAGCGTGACCATGACCGTCCCCGCGGGGGCCTCCGTGGACGGCAGAGTGTACGACATGGCGCCGCCCGCAGTGGTCGCATCGGCGTCGATTTCGAAGCGCGGCAACGAGTCCGCCGACACGGCGTCCGCCGCGCCGGCACCACCCTCCCCCGCGGTACCGGTGGCAGTGGCCGCCGCGGCGCCGGACGCGCCCCCGCCGGCATCGCTGCTGCACGCGACCAGAAGTCCGGCCGCGGCCAGCAGGCTGCAGCTCGCCAGCGCGGCCCGCCTACCGGGGTGCCGCCGACGCTGCACCCGGCCATGCTGCAACGCTTGTGTTTTCCGCCCTGGTTCCCGCATTCCCCATCGCACCGACAGCATTCTCCGTCATCCCCTCATCGGGCAGCCTGCTCCCCATCGGATACCCACGTCATGATCATGGCACGCGCCGCGCCGATGGCAACGACCGAGCACGGAGCGCGCTCCGAAGTGTTCCGCCCCTGGCCGACGGCCGGGGCCGATCTGATGTCATCCGAGAAGGCGGCGGTGCAGATCCACCGCCCTTACTGAGACGATTCCGCATTACGGGGACATTCCCGCTTCACGGGGACGGCCGCCACCGGGCAGCTTCGGCAGCCTGGACGGCGTTCTTCATAACTTGTAACGATACTCCCGCCGCCACCCGCGCTCAAGAGGACGAATTGCCGTCCGCCCACACCGGATCGCGCTCCGTCGAGCTGCCGCGCAGCAGCACGAGCACCGCCGCCGCCGCGCACGCCAGCAGCACCGCGGTGGACCCCGCCGCCACGTGCATGCCGTTCACGAAGGCGTGCCGGGCCGAGTCGAGCAGCGCGTCGCCCTGCGGCCCGCCGAGTTCACCGGCCACGCGCACCGCGCCGCCGAGCGTGTCCCGCACCGCGGCCCCCTGCCCCGTGGCGAGCCCGGCCACGTCGACGCCCGCCCGGTAGATGCCCATCACCACGCTGCCGAGCACCGCGACCCCCGCCGCGACGCCGAGCTCGTACGATGTTTCGGAGATCCCCGAGGCCGCCCCCGCACGCTCCGGCTCGACCACGTCGACCACGACGGCAGAGGTGAGCGTGAGCCCCAGACCGCTGCCGAGCCCCACCACGACGAAACCCACGACGAACACGAGCGCCCGGCCGTCGACGCCCAGCGCCATGAGCAGGACCCCGCCGGCGGCGGCGAACAGGATCGACCCTGCCAGCGCCCGACGCACCCCGATCCGGCGCGCCACCGCTGCGGCGAGCAGCGCCGCCACCATGCTCGCCGCGGTGCCGGGGGCCGCGAGCAGCCCCGCCTCCAACGGCGAGTACCCGAGCACCATCTGCAGGTACTGGGTGCCGAAGAACAGCACTCCGGCGAGCCCGAACACGGACAGCAGGTTCGTGAGGATAGCCGTGGAGAACACCGGATTGCGGAACAGGCGCACGTCGATCATCGGGTCGGCGGCGCGGCGCTGCCGGGACACGAACGCCCACCCGCACAGAACGCCCGCCACGACGAGGGCGCCGGTGCGTGCGCTCAGCCCGTGCGACGCGGCGTCCTTCAGCGCGTAGATCAGCGGCACCAGGGCGCCCGCGGACAGCAGCACCCCGGGAAGATCGAACCGGCCGGGGTGCGGATCCCGCGACTCGCGCAGCACGAACGGCATGGCGACGAGCATGACAAGGAGGACCGGGACAGCGACGAGGAACACCGAGCCCCACCAGAAATGTTCCAGCAGCCATCCGCCCACGAGCGGTCCGCCGGCCGCACCCCCTCCCCACATCGCACCCCACACGCCGATGGCCGTGGCCCGCTGGCGGCCGTCGAGGAAGGTCGCGCGGATGATCCCGAGCGTCGACGGCATGAGCATCGCCCCGAACAGGCCCTGCAGCACACGGGCGGCGATGAGCATCGCGGGCGATACGGAGAACGCCGCGAGCACCGACGCCGCGCCGAAGCCCGCGACGCCGAGCATGAGCAGCCGGCGGCGCCCCACCCTGTCCGCCAGCACCCCCATCGTCACCAGCAGTGCGGCGAGGACGAACGAATAGATGTCGATGATCCACAGCAACTGTGCCGTGGACGGTTCCAGGTGCTCCGATATGGACGGCACGGCCAGGTCCAGCACCGTGGCGTCGATGGCGATGATGAGCACCGCCCCGCACAGCACAGCCAGGCCGATCCAATCGCGCACGCCGGCCCGCGTCGATCCGCGTTCGACCATCGCCGTCGACATTTCCCCTACCTTCGACTCCCCGCCGCGCGCCGTGTGCGGCGCTCGCGACCTCAAAACCGTCCGGACGGTACAGAGAATAGCAGTGTACCGTCCGGACGGTATAGCCCTGTGTAGGGTGATGCGCATGACCACGCGGCAGTCCACTCCCGACAGGATCCTCGACGCGCTGGAACGCGTCCTGCTGCGCGAGGGGCCCGGAGCGGCGACTCTCGAGGCCGTCGCGGCGGACGCCGGCGTGTCCAAAGGCGGACTTCTGTACCACTTCCCCACCAAAGAGGCGATGCTCGCGGCAATGGTCCGGCGCCTCGGCGCACGTTCCGACGCGGAGCTGGACGCCGCCGTGGCCGGCGGGACCACCGTCGCGGAGTTCTACCTGCAGGCCCTGGACGACGATTCGTTCAGCGACAAGCCGCTATACCAGTCGGCAATCGCGGCGCTGCGCGGCCTCGACGGGCGGCACGAGGTCGTCCAGGCCGCGATGACCGAGGTGCTGCGCGGTTGGGATGCGGGGCTGCAGAAGGAGTTCGACGACCCGGTGGATGCGGAGATCGTCCGCCTCGTCGGGGACGGCATCCTCCTGGCCGCACTGCTGGACCTGCCGGGGCCGGACCCCGACCTGCACGCACGGGTGGTGGCGCGGCTCCTCGGCCGCGCATGATCCGCCAAACCGGCCCGTCAGGTCCAACCCCGGCCCGTTCGGGTGGCCGTCAGGTCAGGTAACGGTACGCCGGCGACCCCGGCACCAGCCGGTCCACCTGCATCGCCGACGCCTCCATGCGCGCCAGCAGCGCGGCCAGGGCCTCGCGCTCGCCCAGCTCGACGCCGACGAGCGCCTCGCCGGTCTCCCTGTTGTTGCGCTTGACGTACTCGAACAGCGTGATGTCGTCGTCCGGTCCCAGGACCTCGTCCAGGAACCGGCGCAGCGCACCCGGCTCCTGCGGGAAGTCGACCAGGAAGTAATGCTTGAGCCCCAGGTGCACCAACGAACGTTCGAGGATCTCCCCGTAGCGCGAGACATCGTTGTTGCCCCCGCTGATCACGCACACCACGGTGGAGCCCGGCTCCATTCGCATCTGCTCGAGCGCCGTCACTGCCAGCGCCCCGGCAGGCTCGGCGATGACGCCCTCGGTCTGGTAGAGGTCCAGCATCGCGGTGCATACCGCACCCTCGTCCACCTGCAGCATGGCGATCCCGCCGCCGTCGGCACGCGGGACGGTGGTCGTGACCATGGGCAGCGACGCGTGCGTCACCACCTGCGCGCCGGCGGCCAGCAGCACGTCGTAGGGCAACGCCCCCACCCGCCGGACCGCGGCACCGTCGACGAACGGGTCCACCTCGGACAGCGTGACAGGCCCGCCGGCGGCGAGCGCCGCCGTCATCGAGGCCGCGCCCGCCGGCTCCACACCCGCCACGTACACGCCGGGGGCCTGGTCGTGCAGGTAGGTCACCAGCCCCGCCATGAGCCCGCCGCCGCCCACGGGGACCACCACCGTGTCCGGCGCCCCGCCGAGCTGCTCGATGACCTCCGCCGCCACCGTGCCCTGGCCTGCGATGGTGCGAGGGTCGTCGAACGGGGGGACGATCGTCGCGCCGGTGCGCTCCGCGTCCGCCTGGGCCGCGGCCGACGCGGCGTCGAACGTGGTCCCGGTGACCACCAGCTCCACGTACTCGCCGCCGTGGGCGCGGATGCGGTCGCGCTTCTGCTTGGGGGTGTTCGTCGGCACGTAGATTCGTCCGTGGATGCCCAGCGACCGGCAGGCATACGCGACGCCCTGCGCGTGGTTGCCCGCGCTCGCCGCCGCCACGCCCGCGGCACGCTCGTCGTCGGTGAGCTGCACCATCAGGTTGAACGCGCCGCGGATCTTGTAGGACCGGACCCCCTGCAGGTCCTCACGCTTGAGGAACACGCGCGCTCCGGTGGCCGCCGACAGCCGCTCGCAGTACTGCAGCGGCGTGCGCACGACGACGTCGGCGATGCGCGCAGCGGCCGCGTCGATGTCGCCCGCCGTGGGCAGCCCGCCCCGCCCGTCGCGCACCCCGGAACCTGCCTGCGTCTGCTCGTTGGTCGTCACAACCCCCGATTGTCGCACCACCCGCGGACGCGGCCGCGGGCCGGTCTCAGGCGCCCAGGCAGCCCGCGCCGAGCAGCGCCTTGAGGTCGCCCATCAGCGCCGAGGTGGGATCGACGCGCAGCCGATCGTCCAGACGGAACAGGCGCACCTTGTCGCCCTCGCCGCTGACGAGCCGCAAGTGCACGTCCGAGGTGCCCGGGTGCCGGGTGAGCACCTGGCGCAGCGTCTCGACCTTGTCCGGGGTGCACATGCGCGTCGCCATCGTCACCGCCAGCGGCCGCGCCACGCCCACCGACGACAAGTCCGGCACCGCCAGGTCGTTGACGATGAGCGAGCGTCGCTCGTCGCGCTCGGAGATACGGCCCTTCAACAGGACGATGGCGTCGTCGGCGACGTCCATGCCCAGCACCGAATAGGTCTTGGGGAACAGCAGCACCTCGATGCCGCCGGTGAGGTCCTCGAGCTGCGCCGACGCCCACGGCAGCCCCTGCTTGTTCACCCGACGGTTGACCGACGAGAGGATGCCGCCCACCGACACCTGGGTGCCGTCCTTGACCTTGCCCTCGAGGATCGCGGGGATCGACGTGTCCGACTGGGCGGCCAGAACGTGCTCGACCCCGTTGAGCGGGTGACCCGTGACGTACAGGCCCAGCATCTCGCGTTCGAGAGCCAGCCGGTGCTTGGTCTCCCACTCCTCGTCGGGCACTGGGATGTCGAACACCGACGAGTTCTCCTCCGCGGCCCCGTCCCCGCCGAACAGGTCGAACTGGCCGATGGCCTCGGCCTTCTTGGTGCCCATCACGGCGTCTACGGCGTCGGAGTGCACCAGCAGCAACCCCTTGCGCGGATGCCCGAGCGAGTCGAAACCGCCCGCCTTGATCAGCGACTCGATCGCCTTCTTGCCGCAGGCCGCGGCGTCCACCTTGCCCAGATAGTCCGAGAACCCGGTGAACGCGCCCTTCTGCTCGCGCGCCGCGATGATCGACGACACCACGTTGGTGCCCACGTTGCGCACCGCCGACAGGCCGAAGCGGATGTCTTCGCCGACCGAGGCGAAGTAGGTGCCGGACTCGTTGACGTCCGGCGGCAGCACCGTGATGCCCAGGTGGCGGCAGTCCGCCAGATACACCGCCGCCTTGTCCTTGTCGTCGCCCACCGAGGTGAGCAAGCCCGCCATGTACTCGGCAGGGTAGTTGGCCTTGAAGTACGCGGTCCAGTACGACACGAGCCCGTAGCCGGCGGCGTGCGACTTGTTGAACGCGTACCCGGCGAACGGCAGGATCGTATCCCACAACGCCTTGATCGCCTGCTTCGAGTAGCCGTTGTCCTGCATGCCCTTCTCGAAGCCCTCGAATTCGGCCTCGAGCACCGACGCCTTCTTCTTTCCCATGGCGCGGCGCAGGATGTCTGCTCGGCCCAGCGAGTACCCGGCCACCTTCTGCGCGATCTGCATGATCTGCTCCTGGTAGACGATCAACCCGTAGGTGTCGGCCAGGATCTCCTTGAGCGGTTCCTCGAGCTCGGGGTGGATGGGCGTGACCTGCTGGCGGCTGTTCTTCCGGTCCGCGTAGTCGTTGTGGGCGTTCATGCCCATCGGCCCCGGCCGGTACAGCGCCAGCACCGCCACGATGTCTTCGAACCCGGTGGGCTGCATGCGCCGCAGCAGGTCACGCATGGCCACGCCGTCGAGCTGGAACACACCCAGCGTCTCGCCGCGTGCCAACAGCTCGTAGGTCTTGATGTCGTCCAGCGGAAGCGTGTCCAGGTCCAGCTCGACACCGCGGTTGGCCTTGAGGTTGTCGAGCGCGTCGCCGAGCACCGTGAGGTTGCGCAAGCCCAGGAAGTCCATCTTGAGCAGGCCGATCGCCTCGCACGACGGATAGTCCCACCCGGTGATGATGGCGCCGTCCTGGGCGCGTTTCCACAGCGGGATCGCATCCATGAGCGGCTCGGAGGACATGATCACCGCGCACGCGTGCACGCCCGCGTTGCGGATCAGTCCCTCGAGGCCCAGTGCGGTGTCGTAGATGGTGCGCACATCGGGATCGGTTTCGACGAGCGCACGCACCTCGGCCGCCTCCGCGTACCGCTCGTGCTCCGGGTCGGTGATGCCGACGACGGAGATGTCCTTGGCCATGACCGGCGGCGGCAGCGCCTTGGAGATCCGGTCGGCGATCTGGAAGCCGGGCTGGCCGAAGTGCACGCGGGCGGCGTCCTTGATGGCCGCCTTGGTCTTGATCGTGCCGAACGTGATGACCTGGGCCACCTTGTCCTCGCCCCAGCGGTCGGAGGCGTAGCGGACCATCTCGCCGCGTCGGCGGTCGTCGAAGTCCATGTCGATATCGGGCATCGACACGCGCTCGGGATTGAGGAACCGCTCGAACAGCAGGCCGTGCGGCAGCGGATCGATGTTGGTGATGCCCAGCGCGAAGGCCACGAGCGAGCCGGCCGCCGATCCGCGTCCCGGCCCCACGCGGATGCCCACCTCGTGCGCATGCCGTACCAGGTCGCCGACCACGAGGAAGTAGGCGGGGAACCCCATCTGCTCGATGACGCCGATCTCGTAGTCGGCCCGGTCCAGGTACGCCTGCGACGGCCCCGACGGGAACCGGCGCCGCAAACCGGCGGCAACCTCCTCGCGCAGCCACGACCCCTGCGTGTGCCCCTCTGGCACCGGGAAGATCGGCATCCGGTCGTGGTGGGTCCACACCTGCTCGTACGACTCGACGCGCTCGGCCACCAGCAGCGTGTTGTCGCACGCGCCGGGGACCTCGTCGTCGAACAGCGCGCGCATGTCCGACGCGGGCTTGAGGTAGTAGCCGTCGCCGTCGAACTTGAAACGGGTCGGATCGTTGAGCGTCTTGCCCGTCTGCAGGCACAGCAGCGCCTCGTGCGTCTGCGAGAAGTCCTGCTTGACGTAGTGGCAGTCGTTGGTGGCCAGCGGCGGGATCCCCAGCTGCCGGGAGATGTCCATCAGCCCCGAACGCACGCGGCGTTCGATCGACAGGCCGTGGTCCATGACCTCCATGAAGAAGTTCTCTTCGCCGAAGATCTCCTGCCACTTCGCCGCCGCCTCGAGCGCCTCACGCTCGTGCCCCAGCCGCAGGCGGGTCTGCACCTCACCGGACGGGCACCCGGTGGTGGCGATGATGCCCTCGGCGTGCTCGGCGATGATGTCGGCGTCCATGCGGGCCCACTTGCCAAGCTGCCCCTCGATCGAGGCGAGCGAGGACAGCTTGAACAGGTTGCGCAGCCCCGTCGCATTGCGGGCGACCATCGTCATGTGCGTGTAGGCGCCGCTGCCGGAGACGTCGTCGGACTTCTGGCCGGGATCGCCCCACTTGATGCGCTTGGTGTTGAAACGCGACTCCGGGGCCACGTAGGCCTCGATGCCGATGATCGGCTTGATGTCCGCCTTGACGGCCTGGTTGTAGAAGTCGCTGGCGCCGAACATGTTGCCGTGGTCTGTCATGCCCACTGCCGTCATGCCCAGCCGGTGCGCCTCCGCGAAGAGCGCGTCGGTCTTGGCGGCACCGTCGAGCATCGAATACTCGGTGTGATTGTGCAGGTGCACAAAAGAACTGGAATCCCCCGACTGCACCGCGTCCGCCACGTCCTGCCCGGTCCTTTCGCCGATTGCGCCCGGCCGGCGACGACCGCCACCGGCTGCCGACGAGTCTAGGCCGTCCCCGGCACCCGCGTCCCACCCGTCCGCGCGCCGGATCGGCGCCCGCAGTCAGCGCAGGTACTGTACCGGCGGGCGCACCGCGAAGCTGCCGAACACCGCGTCCGCGGGCAGCGCTTCCACCGCCAGGACACCCGGGCGGCCGGCCACCGCGCGCAGGTCCCCGAGGGTGCCGTGCACCACCAATGCCATCACGCATGCGCATCCTCCGCGCAGCCCATCGACCACCGCGGCCGCCACGGTTTCCCGCGACCCCGCAGCGTGCCCCGAACCGGCAGTGTCCCCCGATCCCGCAGCTTCCCCCGGAGCCGTGGCGAGCCCCGTGCGCTGCGCGACGACGTCGGCCGCACGGGACTGGGCGCGAGCCACCATCACGGCCGGGTCGTCCGTGGCGGGGACCTGCACGGGGGTCACCGGAGTCTGCGCCCCGTCGACGGGCACGTGGCTGAGCACCTCGGAAATGCGCATCGGTGCCGCCGAGCGGGCCGCCGCGTCCGCACTCACTCCCTGCTCGAAGGAGACCAGCGCCCAGTGCAAGGCGTCCGGCGGCCCGCTCTCCGCGTCCGACGGGCCGCGCGCCTGCAGGCTCGCCGCCGCGCGCGCGGTGTACTCCGCGACCGTTTCGCCGCCGGCGGGGCCGAGCGCGTCCGTCGTCACGGTCGGCGGCGGGATCGGGTTGGCCCTGCCCACCAGGAACACCGCGATGACCACGGCGACGATGACCACCACCGTCCACGCTTCGGCGGGGACGCGCCTCAGCGCCGTCACGCCGCCTCGCGCAGCACGTCCAGCCCGTACTGCAGGTCGTCCGGATACTCGCTGGTGAACTCCACCCAGCGGCCGTCCCCGGGGTGGGTGAACGCGAGCGAACGGGCATGCAACCACTGGCGTTCGAGGCGCAGCCGCTTGGCCAGCACCGGGTCGGCGCCGTAGGTCATGTCGCCGCAGCACGGGTGGTGCACGGCGGCGAAGTGCACGCGGATCTGGTGCGTGCGGCCGGTCTCCAGGTGCACGTCGAGCAGACTCGCGGCCCGGAACGCCTCCACCGTGTCGTAGTGGGTGACACTGTGCTTCCCGTCGGACCGCACCGCGAACTTCCACTCGTTGCCGCGGGCATGCCCGATGGGCGCGTCGATGGTGCCGCTGGACGGGTCCGGGTGCCCCTGGACCAGCGCGTGGTAGCGCTTGTCCACGGTGCGCTCCTTGAACGCACGCTTGAGCCGGGTGTAGGCGACCTCCGAGGCGGCCACCACCATGACGCCCGAGGTGCCCACGTCCAGCCGGTGCACGATCCCTTGGCGCTCGTGCACGCCGGAGGTGGAGATGCGGAATCCCGCGGCGGCCAGCCCGCCGACCACTGTGGGCCCCGTCCAGCCGACACCCGCGTGCGCCGCGACGCCCACGGGCTTGTCCACGACCACGATGTGCTCGTCGGAATACAGGATGTCCATGCCGGGGACCGGTTCGGCGTCGACGGTCGGCGGCCGCTCGGGTTCGGGCATGTCCACGTCCAGCCACACGCCGGCGCGCAGCCGGTCGGACTTGCCGCAGGCGGCGCCGTCGATGCGCACCGAACCGGACTCTGCCAGGTGCGCCACAGCCGTGCGCGACAGCCCGGTGAGCCGGGCGAGCGCGGCGTCGAGCCGCATCCCGTCCAACCCGTCGGGTACGGGGATCGTGCGTGTATCAGGCATCGCGGGGCAGGTCCTTCCCGTCGGTGGTGTCGGCAGGCCCGGCGGCGTCGGACCCGGCATCGTCTGCGGAATCCGCTTCGTCTGCAGTGTCGGCATCGGATGCGGTCTCGGCATCGGACGGGGACCCCGTATCCCCAGTGGCCTCGGCATCCCCGACCGACACCGCATCGTCCGCGGACCCCGCCACGGGCCGCTGCTGCGGCTCCACGCCGAACAGCGCCAGCGCCGCCAGCAGGATCGCGCCGACGGTGATCCCCGAATCGGCGATGTTGAACACCGGGAACGAGCCGACCGCGATGAAGTCGACGACGTGCCCTTCGAGGGGCCCCGGCGCGCGGAAGAGCCTGTCGACGAGGTTGCCCAGAGCGCCGCCGAGCACCAGTCCCAGGCCCACGGCCCACCAGGCGGAGGTAAGCCTGCGGCCGTAGCGGATTATGCCGGCCACCACGAGCAGCGCGACGATCGTCAGTATCCAGGTCATGCCGGTGGCCATGGAGAAGGCCGCGCCCGGATTGCGGATGAGTGTAAAGCGGATGTCGTCGCCGATCAGCGGTACCGGCTGCCCCGGGGTCATCTTCGCGACGACGACCACCTTGGTGACGATGTCGAGCGTGAGCACGATCACGGCGATCGCGGCGAGCACCAGGGGGCGGCTGACGCGGCGTCCGCTCGCATCGCCCCCGCCGTGGTTCTGCTCGCCGGTCATGATCTGCACGCCTCGTTCACCCGATGCTCCCTCGCTCACCGTTCCATCATCCCCTACCGTGCGGACCGCTGCGGATGCGCCGCACACGCCACGGTGGCGTCGCCCGCGCGGGCGACGCCACCGTGGCGTGTGTGTCGGTGCAGGATCAGGCCGGGCAGGCCGGGCTCTGCACACCGATCACCGTGGCAAGGCCGCAGACGAAGTTGCCGTCGAGGCGCCACGTGCCGTCGACCGCGATGAGCGTGGCCTCGCCGGTGTTGGTCTGGCCATTGAAGTTCGCGCTGAACGGCACCGACAGCACGTCGCCGTTGGGCGGCAGGATGGGGCCGACAACCGCGATGTCCGTCAGCGAGCCGTCCGCCTTGGCCGCGGCGATCTTGTCCGAAAGTGTCTGCAGCAGCTGCGGGTCGGCCTCGAGGCCGGTGACCAGGTCCTGCTTCTGCTCGACCGGTACGGCCGGGTCCAGCGCGGTCTGCAGCTGGGTGTTGAGCTCGTCGACCGTCGGCGTCGGGGGCAGCGCGCTGTCCTGGGCGCCGTCCGCCGCGCCGGTCGTCTGTTCCGCCGCGGTGGTGGTGGTGGTGGGCGTGGTCGTGTCGCCGCCGTCCGAGCCGCACGCGGTCAGAGTCAGTGCGATGGCGGCACCCGCACCGAGTGCGGCGGCGGTTTTACGGAGATTCACAGGCGAGTCCTCGTGGTTGGTCGACCGGAGCGTTTCCGGGTCTGCGAGCAGTTCCACCCGACGCGCCCGCACCGGCGGAAGCCGACGCCGACCCCCGCCGACCCGGCACCCGCGTCGGAATACTCGTACCACTATGCCAAATCGGTCCCCGCACCCGCCGGATCTGTGTCGTCCGCCACACTCCACCGTTCGGGCCAATCCAGGCTGGCGGCCGGGTCGGCCTGGGCCAGCGCGGCGTCCTCCGCGGGCAGAGTGACCACCGGACCGGGCCCGGAAGTGCGGGTTTCGAACCGGACCGTGACCACGCCGTGGCCGCTCCCCTGCACCCAGCCGTGCCCGCGATCCGGGTGCCGCACATCGTCGCCGGCGCTCAGCGGCGTCCGGGCAGCGGCACGCGCATCCCCCGCGCCGACGCTCACATCACCGCCGACGCCCACATCACCGCCGCCGCCTCGGTCACCCGGTTCATCGGCGTCCGCGGAGTCGAACTGCGGGAACAGGACCGTCTGCTGCAGTGCCGTCAGCCCCGCGAAGCCCACGCCCACCAGGCGGATGGGCCCCACCTCGCCGGGATCGACGGCCGCCTTCTGTGCGGCGGCGATGAGCACCGCCCGGTCCGTCGTCGCATAGGTGAGGGTTTTCGAACGCGTGACGGTGGACATGTCCGACTTGCGGAACTTGGCGATGACGGTCCGCGCGCCGCGCCCGTCGTGCAGCAGCCGCCGGTGCGCCGCCTCACCGGTTGCCTGGACGGCGCCCCGGATCTCGCGGCGGGTGAGCAGGTCGGTGGCGAACGTGGTCTCGGCGCTGACCTGCTTGGCCTCCGCGCGCTCGGCGACGAGCCTGTCGTCGATGCCGCGCGCGAGCGCGTGCAGCGCCGGTCCCACCGTCGAACCCAACAGCGAGACCACCTCCGCGTGCCCGAGCGCGGCGAACTGCCCGATCGACTCCACCCCCACCTTGCGCAGCCGTTCATCTGCCACGGGCCCGATCCCCCACAGCTTCCGCACCGGCAGCGGGTCCATCTCCGCCCGCTCCCGCGCCAGAGCGATCACCTTCTGACCGCGCGGCTTCGCCAGCCCGGATGCGATCTTCGCCACCTGTTTCCCCGAGCCCGCCCCTACCGAGGCGACGAGCCCCGTCTCGTCGTAGACGGCGTCCCGCAGGCGTGAGCAGAAGCGTTCGACGTCCTCCGGGCCCGCGCCTACGAGCTCGCCGGGCTCGGCGAAGGCCTCGTCCAGCGACAGCTGCTCGATCACCGGGACGAGACCGCGCACGACGGCGAACACCCGCCGGCCCGCCAGCCGGTAGAGGCGGCCGCGGGGCGGCACCACGACGGCCCGCAGACCCACCAGGCGCCGCGCCTGATGCATGGGCATCGCGGAATGCGCACCGTAGGCGCGGGCCTCGTAGCTCGCCCCCGCGACGACCCCGCGCGGGCCCGCGCCGCCGACCAGCACCGGACGACCGCGCAGCGTAGGCCGCGTCAGCTGCTCCACGGACGCGAAGAACGAATCCATATCCATGTGCAGCACCCAGCGCTGCGCACCCGCCCCGGTCACCGTCACCACGCCGTCCCCGTCACCACGCCGTCACCGCCGCCGATCAGTCACCACCGTCGCACAACCGGCAGGGTCAAGCCCTGTCCAACACGGCCCGCACGCCATCGCCCAGCTCCACCACCGCATCGTCGCCGTCGACCGTGGCGAAGGCGAGCTCGGTGGCGAGGACCTCGCCGGCGATGAGGTCGCCATGCACGCGCGCGCGCTCCGCGAACCGGTCGGGCACGTCGAGGGTCAGGCGGATACGGTCCGAGATGTCCAGGCCCGCGCTGCGGCGCGCGTCCTGCAGTTCGCGGATGCGGTCCTTCGCCCAGCCCTCGGCCTCCAGCTCCTCGGTCACCTCCGTGTCGAGCACCACGAGACCGGCGCCGCCGGGCAGCGCCGCGGTGGAGTCCTCCTCCGCGGCGACGAGCCGGCTGGTGTACTCGCCATCGGCGAGCGCGATGCCCGCCGCGACGACGGTGCCGTCCGCCCCCTGCGCCCAGTCGCCGGACTTGACCGCCTTGATGACCTTCTGCACGTCCTTGCCCAGGCGCGGGCCCGCGGACCGCGCGTTGACGACGAGTTCGAACCTGCCGTGCGTGTCGACGTCCGTGGTGAGTTCGACGTTCTTCACGTTCACCTCGTCGGCGATGAGGTCGGTGAACGGCCGCAGCGCGCCGGCCCCGTCGGCCGCCACGGTGAGGGACCGCAGCGGCAGACGCACGCGCAGCTTGTTGGACTTGCGCACGCCCAGCGCCGCGGAGCACACGCTGCGGACGTCGTCCATGGCCGCCACCAGCTGCGGATCGGCGGGCAGCACGTCCGTTTCCGGCCAGTCGGTGAGGTGCACCGAACGTCCGCCGGTGAGCCCCCGCCAGATCACCTCGGTGGCCAACGGCAGCAACGGCGCCGCCAACCGAGTGAGCACCTCGAGCACCGTGTGCAGCGTGTCGAACGCATCCGGCTCGGCCTCGCAGCCCGCCCAGAAGCGGGGCCGGGAGCGGCGCACATACCAGTTGGTGAGCGCGTCGCAGAAGCCGCGCAGCAGATCGCAGGCACGCGCCACGTCGAGATCGTCGAGCGCGGCGGTCATCTCGTCGCGGCACAGCGCGAGCTTGGCCAGGATGTACCGGTCGAGCACGTGCTGCGAATCGGTGCGCCACTTGCCCGGGCGCTCGGCATAGAGCTGCAGGAAGCCCCACGAGTTCCACAGTGGGAGCAGCGCCTGCCGCACGCCCTCGCGGATGCCCTGCTCGGTGACGACGAGGTTGCCTCCGCGCAGGATCGGCGACGACATGAGGAACCAGCGCATCGCGTCGGAGCCGTCGCGGTCGAACACCTCGGAGACGTCCGGATAGTTGCGTTTGGACTTGCTCATCTTCTGGCCGTCGTCGCCGAGCACGATCCCGTGCGAAACGCATGTGCGGAACGCCGGCCGGTCGAAGATCGCCGTCGACAAGACGTGCAGCGTGTAGAACCAGCCGCGGGTCTGCCCGATGTACTCGACGATGAAGTCGCCGGGGAAGTGGGAGTCGAACCACTCGCCGTTGTCGAACGGGTAGTGCACCTGCGCGTACGGCATCGACCCGGAGTCGAACCACACGTCGAGCACGTCCGGGATGCGCCGCATCGTCGCGCGCCCGGTGGGGTCGTCCGGGTTGGGCCGGGTGAGCTCGTCGATGTACGGGCGGTGCAGGTCGGCCGGGCGCACGCCGAAGTCGCGTTCCAGCTCATCGAGACTGCCGTACACGTCCACACGGGGGTGCTCGGCGTCGTCGGACACCCACACCGGGATCGGCGTGCCCCAGTAGCGGTTGCGGGAGATCGACCAATCTCGCGCGCCCTCGAGCCACTTGCCGAACTGTCCGCGGCCGATGTGCGACGGGTACCAGGTGATCTGCTCGTTCAGCTCCACCATTCGGTCGCGGAACTCGGTGACCTTGATGAACCAGGAGGACACCGCGCGGTAGATCAGCGGATTCCCGCACCGCCAGCAGTGCGGATACGAGTGCTCGTAGGTCTCGTGCCGCACCAGCCAGGCGCCGCTTGCAGCGACCGGGCCCGACGCGTTCTTCAGGTCGCGGATGATCCGTGGGTTCGCGTCGAAGACCAGCTCGCCCACGTAGTCGGTCACCTGGGAGTCGAACCGGCCGCGCGCGTCCACCGGCGTGACCGGAGTGATCCCGGCGGCGTCGGTGACCACCTTGTCGTCCTCGCCGTAGGCGGGTGCGATGTGCACGATGCCGGTGCCGTCGTCGGTGGTGACGTAGTCCGCCGCCATCACGCGGAAGGCGTTCTCGGCGCCGGTGAAGTACGGGAACGGCGGCACGTAGCGCAGGCCCAACAGCTCCCCGCCGGTGAAGTGCGCGAGCACCTCGGGGTCCTCCCCCAGTTCCTTGGCGTAGGCGCCCACGCGCGCCTCGGCCAGCAGGGCGCGGCGCCCGCTGGGCCCCGCCGCGAGCACGTAGCGGACCTCCGGGTGCACAGCGGCGGCCATGTTCGACGGCAACGTCCACGGCGTGGTGGTCCACACCAGCAGGTGCGCGCCGTCCAGCCGCTCGAACGGGCCCGCGCCATTGCCGTCGATCCGGAAACCGACGGTGATCGCCGGGTCCTGACGCGACTTGTAGACGTCGTCGTCCATCCGCAGCTCGTGGTTGGACAGCGGGGTCTCGTCGCGCCAGCAGTACGGGAGCACCCGGTAGCCCTCGTAGGCCAGGCCCTTGTCATAGAGCTGCTTGAACGCCCAGATCACCGATTCCATGAAGGTGACGTCGAGCGTTTTGTAGTCGCGGTCGAAGTCGACCCAACGCGCCTGCCGCGTGACGTACTCTCGCCATTCGTCGGTGTACTCGAGCACGGAGGACCGGCACGCCTCGTTGAACGCGGCGATGCCCATGGTGTCGATCTGCGACTTGTCCGTGATCCCCAGTTGGCGTTCGGCCTCCAGTTCCGCCGGCAGGCCGTGCGTGTCCCACCCGAAGCGCCGGTCGACGAGCTTGCCGCGCATGGTCTGGTAACGGGGCACGATGTCTTTGACGTACCCGGTGAGCAGGTGGCCGTAGTGCGGCAGGCCGTTGGCGAACGGGGGCCCGTCATAGAAGACGAACTCCTCAGCGCCCGCGCGCCGGCGCATGCTCTCCTGGAAAGTGCCGTCCGCGGCCCAGAACGCGAGCACGCGTTCCTCCATCGCCGGGAAATCGGCGGAACCCTTGCTGTGGCCGCCGGTGAGGTCGACACGCGGGTAGGCCGTGGCGGCGGTACTGCTGTCACCGGATCCGGGGTGTTGGGGGTCGGTCACTGTTCAGGCTCCCTACGTGCCAGTTTCCTCGTGCACCCGCGCCGCGGGCCACCTTGACTCGGCACGGGGACGACGCGCCTGCGCCGCGGTACCACCCCGCTTACCCGGCCGCGCTGTGCAGGCCGGGTCGCTCGTGAGGGCTGTGACGGGCCCGCCCGTCCGGGTCTACTGGGCGGACGGACGCCGACCCGCGATGCGGGTCGGCGTGCGTGCCGCTGTTCTTCCGGAGGCTCCCCGGTGATCGCCGGATCAACGCCGCGGCCCCCGAAAGGGGAACCGCACTGGCGCCAACTCTAGTCGGCCTCGTCCTGTGCGCCGTGACCGGCCGTGACCTCGCCACCGGGCTCCTCGCCGCGTTCCAGCTGCGCGTCATCGTCCGGCGGCGAACCGTCGCCTCCGCGCCGACCGCGGACGATGTCGAACACCAACAGGACGAATCCGACGATGCACACGCCGATGCACGCCCAGGCGAAGGCCACCGAGCTGATCACCAGCGCGACGACCAGCAGGACGAACCCGACGAGGGTCACGACCAGGGCTGCGATCAGCATCGGATCCTCCTGAATGTCCGGCGGCGCAGAACGGGCTGGCGCAGGGCGCGGGTACGGCTACGTGCGGTCACTACTTGCGGTCGCGGACCTCGGACGAGTTGTCCACCGGTGCAGCGGACCCGCGCTGGTTGAGCTCCTCGAGCTGCCCCTCCAGGTAGGTCTTCAGGCGTGTCCGGTATTCGCGCTCATAGGTGCGCAGCGACTCGATCTCACCCTCGAGCTTGGTGCGCTGCTCGTTGATGGTGCCCATGACCTCGGTGTGCTTCTTTTCCGCATCCGCCTGCAGAGCGGCGGCCTTGTCCTGGGCCTGCTTGAGCTGGTTCTCGGACCGGGTGCGCGCATCGGCCAGCAGTGCCTCGGACTTCTGCCGGGCCTCGGCGAGCATGGAGTCCGCCTTGGTGCGGGCGTCGGTGACCATCTTCTCCGAGTTGGCGCGGGCGTCGGAGACGAGCTTCTCCGACGTGCTGCGCGCATCGGAGAGCGTCTTGTCCGACTCCGTCTTGGCGTCGCCGGTGAGCCTGTCCGCCGTCTCCTGCGCGAGGGCCAGCAGCTTGGCCGCCTGCACGTGCGCGGCCTCGGTGGCGGCGGCCACCGACGAACCGGATGCGGCCGCAGCCGACGTGTCCGACGAGGACTGCTCCTCGACGTCGGCGGTGACACCGGACGACGAGGCGCCCGTCGAAGCGGGGGCCGAAGCGGGGGCCGAAGCGGGGGCCGACGACGACGAGTGCGTCCGGGCGGCCGGAACCGCCGTCGCCCCGGCCGCGGACGCGCCAGGCGCGCCGGTGGCGGACGAGGCCTTCTTCTCGGCGTCGGCCAGCTCGGATTCGAGCTCGGAGACCCGCTGCGACAGGTCCGAGTTCTCCTCTACGAGCCGGGCCAGCTCGGCCTCGACGAGGTCGAGGAACTGGTCTACCTCGTCCTCGTTGTAGCCACGCTTGCCAATGGGCGGCTTGCTGAACGCCACATTGTGGACGTCGGCCGGAGTAAGCGGCATTGGAGTGTTCCCCTATCGCATACATGGGCAGCCGAGAGAGACCCGGCCATCGCAGTTCACTGCCGCCCATCCTGTCACATCAGGTCACGATCGTGCATCACGAACACCACTCACGCGTACATGAAACGCCCCACGATGCTGATGAGGACGAACAGGATCAGCATCAGCACCAGGATGGACAGGTCAAGCCGGACCTGCCCCATTCGCACCGGCGGGATCAGCTTGCGCAGCAGCTTCACCGGCGGATCGGTGATCGTGAACAGCACCTCGAGCAGCACCACGAGGATCCCCTTGGGATGCCAATCGCGCGCGAATGAGCGGATGAACTCCACGATGACGCGACCGATGAGACAGAACCAGAAAATGTAGAGAAGGACGTAGACGACCTCGAGCGCAGCCATGCTCATCACTCTGCCCGAAAGCGGCGGCGCACCCCACGCCGGGTGACCGGCGGAACCGTCCGGCGTCCGCGCCGCGCACGCCGCCGGGCCGTGATAGGCGGCACCCCCGCCGCGCGGACGCGACGGGGGTGCCTGCCGGCGGATATCACTTGGAGTAAAAGCCCGTCTCCACCAGACGGCGACGGTCCTCTGCGGAGACGTCGATCTCCGCGGGTGAGAGAAGGAACACCTTCGTGGCCACCTTGTCGAACGAACCACGCAGAGCGAACGCAAGGCCCGCCGCGAAGTCGACGAGACGCTTCGCGTCGGCGTTGCTCATCTCGACGAGGTCCATGATCACGGGCACGCCGTCGCGGAACTGCTCGCCGATTGTGCGGGCCTCGCTGTAATCACGTGGCCGGAGGGTGGTGATCTTCGCCATGCCTCCGGACTCGTCGAACAGCGAGGCGGCCCGGCGCGGCTCGACCCGCGGCTCCGGCCGCGCATCCATCGCCAGCGCGCCGCGGGTCCCCGCCATCGGCGCCGGCCGGCTGCC
>NZ_JAENKO010000029.1 GCF_016599145.1 Tomitella cavernea
GACGTGCGCGCCGCGATGGCACCGCCGCCGCCCGCGCCTCCGCGCCTGCCCGTGCGGCGCGGAGTGCTCGCCGCCGTCGGCGCGGCCGCGTTGCTGTTCGTCGTCGCCGTCGTCAGCGTGGTCACCGGCAGCGGCGAGGCGACCACGCCGGGCGGCTCCTCGACAACCGTGCAGGTGAGGTGACTAGCCCCGCAGCTGCTTTTCCAGCGCCTCGAGCACGGCCATGTCCTCGATGGTGGACGGCACCACCACGTCTTGCCGGTCGACGAGCTGGCGCATCGTCTTGCGCAGAATCTTGCCCGAGCGGGTCTTGGGCAGCGCCTCCACCACCGTGACGTCCCGGAACGAGGCGACGGCGCCGATCTCGTCGCGTACGAGCGTCACCAGTTGCTCGCGCAGCGTATCGGCGTCGATCGTCGCGCCGGATTTGAGCACCACGTAGCCGCTAGGACGCTGTCCTTTGAGGTCGTCGTGGATGCCGATCACCGCGCATTCGGCCACATCCGGGTGCCCCGCCACCACGGCCTCCATTCCGCCGGTGGACAGTCGATGCCCGGCCACGTTGATCACGTCGTCGGAACGTCCGAGGACGAAGACGTATCCGTCCTCGTCGATGCGGCCGGAGTCGCCGGTGGCGTAGTACCCGGGGAACGCCGCCATGTACGACGCGTGGAACCGCTCCGGATCGCCCCACAGTCCCGTGAGCGTTCCCGGCGGCAGCGGCAACCGGATGGCGATGTTGCCCTCCTCGCCTGTCGCCACCGGGACGCCCTTGTCGTCGAGGATCTCCACCCGGAACCCGGGCACCGGCACGGTGGACGAGCCGGGCTTGATGGGCATCGGCTCGAGCCCGACCGGGTTGGCGGTGATGGGCCAGCCGGTCTCCGTCTGCCACCAGTTGTCGATGACGGGCACGCCGAGAACCTTGCCCGCCCACTCGAACGTGTCCGGGTCCAGCCTCTCGCCGGCGGTGAACAGGTGCGTCATCGTGGACATGTCGTGCGCGGCCATCAAGGCGGCGTCGGGGTCGACCTTGCGGATGGCGCGGACGGCCGTGGGAGCGGTGAACAGTGCCTTCACGCCGTGCTGGGCGATGACCCGCCAGAACGCGCCGGCGTCGGGGGTGCCCACGGGTTTGCCCTCGTAGAGCACCGTGGTGGCGCCGGCGAGCAGAGGTGCGTAGACGATGTACGAGTGCCCCACCACCCAGCCGACGTCCGAGGCACACCACCAGACGTCGCCCGCGCGGATATCGAAGATGTTGCCCATGGACCAGTGGAGCGCCACCGCGTAGCCGCCGTTGTCGCGCACCACTCCCTTCGGCTTGCCGGTGGTTCCGGACGTGTAGAGGACGTAGAGCGGATCAGTGGCCGCGACCGCCACGGGATCGGCGGGTGCGGCGTCCGCCATGAGCGCGTCCCAGTCGAGCCAGCCGGGGTGGTCCTCGGCGGACCCGGCGACCTGCTCGCGCTTCTTGACGATCACCGTCCGCGGCGCGGCCGACGTCATCTCCAGTGCCTGGCGCACCATCGGCAGGTATGGCACGGGCCGCGCCGGTTCGATGCCGCCGGAGGCGGTGACGAGCGCCTTCGGCTCGGCGTCCTCGATACGCGCGGCGAGCTCCTTGGCCGCGAAGCCGCCGAAGACGACAGAGTGCACGGCCCCCAGCCGAGCGCAGGCGAGCATGGCGATGGCGGCCTCGGGGACCATCGGCATGTAGATGACGACGCGGTCGCCGTGGCCGATGCCCTGCGCGGCCAATACTCCCGCGAACCGAGAGACCTCGTCGAGCAGTTCCGCATACGAGTAGGTGCGCTGCTCGCCGAGCATCGCGGAGTCGTAGATCAGCGCGGCGCGGTCGCCGTGTCCCGCGGCCACGTGGCGGTCGAGTGCGTTTGCGCAGGTGTTGAGCCGGCCGTCAGGGAACCAGTGGCCTGATTCCGCTTCCCCGGCGTCCAGGGCGCGGGTCGGGGGCGCCGACCATGTGATCCCCCGCGCGGCGGCCGGCCAGAACGCGTCCGGCGTGTTGACCGACGCGTCGTAGGCCTGCGCGTACGCGCCGGTGTGCGGGCCTGGTCCGCTGTGGCGGCTGCTGGTCATGTCCCACCTCGACTCGGGTCGTCCGATCTGAACGGTTCGTGCACTCCCACACTATTGTGCGGACGGTCACAGCGTCACCGTCGTAGGACGGCACGCGGCGTTTCGCCCCCGGTCAGGGGAGTCCCAGGCGCCGGTACCGGTCCAGCCGGGCGCGCATGCGGTCGTCGTCGCCCACCTCGGCGAGCGCACACAACTCCGCAGCGATCGCGGCGCCGGCGCGCGCGCCGAGCTCTGCGGGACCGTCGTCGGACTCCTCGAGGACGACCGCGTCGATGATCCTGTCGCGCAGCAGGTCCCGCGAGCGCACTCCCTGTTCGTCGGCCATCTGCGGGGCGTGCGCGGTGTCGCGGTGCACGATGGCGCTGGCGCCTTCGGGCGGCAGCGGCGCGAGCCAGCCGTGCTGCGTGGCGAGCACGCGGTCGGCGGGCAGCAGTGCCAGCGCCCCGCCGCCGCTGCCCTGGCCGAGGATGATCGACACCGTCGCGGTGCGCAGGGTCACCAGATCGGCCACGCAGCGCGCGATCTCCGGGGCCAGCCCCCGCTCCTCGGCTGCGACGGACAGCGCCGCTCCCACGGTGTCGATCACGAGGACGAGGGGCAGCCGCAGCTGTTCGGCCAGCCGCATCGCCCGGCGGGCCTCCCGCAGCGCGCCGGGGCCCAGCGGCGTCGTGGGCGTCTGCGCCGCCCGGTCCTGGCCCAGCACCACGGCGGGTACGCCGCGGATCCGGGCCAGCGCCAACACCATCGCGTTTTCCACCTCGCCCTGGCCGGTGCCGCTGAGGGGGACGAGATCGGTGGCGGCGTGGGCGAGCAGGGCGCGGATGCCGGGCCTGTCGCCGCGCCGCGACAGCATCACCGACTGCCATGCGGGGAGGTCGGGCACGTCCTGATACCGGGAGACGACCTGCGGCGCGGGGCCGGGCGTGGCGTGCGGGCCGGGTTCCGGCAGCCCGGCGAGCACCCGCAGCGCGCGGACGAGCAGCGGGCGCAGGTCGGCGGCGGCGACGACTCCGTCGACGATGCCATTGCGAAAGAGGTTCTCCGCTGTTTGCACCCCGGTGGGGAACTCCTCGCCGTACAGCGCGGCGTAGACGCGCGGCCCCAGAAAACCGATCAGCGCCCCCGGCTGCGCCATGGTGATGTGGCCCAGCGAGCCCCATGAGGCGAACACGCCGCCCGTAGTCGGGTTGCGGAGGTAGACGAGGTACGGCAGGTGTGCGGCCTTGTGGTTCTGCGCGGCCGCGGCGATCTTGACCATCTGCAGGAACGCCGTGGTGCCCTCCTGCATGCGTGTACCGCCGGAGGTGGGCGAGGCGATCACCGGGAGGCGCTCCGCGGTGGCGCGTTCGATGGCGGAGGTGATGCGTTCGGCCGCGGCCACGCCGATGGAGCCGCCGAGGAATCCGAATTCGCAGGCGAGCAGCACCACCCGGCGGCCATCCACCGTCGCCTCGCCGGTGAGGACCGATTCATCGACGCCGGTGCGCTCGCGGGCGCGGCGCAGAGAATCGGCGTAGGCGTCGGTGTGCGGCAGGCGCACCGGTTCGGCGTCCCACGATGCGTACGTGCCCGCGTCGATGACGGCCTCGATGAGGGCGTGCGCGGTGATGCGTTCCGGAACGTCGCCGGGTGCGGGCATGTGCCGTCTCCTCGTGGGGTTCGTCCCGGCCGGGGCGCGTCCGGTCCGGTGACCCAGACGCTACCGTCGGCGACGGTGCGGGGCTGTATCTTCGAATCGAACGGCTACCGGCGAGTAGGCGGTGGGCCGGCGGCGAACGGGAGAGGAGCGAGCGGGTGACTGGAACCGAGGCGCAGTCCGCGAAGGTGGGCGTGCGGCACGAGGGGGCCGTGGCGTTGCTGGAACTGCAACGGTCGGACAAACGCAATGCGCTGAACACGTCGATGTGCGACGCGATCCGCGAAGCAGTGGAGGCGGCGGCCGGGGGCGGGGCGCGCGCCGTCGTGATCACCGGCGCGGGCACCGCGTTCTGCGCGGGCGCCGACCTTTCCGGCGACGTCTACAGCAGCCGCTTCCCGCTGGCGCTGGTGCACATGCTGCATACGATCGAGCAGGTGCCGGTTCCGGTGATCGCCGCGGTGAACGGCCCCGCGATCGGCGCGGGCACCCAGCTGGCCCTGGCCTGCGACCTGCGTGTGGTCGACGAGGGCGCGCGCTTCCAGATCCCCGTGGTCAAGGTGGGGCTGGCGGTTCACAACTGGACCGTCCGCAAGCTCACGGAGATGATCGGCGGCGGCCATGCGCGCACGATGCTCATGGGTGCGCAGCAGATGGACAGCGGTCAGGCGGGCACGCTGGGTCTGGCGAACCGGATCGGCGATGGGGAGGCGGCCCGCCGGTGGGCGGCAGAGCTGGCGGCGTACGCCCCACTGAGTCTGCAGCACCTGAAGCTGGTCTTCAACGACGACGGCGGCCGGTCCAAGGCCTCGGACGAGCAGACGGAGCTGTTCAACAAGGTCTGGGCCAGCGAGGACAAGTCGGAGGCGAGCAGGGCGCGGCGCGCAGGCCGCGCACCCCGGTTCCAAGGAGCGTGAACGTCGTGCGAGCAGCAGAGCCCGTCCGGCAAAGTCAGCGCAGCCGGCCCGGTCGGAGCAGACGACGCAGTGCCCGCGCTGCCGCGGCGCTCTCGGCTGCGGGCGCGGCGGTGATGCTGGCGGGCGAGCTGCGCCACGTGCGCGGGGAGATCGGGGCCGTCGCGCCGCGGGGAAAGCGGTTCCGCAACACCGAGCCGTCGGCGTCGTTCGCGCCGGAGGGGCTGTGGCGGGGCCTGCGCGAGATGCGACGGGGCGGCGACCGCCGGAGGCCCGCCAGCGCGATCCCGGTGATCGTGCCGGACGTCGGCGCCGCGGCGGGGGAGTGCGCGGCAACGTGGTTGGGGCACGCGACGGTGCTGCTCGAGATCGAGGGGCGGCGGGTGCTCACCGATCCGGTTCTGCGGTACCGCTGTTCGCCGTCCCGGTGGGTGGGCCCGCGGCGCCTGCACCGGCCGCCTGTGACCGCCTCGGGGCTCCCGCCGGTCGAGGCGGTTTTGATTTCACACGACCACTACGACCATCTCGAGCGTGCGACGGTGGTCCGCCTGGCGCGCACGCAGGACTGCACCTTCATCGTGCCGACAGGGGTTGCCGCGCACCTGCGGCGGTGGGGCATCGACGACGGCCGCATCGTGGAACTGGGGTGGGGGTCGTCCGCCGTCGTGGCGGGGTTGACGTTCACCTCGTGCGAGGTGCGGCACTTCTCGGGCCGGGGCCTCCGGCGGGACGGAACCCAGTGGGCAGGCTGGAGTGTGGCGGGGGCGCGGCGTCGCGTGTTCTTCGGCGGCGACAGCGGCTACACGTCGGCTTTCCGGACGGCCGGCGACGCGCACGGGCCGTTCGATCTGACGGTTCTGCCCATCGGCGCCTACTCGACATTGTGGCCGGACATCCACATGACGCCGGAAGAGGCCGTCAGTGCGTGCAGCGACCTCAACCCCGGTGGGCGCGCGACGCTGCTCCCGGTGCACTGGGGGACCTTCGACCTGGCCCCACACGCCTGGTCCGAACCCATCGAGCGGCTGTGCGCAGCGGTCGGGTCCCCGGCGGGGGGCGGCCACGGCGACGGGATCGCGTTGGCGGTTCCGCGGCCCGGGCATCGGGTGGAGCTCGGGCCGCTGTCCGGCGGTGCCGGTACGGCGGGCGGGAGCGTCGACGGTGCCGTCGGCTTGCTCGGCGACGGCGGCGACCGCTGGTGGAGTGATGACCGGATCGCCGGTTGACGGACGCGCGCGGCGGCGGAGTCACTAGGGTGTCGGTGTGTCAGTCGACGAGTCGGATCCCGCAGGTGAGGCCCGGATGCGTGCGGCGGCAACGGACCATGGGGCGCCGATGCCGCGCTCTCCGGAGCCCGTGATGCCGCCGCGGAACGGGGAAGGGCCGGGCCTGCAGGAGCCGGGCTTGACCGCGGCCGAGGTGGCGCAGAGGGTGCGCGACGGGCTCACCAACGACGTCCCGCAGCGCGGGTCGCGCTCCACTGCGGACATCGTCCGCGCCAACGTTTTCAACCGCATCAACGCGATGCTCGGCGTTCTGCTGGTGATCGTGCTCGCCGCCGGTTCGCCGATCGACGGCATGTTCGGCCTGGTGATCATCGCGAACAGTGGTATCGGCATCATCCAGGAATTGCGCGCCAAGCGCACCCTCGACAAACTCACGATCGTCGGCCAGGCGCAGCCGGTGGTCCGCCGAAGCGGCGCCGCGTCCGGGCTGCCGCCCGAGCAGGTCGTCGCGGGCGACATCATCGAGTTGGGCGCGGGCGACCAGCTGGTGGTGGACGGTGAGGTGATCGAGGCCGCAGGGCTCGACGTGGACGAGTCGCTTCTCACCGGTGAGTCCGATCCCGTGCACAAGCCCGTCGGATCCCGCGTGCTCTCGGGGAGTTTCGTCGCGGCCGGCAGCGGGGCGTTCCGTGCCACCGCTGTGGGCGCGCAGGCGTACGCGGCCCGTCTGGCCGACGAGGCGAGCCGGTTCAGCCTGGTCGATTCGGAGCTGCGCTCGGGCGTGGACCGCATCCTCAAGTTCGTCACCTACCTGCTCCTCCCTGCGGGGGCGTTGACCATTTACAACCAGCTGGTCAACTCGCAGGAGGGCGTGCGCGATTCGCTGATCGGCATGGTGGCGGCGCTGGTTCCGATGGTGCCGGAGGGGCTGGTGCTGATGACGTCGATCGCGTTCGCGGTGGGCGTGGTGCGGCTGGGGCAGCGTAAGTGTCTGGTGCAGGAGTTGCCCGCCATCGAGGGGCTCGCCCGCGTAGACGTGGTGTGCGCGGACAAGACCGGCACGCTGACGGAGAACGGAATGCGTCTGTCCGAGGTGCGTGTGACCGGCGCCGCCGGTGCGGGTGCTGCGCAGAGCGGCGGTGCGGAGTGCAGTCGGGTGGACGCGGCGCTGGCGGCGCTCGCGGCGGCGGAGCCGCGGCCAAACGCGTCGATCCTCGCGATAAAGGAGGCGCGGCCGGACGACCCGGGCTGGCGGGCCACGGCCGTCGCACCGTTCTCGTCGGCGAAGAAGTGGAGCGGAATCTCCTTCGGCGACGAGGGCGATTGGCTGCTCGGAGCGCCGGACGTGCTCCTGGATCCGGCGTCGGAGGTGGCGCGCGAGGCCGATGAGATCGGGTCGCGCGGGCTGCGTGTGCTGCTGCTCGCCGAGGCCGGCTGCCCCGTCGACGCCCTGGACGTCGCCGCCACCGCGCGACCGGCCGCCCTGGTGGTGCTGGAGCAGAGGGTGCGGCCCGACGCTCGCGCCACGCTGGACTATTTCGGCGCCCAGGGGGTGTCGGTCAAGGTGATTTCGGGCGACAATGCCGTCTCGGTGGGCGCTGTCGCGGATTCGCTCGGCATCACGGCAGGCGGCGCCGCGATGGATGCGCGCACGTTGCCGGAGGACCAGGACGCCCTCGCGGACGCCCTCGAGGGGACGACGACCTTCGGGCGCGTGCGGCCCGACCAGAAGAGGGCGATGGTCACCGCTCTGCAATCGCGCGGGCACACGGTGGCGATGACGGGCGACGGCGTCAATGATGTGCTGGCGCTCAAGGATGCCGACATCGGGGTGGCGATGGGCTCGGGCAGCCCGGCCACCCGATCCGTCGCGCAGATCGTGCTGCTCGACGACAGGTTCGCGACCCTGCCTTACGTGGTCGGCGAGGGTCGCCGGGTGATCGGCAACATCGAACGGGTCGCAAACCTGTTCCTCACCAAGACGGTCTATTCCGCGCTGCTGGCGTTCCTGGTGGGCTTCGCCGGGGTCATCGCGGCCGTCGCGGACGCCGACCCTGTCCCCTTCCCGTTCCTTCCCAGGCACGTGACCATCGCGGCGTGGTTCACCATCGGCGTGCCTGCATTCATCCTTTCGCTGGCGCCCAACAACGAGCGCGCGCGCACCGGCTTCGTCCGCCGCGTCCTGCGTCTTGCGGTGCCGGCGGGCGTCATCATCGGCATCGCCACGTTCGTCTGCTACATGATCGTCTACCAAGGGGTGGACCTGCCCGAACCCGTGCGGGAGCAAGTGTCGACCAGCGTCCTGATCACCCTGATCGTCGCGAGCCTGTGGGTGCTGGTGGTGGTGGCACGCCCCTACCAGTGGTGGAAGATCGTCCTGCTCGTGGTCTCAGGCCTGGCCTACGTGGTGCTGTTCTCGATCCCGTTCGTGCGCAGTTTCTTCGAGATCGACCCGTCCCACTGGCAATGGACGGTCATCGGGCTTGCCTGCGGCCTGGTGGGAGCAGCGTTGATCGAGTCGGTTTTCTGGATCGACAGGGCGCGCACGGGGGACAGGCGGCCACTGTGGGGGAACAGCGGCCGGGCGTGATGCCGGCCGGGGTGCGGGAAACCATCGCGTGGCGCCCGTCCTGCAATCACGGCCCGAACATGGAACGGTGGAGTGTGATATGCCGGAGAGCCCGGCATGCGGACGACTGGAGGTGGGCCTGATGGGCTTCGCTGACTCGCTGAAGGGTCTTGTGGGCAAGGCGAAGGGCTACGCGCAGCAGAATCCCGACAAGATCGACCAAGCGGTGGAGAAGTTCGGCGACACCGTCGACGAGAAGACCGGCGGCAAGTACGCGGACAAGGTCGACAAGGCGCAGGACACGATCAAGGGCAAGCTTTCGGAGTAGTCTTCGTCCGGAGCAGAGGCGCCGGTGGCGGCCGGCCGCAGGGGTGGCCCCCTGCGCGGCCGGCCGTCGTGCGCGTAGATCAGGACGGGAGAACCGATGACCACGCTGAAGGTGACCGAGACGTTCGCGCTGTCCCCGCAGGCGGCATGGGACCGGGCGTCGGATCTGCATCGATTCGAGCAGTGGCTAACGATCCACGACGGTTGGCGCAGCGAGCTTCCCGACACCGTCGAGCAGGGCCTGGAGTTGACATCGGTGATATCGGTCCGCGGCATGCGCAATCGCGTCGACTGGACGCTGGAGGAGTACCGTCCCATCGAGAGGATCGGGCTGCGAGGCGAGGGCAAGAGCGGTACCAAGGTGGCGATGACGCTGTCCATCGCACCGGCGGGCGACGGCTCTGCGATCACCATGGACGTCGAATTCTCCAATCCGATGGCGCGCGGCCCCATCGGCTCAGCCATCGGACGGTCGCTCAAGGGCGACATTGCGCGTTCGATGGCGAAACTCGCGGCGCTGCCGGACTGAACTGCTCTGCCGGACTGAACTGCTCAGCCGGGTGGACGCCTGCGCCGGGGATCGCGGCGGTTCAGTGTCCGGCGAGCCGCCCCGCTATGCGGGTGGTGGACCGTTTGGGGACGTGCGGGACCTCCCACACCTCCGCTCCCAACGCGCCGGCTGCCAGGCGCTTGGGCTCGGCGTGCGGATCCCCCACGGTGAACACCAGCGCGTGCGGCTCGATCGGCTCCAGCACCCGGCAATATTCGCGCCATCCGGCCACGTCCGGGTCCCCGGAGATGATGAAGGCACCGTCGACGCACCGCAGCGCGGCGAGCATCGCGGCGCGGTCGACGGCGGAGTTGATGGGGCGCGTCATGCCCTTCCACGCGCGGATACGTTCATCGTCCTCGACTCCCACGACCAGGGGGCGCCCACGCCGATGAGCCTCGCCCAACAGCCGCAGGTGTCCCACGTGCAGGATGTCGAACGCGCCGGTGGCCACCACGGGTCGTGATGGCGGGTCGGGGGTGGTCCAGGCGGCGGCGAGGTGCTGTCGGGTCACCTCCGCATTGTCCACCCGTGGGCATGCGCGCACAGGGGAAGGCGCGCGCAACGACGTTCCGGGGAGCGCCTTCGTGCGTTAATGTCGGGTCATGTCCGTGACCAAGGTGGACCGGGACGCCGTGCAGGCCGCGCTGTTCGAGCAGTGGTCGGTGCTGGAGCAGCTGCTGCGCACGCTGGACGCCGAGCAGTGGCAGGCCGCCACCGCGTTGCCGGGGTGGTCGGTGCACGATATCGCCGCGCACATCATCGGCACCGAGTCGATGCTCGACGGCCGGGAGACGCCGCCCGCGCCGGTCGACGCCGTCGCCGCGGCGTACGTCCGTAATCCCATCGGCGAGATCAACGAGCGTTGGGTACGGTCGATGCGGGACGAACTGCCTGCGGATCTGATGGACAGGTGGACGGCGCTGCTGGCCCGGCGCAGGCACGCGCTCGAGCAGATGCCGCAGGCGGGCTTCGACGCCGCGACCACCACTCCCGTGGGCCCGGAATCGTACGGGCGGTTCATGCGCATCCGACTGTTCGACTGCTGGATGCACGAGCTCGACATCCGTGACGCCGTAGCGCGCCCGGGGGAGGAGGGCGGGGCCCGCGCAGAGCTCGCGTTCACCGAGATCGCCGGCGCGGTCCCGTTCCTCGTGGGCAAGAAGGCGGGCGCGCCGGAAGGCGCCCGGGTCCGCCTGCGTCTCGACGGCCCGATCCCGCGGACTCTCGACGTTCAGGTGGCCGACGGGCGCGCGGCGATGGCACCGATCGGCGGGGAGCCCGACGTCACCGTCACCATGCCGTCCGGGGTGTTCGCGCGGCTGGCCGGGGGCCGGGTGACCATGGACGAGGTTGTGCATCAGATCAAGGTCGAGGTGGGGCGGTCCGGTGCGATGAGCGCCGAGGACGCGTTGGCGCTGGGGTGGCGGATCCCGGCGTCGCTGGCGTTCACGATCTGAGGATGCGCCCGCGCCGGGCGGAATCGCACCTGCGTGGGCGCGATCCTCGGCCCTGAAGTAGCGGGAGCGCTTTCGTATAGTGACTCCATGGCATTGATCACGGAGGTCGAGACCGTCGAGGGGCGGGTGCGCGGCCGCCGCTACCGGGACTTCCTCAGCTGGCGCGGGATTCCGTTCGCCCTGCCGCCCATGGGCCGGCTCCGGTTTCGCTCGCCTCAGCCGATGACGCCCTGGTCGGGCGTCCGTGACGCGCTGAGCTGGGGGTTCGCTCCCCCCCAGATGAAGTTCGCCACCATGATGGGCCTCGGCAAATACCAGCCGATGAGCGAGGACTGTCTGACGCTCAACGTGCTGGCGCCGGCGGCCCCCAGCACACGGCCTCGCCCGGTCATGGTCTATATCCACGGCGGCGGATACGTCATCGGCACCAGCGCGACGATGCTCTACGGTGGTCAGGGTCTGGTGGAGCACGGCGACATCGTCTACGTCTCGCTCAACTACCGGCTGGGGCCGCTCGGTTACCTGGACTTTTCGGAGTTCTCCACGGCGTCGCGCCCCATCGAATCCAATCTGGGCCTGCGGGATCAGATCTCCGCGCTCGAGTGGGTGCACCGCAACATCGCGGCGTTCGGGGGTGATCCGGACAACGTGACAGTGTTCGGCGAGTCGGCCGGCGGCAACGCCGTGGTGTCGCTCATGTCGTCGCCGCATGCGGAGGGCCTGTTCAGCAGGTCTATCGCGCAGAGCGCGAACGCCGCCGTCTGCTACGGGCCGGAACGGTCGCAGCGGTGGTCGCGGATCTTCCTCGACGAGCTCGGCGCTGAGGACGGCCGCGAGGTGCAGGCGCTCGAGTCCGCGGGCGTCCGGCACCTGGGCAAGGCCGGGCTGTCCTTCATGCGGCGAGCCCTGGAAGACGAGCCCGGGACACTCGGCTACGCGCCGGTCGTCGACGGGGATGTTCTGCCGATGGCGCCGCTCGACGCGTTCGCCGAGGGCAAGGCGCAAAGGTTGCCCATGATCATCGGCACCAACCGTCGGGAGGCTGCGCTGTTCCGCAAGTTCGGCGACGAGGGCATGCCGCTCACCACCGACCGCGTGGACCTGCTGTTCGAGAACACCCAGCCGGAGCTGCGCGAGCGTGTGCTCTCCGCCTACCCGTCGTATCCTTCGGAGAACGCGCTGACCGCGCTGTGCGGCGACGCCATGTTCTGGAAGCCGTCGTTGGACTGCGCGGACGGGCACACGCAGACGGCGCCCACGTACCGCTACCGCTACGACTATGCGCCGCGGCTGATGGACACGCTCGGCCTGGGCGCGACGCACGCGACCGAGCTGGTGCCGGTGTTCGGGCTGGGGGAGACGACATTCGGCAAGTCCATGACCACCCTGGGCGGCGCGCGTGACCTGCGCGGCGTGAGCCGGCGGATGCAGGGGCACTGGTTGCGCTTCGCGCGGGAAGGGGCGCCGATGGACACGTGGCCGCGCTACGACACGCATGCGCGCCGGACCATGATCTTCGACCGCCGCGACCGCGTGGTCTCCGATCCGCGGCGTGAACGTCGAGAGGCCTGGGAGGGTTTCCGCGGGTATCGGTGACGCTGCCGCAATCACGCGTGCCCGGCCCGGGCGGATGGCAGAATGGGTATCGGACGCATCCGACGCGGACGGGCCGCGCCGGGCGTGGTGCGACGGACGGGAGGAGCCGTGGTGGAGCGGGACTCCGGCCGGCCGGAGGGCGTGGGCTTGGTGTGCGTGGGCGTCGACGGCTCCGAGGGCTCGGCGCGCGCGGTGCGATGGGCCGCCCGGTACGCGCTTGCGGGGGCGCTTCCGCTGCGGCTCCTCTACGCGGTGACGGTGCCCTCGGTGTTCTACACAGAGCCTATGGCGGCCCGGTTCGTCGAGGACGAGCGCACACGCATCGCGGAGAAGGTGCTGGGTGATGCCGCCGACGCTGCGCGGGCGGCCGTGGACGGTGCCGATCTGACGATCGACGCCTCCTACGAGGTGGGGTCGCCGTCCGAGGTGCTCATCGGTCGCACGGCGGACGCGCGCCTGCTCGTGATGGGCACGCGGGGCCATGGCGAGCTGACGGGGCTCTTCGTCGGTTCGGTGACGCGGGCTGTCGTCGGGCACGCGCATTGCGCGGTGGCGGTGATCCCCGGGCTGCCGGACGGAGTCCCCGACCCGGCGGACAAGGCCGGAGCGCCGGTGGTCGTCGGTGTGGACGGCTCGGAAGCCGGGCTCGCCGCGCTCGATTTCGCGTACGCGGAGGCGGACTCGAGGGGTGCGGAACTGGTGGCCGTGCACGTGTGGAGTGATGCCGGGGTGCATCCCAGACTGCTCGGCTCACGCGCCGACGACCCGTACTGGCGGCGGGTCCAGCGCACCGAGGAGGAGCAGCTGCGCGGCCTGGTCGAGGAGCGGGCGGCGCAGCATCCGGGGACGTGGGTGCGGCAGGTGGTCGAACGCGAGAACCCGGCGAAGATCCTCACGGAATGGTCGGCGGACGCGCAACTGGTCGTCACCGGCAGCCGGGGCCGCGGCGGCTTCACGGGACTGGTGCTCGGATCCACCAGCCACGCCCTGCTGCACCGGACCAAGTGCCCGCTGGTCGTGGTGCGGCCTCGCGGCTGATGAGTCTCCCGGTGGCATAGGCGCGGCCTAGGGCCCAGGCGGGAGCGCGCGGTCAGCGCACCCCGCGCGGGCGGAACTGCACGCTGATTCGGGGGCCGCGCGCACGGGCCGATTTGGGGATGCAATGCTCCCAGCTGCGTTGGCAGCTGCCGCCCATGACGATGAGGTCGCCATGCCCCAGCGGGAACCGCAGCGACGCCGAGCGGCCCGCACCGCCTGGCCGCCGCCGTGGGCGGAGCAGGAGAGTCCGTTCGGTGCCCAAAGACAGGATCGCGACCATGGTGTCCTCGGTGCGGCCGCGGCCGATATCGTCCCCGTGCCAGGCGACGCTGTCGGACCCATCGCGGTATCGGCACATCCCGACGGTGCGGAACGGCTCACCGAGCTCCGCGCCGAAGTGGTCCGACAACAGTGACAGCCCCTGCGTGATCAGTGGGTGGGGGAGCGGCTCCCCCTCGCCGTAGAAGCGGACAAGCCGCGGCACATCCACCACGCGGTCGTACATCGCCCGGCGCTCCGCGCGCCAGTCCACCGACTGCGCAAGCCGGTCCGGCAGAGCCTCCGCGCCACGCAGCCAATTCGGGTGCAGCTCCACCCAGGCGCCTTCTGCGAGATGCGCGCGTGCTCCGGCTCCCGCGGACCCGCCGGCGGCGTGTACGACCGGCGGCAGGGGGCGGTAGCAAGGCCGGTCCACCGCGGAGTCGAAGAGTGTCGGTTGGAAAGCCGCCGTCATGATGCGAGCATACATTCGAATCGAACACTTGCGCTAGAGCCGTACCGGGCGGGTCCCCCAGTAGCCGGACGCTCAAGTCGGGCCGGCCACCCAGACGGCGGGATGCTCAGGCAGGAGATGCTCAGATAGGGCCGCCGAGTCCCGCGTGCATCTCCCAGACGATCACCTCGGCGCCGGGCGCGTCCGTGCCGGGAGCCGCCGGCGGCGACACACGCTGGCCACCGCCGCCGGTGATCCGCACAGCGTCGCCCTCGACCAGCGGGCCCGTGCCCTCGAGCTCGACCTGTCCGCGCGCCACGAACACGTGCAGCAACGGGGCGTCGGGGAGCGTGGCCGGCGGAGTGCCGGGCCCCAGCCTGACGACGTGCATCGCAGCGTACCGGTTGTGGATGCGGATCGCCGCGTGGTCGCGGTACGAGTTCATGCCGGAGGCGATGGTGACCATCCCGCCGCGCAGCAGCGCGTCCTCCACCTCGAGCTGTTCGTAGCCCGGGGTGAGGCCTGGCTCGTCCGGAACCACCCACATCTGGATGAGGCGGACCGGCTCGTCGTGCTCGCGGGCAAACGCCGCGGGGACTCCATCGAGGCGCCACGAGTCGTTCTTCTCGGAGTGCAGCACCCCGGTGCCCGCGCTCATGCGCTGCGCGAGACCCGGATAGATCACCCCGGAATTGTCCATGGAGTCCTGGTGCACCAGCGAGCCGCGCAGCACCCAGGTGACGATCTCCATGTCGCGATGCGGGTGGGTGTCGAAGCCCAGCCCCGGCGCGACGACGTCGTCGTTGTTGACCATCAGCACCCCGTGGTGGGTGTTGGCGGGGTCGTAGTGGTGGCCGAAGGAGAACGAGTGGCGCGAATCGAGCCAGTCGATCCGCGTGGAGAAGCGGTCCGCCGCGCGACGCACGTCCATGCGCGGTGTGCGGGCGCCCGGGGAGTGCATGGTCACTGGGGGCTCCTTCACGCTGTCGGCGGCGCGGCCGAGCCCGTGCCGCGATGCCGGGCCGGATCCGATTGTACGCAGCGGCATCCGGGTCCAGTGGTTCCAGGACGTGCTTCGCTGCGCACCGGCACACTGTGGTCATGACGGACATCATCGCGCCCGCGCCCGCCTCAGATTCGCTTCCCTCACCCCGCTTCCGCGGCGTGCTGTGGCATGCGGACGGGCGTGTCGTCGAGGGGCTGTCCGCGCGGGAGCTGGCCGACGCGACCCCCGACGGCGCGCGAGGTGCGACGTTCTGGGTCGACGTGTTGTGGCCGGACGAGGAGGTGCTCGCCGAACTCACCCGGACCTTCGCGTTGGACACCAATGCGATCGAGGACACCATCGCTTACGACGAGCGGCCCAAAGCCACGCGGCACCCTGGACACCTGTTCGTCACCGCCTACGCCACCGGCATCGGCGCCGTTCCCGACGGGCCCACCGGGCCCACCGGGCCAGCCGGCAGACCCGGCGCGGCCGGAGGACCGGACGCGGCGGTGGCGGAAGCCGCGGCGGCGAATGCGGCGTTCGCACAGTGGGCGGACACGGATGACGAGGCGGACACCGATGACGGGGCGGACACCGATGACGGGGCCGTCCGGCGCCGGCGGCGCCGTCGGCACCGGCGACGTGAGGGCGTCGCACCGTCGAGCCTGCGTGCCAGCCGGGTATCGATGTTCGTGCTTCCGCGCGGCATCGTCACGGTCCGGCGCGACGACCGCTTCGATGTCGACAGGGCCGTGTCCCGCTGGCGCAACGGCACGGCAGGCGGGGCGGAGGGGCCACTGGGGTTGCTGCACGCGATCCTCGACGTCATCGTCGACGGCCACCTGGACACCGCCGAGCAGTTCGACGATGCGCTGGAGGACGTCGAGGACCGGCTGTTCGACGACCGCATCCACGATCGATCGGTGCAGCGGACCAACTACCGGCTGCGCAAGGAGCTCGTGCACTTCCGGCGCCTGGTGCTGCCCATGCGCGACGTGGTCAGTGCGATCGTCCGGCACCGGGACGACCACGACAGCGACGCCTGGTCCAAGGAGCTCAGCAGCGATTTCGCGGACCTCTTCGACCACGTACTCCGCGTCGCCGAATGGACGGAGTCGCTGCGTGAGCTCGTGACGACGATCTTCGAGACCAATCTTTCGCTGCAGGACGCCAGGCTGAACACGGTGATGAAGAAGCTCACCGGCTGGGCGGCCATCATCGCCGTGCCCACCGCCATCACCGGATGGTTCGGTCAGAATGTGCCTTACCCGGGCTCGGACGAGGTCTCCGGGCTGATCGCCAGCACGGTCGCCATCGTCACCCTGGCGCTGCTGCTGTTCGTGGTGTTCCGCCGCAAGGACTGGATCTGACGGTGGACGGTGGCGTGGACGATTCCGGAATCCGTGCGGAAGCCGCTGTGGAAGTTCCGGCGGAAGCTGCAGGGGACAGGTGCCCCCGCCGACTCTTCACCGCACTGGTTCCGCCGGTCGCCATCCGGGCCGTCATCGCCGCCGCGTTGCCGGGAGGCCTGGGTGTGCGGTGGGCGCGCGCGGAGCAGATGCACGTCACCCTCGCCTTCCACGGTGCCGTGCGCGACGTCGGGGCGCTGGTCGAGCGGATCGCCGCGGACGCCGCGGAGCATCCGCCGATACGGCTGCGGATCGGCGGCGCAAGCAGCTTCGACCACCACGGGGGCAGCGTCGTCTGGCTCGGTGCGGACGGGGCCACCGAGCCGGACCGCGCGGAACTGCGCGCCCTCGCCTCGCGATGCGGAGCCTCACGGCGGTTCACCCCGCACCTCACGCTGGCCCGGGTACGGCGCTCGCAGGCGGCGTCGGCACTTGCCGTCGCGGCGGCCGTCGAGCCCGTCGAGATCGTCGTACGCGACGTGAGCGTCGTCGAATCCATGCTGGGGGCGGGGGAGGACGGGCGTGCGCTGTACACGGTGGTGGCGCGGCCCGAGTTGGGCGGGCGTGCCGGAGCCGCTTGGGCGCCGCAGCCGGAGTGACGGCGACCTGGTGGCGGCAGCGCCGGTCCGCAGCCCGTGCGTCGTCGACCTGGCCAAGGGGTCGTGGTTCTACCACCGTCGCCGTCGCATTCCCCGTCCATTCGACGAAACCCGGGGTGAACGGTCGGGGGCGGCGTTAACGTCGACGTGCAGCGCGGGACGGTGGGCCTGTCGGCGTGCCAGGTCAGTGCGCGCCGTCACGCGGATCCGGCCCCGCAGGGCGGCGACCCGGCGCAATGACGGTATCGGAGGCGGCCGCATGATCGGTGGAACGATGACTCGGCGGCAGGGACACGATCCGCGGCGGCGCGGGACACACGAAAGGGGCTGGCGGGCCCGGCGTGCCGCGATCTCCGCGGTGGTGGGGGCCCTCGTGGCCGCGGGGACATTGCTGGCCGCAGGCCCTGCGGAGGCAGCCCCCGAGACCACCTACTACGTGTCGCTGGGGGATTCGCTGTCCACCGGATACCAGCCGGACAGCGATACCGACGAACCCATCGCCTACAGCGACCTGATCTATGCGGCGCTCAGCGCCGACGATCCGGGTCTCGAGCTCAAGAAGTTCGGCTGCGACGGCGAGACGTCGGTCTCCATGGTGGAGGGCGGCCACTGCAGCCAGTACCAGCAGCACTCGCAGTTGGCGGCGGCGGCGGAGTTCATCGAGGAGCATCCCGGCCAGATCTCCTACGTCACCAACGATATCGGCGCCAACGACATCTTCCCGTGCGTCTCGGGCGGGTCCGGGGATGCGGGCTCGATCACCCAGTCGGCGGGCTCGGCGGGCACGGGCTCGGCGGGGGCGTCGGTGCTGCCGATGGCGGGCTGCGTCGCGGAGCAGCTCGGTGTCATCCGCACCAACCTCGCACGGATCGACGCCCGCATCCGCGAGGCGGGCGGCGACGGCCCGGTGTACGTGGGGATGACCTACTACAATCCGATGCTCGCCGCATGGTTGAAGGGCGGGATGCAACGGGCGCTCGCCGCGGCGACGGTCCCCGCGGACAACCTGCTCTCCGCGGTCATCACCAGTACCAACGCCCAGCACGGGTGGAAGACGGCCGACGTGACCGCCGCGTTCGACACCAACGATTTCACCGGTGACGTCGAGCTTCCCGGCGTCGGGGCCGTGCCGACGAACGTAGCGCGGATCTGCACGTGGACGTGGATGTGCAGCCGCGGTGACATTCACGCGAACCCGACGGGGCACCAGGTCATCGCAGACACCTTCATGCCGCTGCTCACCGGCGGCGGTGCGGGGGGCTCGCTCGGCTCCGTGGGATCGCCGGACTCGGCCGGCTCCCTCGGCTCTGCGGGGTCTGTCGGCTCGGCGGGATCTGTCGTCGACGGCCCCCGCGGGTCGCTGGGATCGGTGCGGGCCCTCACCGGCATCGGTGGTTCCTGACGCGTGCTCGGCCCGCCTGTTCCCGACGCCGCCTGCTTGACCCTCACACGGTGTCATCCCCTTCGATGGGAGTCGAAGGAGGCATTCGCCGTGACACGACGGAGAACGATCTACACCGGCCGCCGGCCCGCCGACCTGCTCGAGCACCCGCACTCGTCGGTGCGGCTGCGCGCGGCCTTGGCCGCGGGATCGCAGCCGGACGCAGCACTCGCAAAGACTCTGGTGGACCGGTGCGCCGTGGAGCCCGATTTCTACGTCCGCGACATGCTCACCTGGGCGCTCACCCGGTTGCCGTCCGCGGTGACGGTGCCGCTGCTCGTGGATGCTCTCGGGTCGGTCGCGCCGCAGCCGCGGAGTCAGGCGCTGCACACGTTGTCGAAGATCGGCGACGGCGCGGCGTGGCCGGCGGTCGCGGAGCACCTCGACGCGGAAGACGACGAGGTGGCGCGTGCGTCGTGGCGTGCGTCCGTGTCTCTCGTCCCGTTCGGTGCGGAGGCGGCCCTCGCCGCGCGGCTGGCCGGGGAGCTGGGCAGGGGCGACCGGGAGGTGCGGCGCTCGCTCAGCCGTGCCCTCGCGGCACTCGGTGATCACGGCGCAGCCGCCGCCGAGTCCGCCGGACGTTCCGGCGACGCGGACGTGCGCGGGCACGTCCGCGATACGCTGACGCTCATGGCGGATCCGGACGCGGTGGCCGACGCGCAGGTGGGTGCGGCTCGCCGCGTGCGCGCGCTCGGACCGCAGGCGGTGCAGGACGACTGATGCTGATCGGGGAGCTAGCGCGACGGTCGGGGGTCAGCGTGCGCATGCTGCGCCACTACGACTCACTGGGGCTCGTCCGCCCCAGCGGGAGGACGGCGGGCGGCTACCGCGAATACGCCGCCGCCGACCTCCGCCGGCTCGTGCACGTCGAAAGCCTGCGATCGCTGGGCATGCCGCTCTCGGCGGTCAAGCGGGCCCTGGACGACGACGGCTTCTCGCCCGTCGGCCTGCTCGATGAACTCCGGGAATCGACTCGTCGGAGGATCGCGGCGGACACCGAACTGCTCGGTCGGCTCGACGAACTGCGGTCGGCCGAGCCTACGGGCTGGCAGGACACGGTGCGGATCGTCCTGCTGCTCAAGGCTGTGCGGTCGGGTTCCGGCGCGCGCAAGCAGCAGGCGGTGCTGGGGCAGGGCGACGCCGTCGCCGCCATCCCGGGGGACGCGCTGGCCGAGGCGCTGTTGGCGGAGGAGGACGCCAACGTGGCCGGGGCGCTGCGCTGGGCGCTGGCGAAGAGCCCCGCGGGTGCGATCGGCGTTCTGGAAACGGGATCGGTCGCGCCGGACGCGGCGGTGCGACGACGGGCGGTCGCCGCCTTGGCGGAGCTCGGCGGCCCCGACGCGATCGCGGTACTGCAAGGGGCCCTAGGTGACGGCGACGCGGAGGTGCGCGAGCGTGCCGCCGTCGCGGTGGGCTCCGCAGGGGGCACCGATGCGGTCCCGCTCCTCGTACGGATGGTGATCCAGGGGCGGCGGGACGTCGAAGCGTCCGAAACGCTGGCGGGCCTCGTGCATGCGGGCACGGTCACCGCGGACCGGGTCGTCGCGGCGCTGACGGGCGCCGCCGAACGTGGCGGCGGAGAGTCGGGGCGAGCCGCCCCGGTCGACGTGCTCGTGCGGGTGGCGCAGGCGATGGCCGAGCTGGGCGGGCGGGCACCACGGCGAGCCCTTGAAGAGCTGACGGGCCACCCGGACAGTTTCGTGTCGAAGACTGCCGAGGTCATCCTGCGGCAGGCTCCGGGCGACTATGCGACCTGAGCGGCGACGCCCTATTCCGCCACGGCAAGCAAGGTCAGCATCATGAGGACGATCGTCGTCACCGCCAAGACGCCGAGCCCCGCCCAGGCGAAAGCGTTGCGGCTCCACAAGGCGAAGACGCCCCAGACGAGCAATCCTGCGGCGGCGACGGAGAGATGGCTGAGGACGAGGCTCGGCGGGAGCCGACGGTGCCTGCCTCCGCGTGTGCGGGCGGTGCGCACGGACGGCGTCGTCAGCCAAGCGCCGAGCAGGCCGAGCAGGCCGAGCCCGCTGAGCGCGGTCACCGCCCACGCCCAGAGCACGATCACAGAGAGCATGGATGCGCCTCCGGGATCGGCGGATTCAGTGTGCCCCCGGCAGGATTCGAACCTGCGACACCCGCTTTAGGAGAGCGGTGCTCTATCCCCTGAGCTACGAGGGCGTGGGACGCGGCCGGACCGGGCTGCGGTCATCTTGCTCCTGCGGTCATCGTGCTCCTGCGATGATCGCGGTGTGCGTCGCGTCGCCGTGCATGTGTTGTTGTGGCGCGCCCGGGCAGGCGCGTGATTGTGCGTGTGCGAGTGTAGCGGCTCGTGAGTTCGCCTTCCGCCGCGGCAGGAGTGCCGGTTTGTTCAATGTGGTGGACACCACATCCAGGCGGTGAAAGACTCTGCTCGTGTCGACGTGGAAGAGGAGCGGAGTGCGGAACAGTGTCATGACCAGGACCGGGGTGCTTGCGGGCGCCGCGCTCGTCGCCGGTGCGGCAGTCGCGGGGTGTTCGGATACGCCCGCCCCGCCCAGCGACGCCAGGTTGGACGCGATCACGCTGCCCAGCCCCGAGCTCCCCCCGAACACCGAAAGCGACTCCGGCCCGTGCGCACTGCTGACGGGCGACGAGATCACTCAGAAGACGGGCGTGACGATCGAGCGGACCAGCCGGGTGGCGGGCGGCTGCATCTGGCAGGGGAGTGCGGGCGGAACGCTGCCCGTGGTCGACCTCGAAGTGAAGAACGACGGCGACGGGGACATCATGCGCGTCTACGGTGAGGTGGAGCGGTCTGCGCAGCAGGCCGGCGAGGTGCAGGACATCGACGGTCTCGGCGAGCGGGCGTTCACCACTTCGGTGTCCGCGCCCACGGTGTGGTGGGTGCAGAACGGCAGCGTCTACGGGTTGTCGATGATGCTTCCGCCGGGGCGGGGGACCCACAGTGGCCCCACCGCCGCATTGGACCTGGCACGGTTGGCGTCGAGCAGGATCGAGGGGTGATCGCATGTCCCGTCCGGTGCGGGTAGTGGTGTTGGGGTCCGGGTCGTGGGGGACGACAGTGGCGAGTCTGGCCGCCCACAACACGCGGACCACGCTCTGGTGCCGCCGGCCCGAGGTCGCCGAGGAGATCAACGGCGAGCGCCGCAATCGGCAGTACCTGGGGGAACGGCCGTTGCCGGATTCCCTCGACGCGACGGACGACATCGAGTCCGCCGCGTCCCGGGCCGACGTGCTCGTCGTGGGGGTGCCGTCGTCGGCGGTGCGGGCCACACTCACCGAGGTGGCGCCGACGCTGCGCGCCTGGGTGCCCGTGCTCTCTCTGGTGAAGGGGCTCGAGGCGGGCAGTCGCATGCGGCCCACCCAGGTGGTGGGCGAGTGTCTGCCGGGACACCCCGTCGGCCTGCTGGCGGGCCCCAACATCGCGAGCGAAATCATCGACGGGATGGCCGCGGCGGCGGTCATCGCCACGCAGGACGAACACGTCGCCACCGCGTTGCAGCCGCTGTTCGCCGCGCCCCGTTTCCGCGTCTACCGCAATACGGATGTACTCGGCTGCGAGCTCGGCGGGGTCCTCAAGAACATCGTCGCCATCGCGGCGGGCATGGCGGAGGGGCTCAAAGTCGGCGACAACACCCGGGCGATGGTGCTGGCGCGGGGGTTGGCGGAAATGATGCGGCTCGGCGAGGTGATGGGCGCCGATCCGCGCACGTTCATGGGGCTCACGGGCATGGGCGACCTCATCGCCACGTGCATGAGTCCGGCGTCGCGCAACCGCCGCATCGGCGAGGCGCTGGCGCGGGGCCTGTCCGCGGCCGCGGCGGCGAAGGAGCTCGGCCAGGTGGCGGAAGGGGTGAAGACGGCGCCGATCGTGATGCAGCTGGCCGAGGAGTACGGGATAGACATGCCCATCGCGGCCGAGGTCGAAGCCGTCGTCTCCGGCCGCCACACGCCGGAACAGGCCTACGCGGGGCTCGGGACGGTTCCGCCAGGCACCGACGAGCACGAGAGCACCTAGATGGGCGGCTGCGCAGCCGGGGAGCGCCTGCACGCCCCGGCGGTACGCCGTTGCACAATGGGTTGCGTGTTCACCGAGACTCATCCCGACCGTCCACGTGCGCGCCGTCGCACCCGTCCGCGCAGCGTTGCCGCGCTGCTGTGCGCGGCGCTCGCCTTCATCACGCTCGCGGCCTGCTCGAGCGGTGCCGGCGCGACCGCATCGCTCGACGACGTGCCGCCGGGGACCGTCATCATCACCGGCATGCAGTTCACGCCTGCAGAGATCACCGTGCAGGTGGGGGACACCGTCACCTGGCAGTTCCGCGACAACGGCGTGCCCCACGACGTGACCGGCACGGACGACTCCGGCGCCGTCGCCGCGGATCCGGTGCTGGACAGCGGGCAGAAAAAGCGTGGTGAGTACACGCACACCTTCACCGAGCCCGGCCGCTACACCTACATGTGCACGCTGCACCCGGGCATGACCGGGGTGGTCACCGTGACGCCGTGACGGACCGGTGAGTCGTCACGGGGCAGTCCGCGACGAACGGTCTAGGACCCCGTCTTGTTTCCGAGGACACCGGCCACTCCGGCCGACGCGGCGGAACCGAGGGATCCCAGCGAGCCGAGCGCGTCGCTGTTGGACAGCCGCGCGAACGGGCCGGCCGCGCCGCTGTAGTGGTTCACGTCCACGTTGCCGCTGATCCCCGGGACGCTGCCGGCATCGGAATACTGCCAGAACGCCCAGTCCTGCCAGCCGCCCGGTAGGGGCAGGGTGGGACCGTCGCCGCCGTTGTAGTCGGCGATCCACAGCGGATACTCGGAGAACTCGGTTGTGTTGGCCATGTGGGTCCGCCAGAACCATGCGCCGGTGTAGATCATCGGCTGGCGCCCGGTCAGCGCCTGGACGGTGTCCAGGTACGCGTGCAGCCAGCCGATGATGTGCTGTGCGGATTGGCCGCGCGCGTCCTCCAGGTCGATCACCGGCGGGAGGTCGAGCGGGCCGTTCTGTCCCAGGACGACGGTCGAGTAGAAGGCCGCCTGCGCTACGGGGTCGGCGGTGACGTCCGCGTAGTGGTAGGTGCCGCGCGCCAGACCGGCGGCGCGGATGCCCAAGGAATCCTGCACGAAGAACGGGTTGACATAATAGAGCCCCTCGGTGGCCTTGACCATGGCGAACTGCTGTCCGCTGCCGCGCACCGAGAACCAGTTGATGCCCTGTCCCCCCGGGTGCTGCCAGGACGAGACGTCCACACCCTGCTCGGCGGCCGCGGTGCCGGGGGTGAGAGCCAGCAGCATCGCCGCGGCGGACAGCGGGACCAGCGAGCGACGCATCAGGTTCTTCAGCATGACGATGATCGTAGGTAACGAATCGGTCACTTGCCAAGGAAAACCCGAAATCGGCGGACGACGAGCGTGAGGACGATCCCGCACGCGATCCCCACTGTGTCTGCGAGGACGTCACGCAGATCACCGTTACGGTGGATGGGCAGGACGCCCTGGAGCACCTCCGACACGGCGGCGTAGACCAGTAGAACCGCCGCGGTGCTCCGCCATCCGGCGCCTGCGACGACCGCCGCGATCGCCAGCGCGGCGAAGAGCCCGGCATGCACCAGCTTGTCGGAGTGCGGCGGGCCGCTGGGGACGGTCGAGCCGGGGGAGAACAGCATCACGAGGCTGACGGGGATGAGCACCGCCAGCGGCACGGGACGCAGGCAGGCGCCGGAGCGGATACCCGACCGTGGCCATCTCACTCGGCATCGGGGGGGTCGGCGTCGGGGAACGAGGCCCCGGCGGCGGCATCGCCGGGCGCCTGCCGTCGCAACGTCCGGAATCGGTAGCGCAGGCCGGATCGTGCGGACACCTGCCATTCCGCGGGAGCGACGTCGACCCACTGCGCGTCGAGCAGGGGGGCGAGGGTGTCGCCCGCGACGTCGACGTCGATGTCCGTCACCGCGCACAGATCCGCGTGCGGGAGCAGCGCGGAATAGATCTGGGCTCCGCCCGTCACCCAGGCCTCGGGCGATGCGGAAGAACGTGCCTGGACCAGCGCTTCCGAGGTCGAGTGCACCGCCGTGGCGCCGTCGGCCCACCATCCGAGGTCGCGGGTCACCACGATGTTGCGGCGGCCGGGCAGGGGGCGGAACCGGGGCGGGAGCGAATCCCACGTGGCGCGCCCCATGATCACGGGGTGCCCGGCGGTGACCGCCTTGAAGTGGGCAAGGTCCTCGGGAAGGTGCCACGGCATGGTGCCGCCCGCGCCGATCACGCCCCCGCGGGTCTGCGCCCAGATCATGCCCAGCATGGTCAGACCGCGACCGGGGCGCTGATGCGCGGGTGGTGCCGGTAGCCGACCACCTCGACGTCCTCGTAGGTGTAATCGGAGATCGACGTGCGCGGAGCCAGGTGGAGGGCGGGGAACGGGTACGGCTCGCGGGCGAGCTGCGTACGCACTTGATCCACGTGGTTGTCGTAGATGTGGCAGTCGCCGCCGGTCCAGATGAACTCGCCCGGCTCCAGCCCCGCCTGCTGTGCCACCATGTGGGTGAGCAGCGCGTAGCCGGCGATGTTGAACGGGACGCCCAGGAACAGGTCTGCGCTGCGCTGGTAGAGCTGGCAGGACAGGCGGCCGTCGGCGGCATAGAACTGGAAGAACGCGTGGCACGGCGGGAGTGCCATCTGCGGGATCTCCCCGACGTTCCACGCCGAGACGAGCATGCGGCGGGAGTCCGGGTCGGACCGGAGCGTCTCGATGACTTGGGCGATCTGGTCCACATGCTCCCCGGACGGGGTGGGCCAGGACCGCCACTGCACCCCGTAGATGGGGCCCAGCGAGCCGTCCGGCCGCGCCCACTCGTCCCAGATCCGCACCCCGTGATCGCGCAGGTACTGCACGTTGGAGTCGCCGCGCAGGAACCACAGCAGCTCGTAGACGATGGACTTCAAGTGCACGCGCTTGGTGGTGACCAGCGGGAAACCGGCCTGCAGATCGAAGCGCATCTGATGGCCGAACACCGAACGCGTGCCGGTGCCGGTGCGGTCGGACTTGGGGGTGCCGTGCTCGAGGACGTGCCGCAGCAGGTCCTCATACGCCGTCGTGATCGCCACGCCGACGAGTCTATCCGCCCGGAATCCCCCGGCGCGGCTGCGTGCCGCGGCGGCGACGTGCCGTTCTGCGCCATCCACTGCGGACCGGAGGCCGTGCGGGCACACTCGTGGCATGCCCGAACTTCCCGAGATCGAGGCGCTGGCGCATTTTCTGCGCGCGCACGCGGCGGGGCGCACAGTGGAGCGTGTGGACGTCGCCGCCCTGAGCGTGGTCAAGACGTTCGATCCGCCGATCTCCGCGCTGCAGGGACGCGTGCTCAACCGGGTGGGGCGCGCGGGGAAATGCCTCATGCTCGACTGCGAAGGCCTGTACCTGGTGCTGCACTTCGCCCGCGCCGGATGGTTGAAATGGTCGGATGCACTGCCGACGACGCCGGCGCGGCCCGGACGCGGACCGCTGGCCCTGAGGGTGCACCTCGGCGGGGACGGGGACGGTGCGGCCGGCGGTTTCGACATCACGGAGACGGGCACGCGCAAGTCGCTGGCGGCGTGGGTGGTCGCCGACCCGCTCGATGTGCCCATGGTGGCGGGTCTCGGCCCGGACGCGGCGACGGTCGGCCGGGACGAGTTCGCCGAGCTGCTGGCCGCGGCAGGCGCGCGCCGGCTGCGTACCGTCCTCACCGATCAGCGGGAGATCGCCGGCATCGGTGGGGCGTACGCGGACGAGATCCTGCACCGGGCCGGGCTGTCGCCGTTCGCGCCTGCGGAGAATCTGGACGGTCGCACCCTCGACACGTTGCATTCCGCGATGCGCGACATCCTCGGCGAGGCGGTGCGGGAACTCGCGGAGGCCGACGTCGCTCGTCTCAAGGCGTACAAGCGCGCGGCGGCCGCGGTGCACGGCCGTGCGGGCGAGCGTTGCCCGGTCTGCGGCGACATCATCTGCGAGGTGTCCTACGAAGCGCGGTCGCTGCAGTACTGCCCCACCTGCCAGACCGGCGGCAAGGTCCTGGCGGACAGACGACTGTCCCGCCTGCTCAAGTAGGCCTCAAGCAGGTGCCGTCCTGCTCGAACCGGTGCGTGCGGTCGGGGCGCGCTCAGCTCACCGTCCGCGTCCGGCGCGGTAACGCCGGACGAGCTCGGTGGTGGACGAATCGCCGAGATCGACGGGGGAGTCAGGCCCGGAGAGCGCCGGCATCAGCTCGATCGCCTGCTGCTTGCCGAGCTCGACGCCCCACTGGTCGAAAGAGTCGATCCCCCAGATGACGCCCTCGACGAACACCGTGTGCTCGTACAACGCGATCAGCTGGCCGAGCACCGACGGCGTGAGGCGCGGCGCCAGGATCGTGGTGGACGGCCTGTTGCCGGGCATCACCTTGTGGGGGACCAGCGCCTCGTCCGTGCCTTCCGCACGGATCTCGTCGGCCGTCTTGCCGAACGCGAGCACCTTCGACTGGGCGAACAGGTTCGACATGAGCAGGTCGTGCATCATCTCGGTGCCGTCGGCGGTCGGCAGGTCCGCATTGGGCTCGACGAACCCGATGAAGTCCGCGGGGATGAGCCGCGTGCCCTGGTGCAGAAGCTGGTAGAAGGCGTGCTGGCCGTTGGTGCCGGGTTCCCCCCAGTAGATCTCACCGGTGGACGAGCGCACCGGCGTGCCGTCGGCGCGCACCGATTTGCCGTTGGACTCCATGGTGAGCTGTTGCAGATACGCCGGGAACCGCTTCAGGTCGTTGGAGTAGGGCAGAACGGCCTTGGATTCGCTACCGAAGAAGTTGGAGTACCACACCCCCAGCAGCGCGGCGATCACCGGAGCATTGTGGCGCAGCGGCGCCGTCGCGAAGTGCTCGTCGACGGCGTGGAAGCCGGCGAGGAACCGGTGGAAGCCCTCCACTCCGATCGCGAGCATGAGCGACAGGCCCACGGCGGAGTCCACCGAATAGCGCCCGCCCACCCAATCCCAGAAGCCGAACATGTTGGCCGGGTCGATGCCGAATCCGCGGACGCGGTCCTCGTGGGTGGACACCGCCGCGAAGTGTTTCGAGACCGCTGCCGCGGCCTCGTCGGTCAGGTGCTCGCCGGAGGCGATCCCCAGTCCGTCCAGGAGCCACCGCCGTGCCGCCGTCGCATTGGTGAGGGTTTCAATCGTCGAGAACGTTTTGGAGACGACGATGACCAGCGTGGTCTCCGGGTCGAGGCCGTCCAGGCGGGCGACGGCGTCGGCCGGGTCGGCGTTGGATATGAAGCGGACGTCGACGGTGTCCGCGTGGCTCCGCAGAGCGCGGTAGGTCATGACGGGGCCGAGGTCCGATCCGCCGATCCCGATGTTGACCACCGTCGCGATGCGCTTGCCGGTATGGCCGCGCCACGCGCCGGAGCGGACGTCATCGGCGAAACGGCCCATCGAGCGCAGCACATCGTGCACTTCGGGCACGACGTCGACGCCGTCGACGACCAGCGAGGAGCCCTCGGGCAGCCGCAGCGCCGTGTGCAGGACGGAGCGGTCCTCGCTGGTGTTGATGCGGTCGCCTCGCAGCATGGCATCCCGGTGCTGCGCCACGCCGCGCTCCTCGGCGAGGGCCACCAGCAGATCGAGCGTCTCGTCGTCCACCCGGTGCTTGCTGTAGTCGAGGTGCAGGTCGGCCGCGTCCACCGTCAACCGCGCGCCGCGCTCCGGATCATTCGCGAAGAGCGTGCGCAAGGAGACGTCGCCGATGGTCTCGTAGTGGCTGCGCAGCGCCGCCCAAGCCGGTGTCTCGTCGGTGACGTGCGGTTGTCCGTTGGTCATGGGCGACTGCCACTCCTTAGCCGGGTCCGGTGCTGCATCCGTGCCCACCCTAGCCGGGGCGTGACATGTCGCACGCTTGAAATCCCAGCGGCCGCGGACCCCCGTCCGCGGCCGCTGCGACTCAGTTGCCCTGGTCGGCCGGGGCCTGCGGTGCGGGGGCCTGGTCGGCGGGAGCCTGCGGTGCGGGCGCCTGGTCGGCCGGTGCCTGCGGTGCGGGGGCCTGCTCGGGCGGTGCGAGGGACGGGCAGACCTTCCAGGCGTCGCCTTCCTTCTTGTACCCGAGCGTCAGCGTCTCCTGGTCGGGCTTGCCGTCCGCGGCCTTGGCCGACGCCGTCACCTTCGCGGTTGCCGTGGAGCCGTCGATGCTCACGCCGCCGACCCTCTCCACGGTGATCGGATTGGTGCTGCCCTGGCCGTCCGTCAAGCCGTCCAACTGTTTCGCGTCGTCCTTGCAGATCGCGCCCCGGAGGTCATCGACCTTCTGGGAGTTGAAGGCGTTGACGTAGTCCTCGGTGGCGGCCTCGATGTCGGCGTCGTCCGACGAGTTGAACGGCGCGGTCCCGGTTCCGTAGAGCACCGCGAAGACGACGGCCACAACGACCGCCACCGCTGCGACGCCGCCGCTGACGAAGAGTCCGGTGCGTTTGCGGGGCGCGTCCGCCCGGCTTCCGTCTGCGTCGGGTCCGCCATGCGCCTCGGAGCCCGGCGCGGAGTCGAAACCCCACTGCGAAGGCTCGGAGCCCGGGGTGCCGCGGGGATCGTCGCCGGGCGTGGGGGGCTGGGGGTCGTCGGGGGTGCTCATCTGCGGGCAGCTCCTCAGGGTCGGGATGGGCGATACAGGGGTCGGATCGGTCGATGTGCGCCAAGCCGGGATGCTTTGCGCCGGAAGGTCTCTCGAAAGGGATCCACTGGTTCTTCGTCAGGGGCGTGCATGTTCTGCGGGGCTATGGGGCCTCAGTGGGAAGGGCGGGTCACCGGGGCGCTTGCGCGGTGCCCGCGGACTGGCAGACTTTCCAGGTGCCGGCCTCGTCCTTGTATCCCAGCGCGAAGTCCTGGGTCTGTGTGTTCTGGCCCGTGCCCACGGAGGCCGTCATCGTCGCCGTGGCGGTGGCACCGGACACGACCACGTCGTGCACCGAGTCGATGCGCACCGGCTCGGAGACCGGGGGCTTGTTCGGCGTGTCCGCGAATTTCGCCTGGTCGCCGGCGCACACGGAGGCGCGCATCTGCTCGACGTTCTGCGAGTTCATCGCGTCCACCCAGGTCTGTGTCGCCTTCGTGATGGCGGCGTCAGTCGACTGTCCCGCGTCGTCGAACGGCGCGGTCCCGGTCTCGTAGAGCGCGCCGAACACCGCGGCGACGACGATACCGACCCCGGCGCATGCCCCACCGATGGTCAAGGCCACGCGGTGCCGTCCGGTCCGTGCCGACGCGGACTGCGCCTCCACGCCGTCGGTCGCGGGTGCGCCGGAGCCGACGGGCCGCCCGGTGGGGCGGTCCGTTCCGCGGTCGGGCTCTGTCATGCGTTCTCCTCGTCGATAGCGCAGCCGGAAACGGTGGGTCCGGGGTGCGGCGCATCCGGCGTCAGGACTCTACCTGTACACGCCGGTAGGGTGAAGGAAAAGCAGGTCAAGAGGTGCTCCGTCGGTGGTGGAGCCACGTTCGACAGTCACGGGACCTGACACAGCCGCCAACCATCGACGTTCCGGAAGTGGACCGTCTCCGTGTCGTCGTCGGCGCCCTCACGGCGCACGGTCACCGACGCCGTGGCGGCGTCGCCGTCGACGGAGATGTCGGTGATCGCGATGGGAATGACGGGGCTGTCGAGCGGTTCCCGGTCGGTGATCCGGCCGAACGCCTCGGCCATGTCCGGGCAGATCGTCGTTGTGAAAGTCGCTGCGTCGCCGCTGTTGAGCGCGTCGAAGTAGCTGTGGGTGACCCCGGTGATGGCGGCCTGCTGCTGCGCGTCGGCGGGGTGCGGGCCGTCGTCGTCGAACGGTGGCGCCCCGGTGGCGGCGAGGATCGCGAAGACGATCCCGATCACGACGGCGACGGCGACGACCGCTGCGAGCGGCCGCACCCACGCGGGGCGGCCCCGGTCGACGGCGCTGTCTCCGGTGCGGGATCCGGGCATACTCGGCGTTCCTTTCCTCGGGTGCGGCCGCGGCCGTGCTGGATCGTTCAGTGGCCGAGGCGGCCGCGCCCCAAGCGCAGCAGGAGCATCGCGAGCGTGTGGCCCTCCTGGCCGAGTTCGCTGTAGCGCTCGATGACCGCCATCTCACGGTTGTGGACGAGGCGGGTGCCGCCCTCCGCCATGCGCGTGCGGCCGATGCGCTTCGACACCTCGGCGCGGCGTTTGACGGCGGCGAGGATCTCGGCGTCGAGCCGGTCGATCTCCTCGCGGAGCTCGTCGATGTCAACCCTTTCGGCGCCGGGGGAGCCCTGAACCTCGTCGCCGGACGATTCGCCGCCTGCCATCGTCGTCACCCGCCCTCTCGCCGCTGGAAACCGGTCATTGCCGCACGCTCGGCCACGTCCGCAGACCGGACGGGCACAGCACATATTGCCACGCCGGCCGGCCGTGCCGATCGAGGCGCCGTCGGACGCGTTCCGCCGGCCGACCCCGCTGGCGCCGTGAGGGGCCCGCATCCGTGGCGGAGACGTCGGTCCCGGCCGGTACGGTTGACGTGCGATGAATACGATCTCCTCAGCCCCAGAGTCCTCCCGGTCCGAGGGAAGTGCATCCGCCCGGCCCGGGCAGGCGTCCTCCCCGTCGGCGCGGGCCTCCGCCCGCCGCGGCCAGTCCGAGGGGCGTGACCCGGCCGAGCAGCTCTTGGAGGGCCTCAACCAGCCGCAGCGGCAGGCCGTGGTGCACGAAGGCGGCCCGCTGCTCATCGTCGCGGGAGCAGGTTCGGGCAAGACCACGGTGCTCACGCGGCGCATCGCGTACCTCTTGGCGGAGCGTGGAGTGCTGCCGGGACAGGTGCTCGCGATCACGTTCACCAACAAGGCGGCGGCGGAGATGCGAGAACGGGTCGCGGCGCTGGTGGGGCCCCGTGCAGGCGCCATGTGGGTGGCCACCTTCCACTCGACGTGCGTGCGAATCCTGCGCAGCCAGGCGGGGCTGGTGGACGGAATCAACACGAACTTCTCCATTTATGACGCCGACGATTCGCGCAGGCTGGTGACGATGATCGCCAAGGATCTCGACATCGACGTCAAAAAGCATGCTCCGCGCGCGTTGACGGCCGCGATCTCGGCGTTGAAGAACGAGCTTGTTGGCCCGGGGCAGGCCGAGGCCGATGCCGCGTCGTCCGGCGGCGGGCCAGGGCGGGCGGGCTTCGCCGGACTCGTCGCGCAGGTCTACGCGTCGTACCAGCGGCGGCTGCGGGCGGCGAACGCGCTCGATTTCGACGATCTGATCGGCGAGACCGTCGCGATGTTCCGGAATCACCCGCAGGTCGCGGAGTACTACCGCCGTCGTTTCCGCCACGTGCTCGTGGACGAGTACCAGGACACCAACCACGCGCAGTACGTGCTGGTGCGCGAGCTGGCCGGTGCACATGTGGCCGACGGCGCCGCCCAGGATCCCGCAGGCGTGGGACCCGTCGGCCCGGGGCCGTCGGAGCTGTGCGTGGTGGGCGATGCGGACCAGTCCATCTACGCGTTCCGTGGCGCCACCATTCGCAATATCGTCGAGTTCGAGCGCGACTATCCCGACGCCAGGACGATCCTGCTGGAGCAGAACTACCGCTCGACGCAGAACATCCTGTCGGCGGCCAACGCGCTGATCTCCCGCAACACCGGGCGGCGTGAGAAGAGCCTGTGGACGGACGAGGGCGACGGCGAACGCATCGTCGGGTATGTCGCGGACAACGAGCACGACGAAGCCTCGTTCATCGCCACAGAGATCGACCGGCTCGTCGACGCCGGCCAGGCCCGCTACAGCGACGTCGCGGTGTTCTACCGCACAAACAACGCCTCACGGGCCATCGAAGAGGTCTTCATCCGGCTCGGGGTCCCGTACCGGGTGGTCGGGGGCGTGCGCTTCTACGAGCGCAAGGAGATCCGCGACGTCGTGGCCTACCTGCGCGTGCTGCTGAACGAGGAGGACACGGTCAGCGTGCGCCGCATCCTCAACACGCCTCGGCGGGGCATCGGCGACCGCGCGGAGGCGTGCGTGTCGGTGCATGCGGAATCCGCCGGGGTGGGTTTCGGCGGTGCGCTGCGCGATGCGGCCGCCGGTGAGGTGGCCTTTCTCAACACTCGTGCGCGAAATGCGATCTCAGGGTTCGTCGAGCTGCTCGACGGGCTGCGCACTTTCGCCGCCGGCGGGCAGGAGGCCGGGCCGGGCGCGGAGCCTCCCTCCGTCGGCGACATCGTGGAGGCGGTGCTGGACCGCACCGGGTACCGGGCGGAACTCGAGGCCAGCAGCGACCCGCAGGACGGCGCCCGCCTGGACAACCTCAACGAACTCGTCAGCGTCGCCCACGAGTTCAGCGTCGACGCGGCCAACGCGGCGGCCGCGGCCGCCGACGATGGGCCCCAGGAAACGGGCGGCGACGACGGCCTGCCCGCCCCCGGCTCTCTAGCGGCATTCCTGGAGCGCGTGTCGCTGGTCGCCGACGCCGACCAGATACCCGACTCTGATGACGGCATGGTCACTCTGATGACCCTCCACACTGCGAAGGGGCTCGAGTTCCCGGTCGCGTTCCTCACAGGATGGGAGGACGGCCAATTCCCGCACATGCGGGCGCTCGGCGACCCGAAGGAGCTCGCCGAAGAGCGTCGGCTCGCCTACGTCGGCATCACCCGCGCGCGGCGGCGGCTCTATCTGAGCCGGGCGGTGCTGCGTTCGGCATGGGGGCAGCCGATCACCAACCCGGAATCCCGCTTCGTCCAGGAGATTCCGGTGGAACTGCTCGAGTGGCGACGCGAAGATCCGGGAACCGGCGCGTCGGGCGGCTTCGGCTCGGGGGCCGGCGCGCGCGGCGGGTCGATGGGGGACAGGCTGCGCGGTGGGCGTGCCATCGGCGACGGCAAACGGTCGGAGGGATTCGGCAGTGCCCGTCCACGCAACGCGGATCTCGTTCTGGCGGTGGGCGACCGGGTCAACCACGACAAGTACGGACTCGGGACGGTCATCGCCTGTGACGGGGTGGGCAATCGCGCCACGGCGACGATCGACTTCGGCAGTGCCGGCAAAGTGCGGCTGATGCTCATCGGCGGAGTTCCGATGACGAAGTTGTGACGACGCTGGCCCGGTCGGTGTGCACCGGGCGGAATGCACTGCGTGTGCGGAGGCCTCCTCGGGAAACAGGGCCCTGCGGGTGATGGGGCTTCGCGGGGTGCTGCGTCTCGGACCGGGTTTCAGCCCCGGGCGAGGTGCTTCTAGCCCGCCACCGAGATGCCACGCTGCGCGAGCCACGGCTGCGGATCGATCCGCTGGGTGCCGTTTTCCCACACCTCGAAGTGCAGGTGGGGCCCAGTGGAGAAGCCCCGGCTGCCCATCTTCGCGATCTCGTCGCCGGCGAGCACGCGCTGGCCCTTGCTGACCTCGATGGTTTCGATGTGGCCGTAGACGGTGACGGTGCCGTCATCCGCCCGCACCCGGATCCACTGGCCGAACCCGCTGGCGGGTCCGGCGTCGATCACCTCGCCGTCGGTGGCGGCGTAGATGGGGGTGCCGATCGCGTTGGCGATGTCGATCCCGCCGTGGATGGTGCCCCACCGTGTGCCGTAGTGGGAAGTCAGCTGGCCTGATGCCGGTTTGACGTACAGGGGGCGCCGCGCCATCGCCTCGGCGGCCGCGCGTTCGGCGGCGTACCGTGCGCCGACGGCCAGCTGCCGGGCGGTCTCGGCCGCCTGCTCGACCTGCTCGGGCATCGCGAGCACCTGCGCGCTGCCGCCCACGCTGCCGACTCCCGCATTGGCGGGGGTGGCGGCGTCCTCGAGTGCGGCCGCGGCATTGTCGGCGGCCTGAGCGGTGCCTGTGGCGACGTCCGAGAGGATCATGCTCGACCCGGAGGCGAGCGCGATCGCGTCGGGGGATTCTGCGGCCGGGGCGCCCGCCGCGCTATCGGTCAATGTCTGTCCGGCGGCGACGACGGCGCCGGCGGCGACGGCCACCACGGCTGCGCGGCCTTTGACGGCGTGCGGCGGCTGCGGAACACGGTGCGCTCCGCCGCGCGGGGAACGGGAACCGGAAAGGGTGCGTAGATCGCGGAATGCAGGGGCTTCGGCTGCGTCTGCGGCGGGGGCGTCGCCTGCGGAGTTCTCGCGCTGCACGGTCAAGAGTCAGGTCCTCGTATGTGGCGGATCGGTTCGATCGAGGGCTCGGTCCGCGGCGTTACACACCGTCACAACTCGTGACCTGATCGTGATATTTACCTGGCTGACCGTAACGAAACGGTCGCGGAGGGGCAAGCGCCGCTCCGTAAACTGTGACTGGACGATTGTTCCAGTCCGCGCGCCACCTGGAGCGACGCCGGTCACAAAGGTCTTGATTGTGTCCGGTGTCACACTGAAGCGGCGAAGTTCCAGCTTGTGGCCGGTGCGCGGACCGCCTACGCGCGTCCCTGTGGGGCCGACGCGGCCGACGGTCGATCGCCGGAGGTAACAATAACGGCACCCCGCCGATACGCGCGAAGCCGGTCTCCCGGGGCGTGTCCACCGCGCAGTCGGCGCCGGTCGCGCGGCGGCGTCGGGGTGACGGTGTCCGGCGTCTCAGTCCACACGGCGGTCACCGCGCGCATCGCGCCGCGGGCTCTCGCTTAAGGTGGGTGGGCCCATGTTCGCGGCGTTGTGCGCCCTGTGATGGGCTGCACAAACGGCCAGGGCATGAGATCGACCACGCTGAATCGGCCGATATTGTCCCGAACACACCCGCTCGGACCCATGGGCGGGGCTCCAAACGTAGACGAGACGGTGAACACATGGATCTCTTCGAATACCAGGCGAAGGAACTCTTCGCCAAGCACGAAGTGCCGACGTCGCCCGGGCGTGTTACCGACACCCCCGCCGATGCGCGCACGATCGCCGAGGAAGTCGGCAAGCCGGTCATGGTCAAGGCCCAGGTGAAGGTCGGCGGCCGCGGCAAGGCGGGTGGCGTCAAGTACGCGGCCACGCCGGATGACGCGCAGAAGTACGCCCAGGACATCCTCGGGATGGATATCAAGGGCCACACCGTCAAGCGCCTGCTGGTGGCCGAGGCCAGCGAGATCGCGGAGGAGTACTACATCTCCTTCCTGCTCGATCGCGCGAACCGCACCTACCTGGCCATGTGCTCGGTGGAAGGCGGCGTGGAGATCGAAGAGGTCGCCGCCACCAAGCCGGAGCGTCTCGCCAAGGTGCCGGTCGACGCCGTCAAGGGCGTCGATCTCGCATTTGCGCGCAGCATCGCCGAGCAGGGCCACCTGCCCTCCGAGGTGCTCGACGCCGCAGCCGTGACGATCCAGAAGCTGTGGGAGGTCTTCATCAAGGAGGACGCCACGCTGGTCGAGGTCAACCCGCTGGTGCGCACGCCGGACGACCAGATCCTGGCGCTCGACGGCAAGGTGACGCTGGACGCCAATGCCGACTTCCGTCAGCCCGGCCACGCGGAGTTCGAGGACACTGCCGCCGCAGATCCGCTGGAGCTCAAGGCGAAGGAGAACGACCTCAACTACGTCAAGCTCGACGGCCAGGTCGGCGTCATCGGCAACGGCGCCGGGCTCGTCATGTCGACGCTCGACGTGGTGGCCTACGCGGGCGAGAAGCACGGCGGCGTCAAGCCGGCCAACTTCCTCGACATCGGCGGCGGAGCCTCGGCGACGATCATGGCGGCCGGGCTCGACGTCATCCTGGGCGACGAGCAGGTCAAGAGTGTGTTCGTCAACGTCTTCGGCGGCATCACCTCGTGCGTCGCCGTCGCCGAGGGCATCATCGAGGCACTCAAGACCCTGGGCGATGCAGCGAACAAGCCGCTGGTCGTCCGCCTCGACGGCAACAGCGTCGAGGACGGGCGCCGCATCCTGGCCGAGGCGAACCACCCGCTCGTCACGGTCGTCGGAACCATGGACGAGGCGGCCGACAAGGCCGCCGAGCTCGCCGCAAAGTAAGGGACGCATACATGTCAATCTTCCTGAACAAGGACTCCAAGGTCATCGTCCAGGGCATCACCGGCGGCGAGGGAACCAAGCACACCGCGCTGATGCTCAAGGCGGGCACCAACATCGTCGGCGGCGTCAACGCACGCAAGGCCGGCACCACGGTGGCCCACAAGGCCGTCGACGGCGCGGACGTCGAGCTTCCGGTGTTCGGGTCGGTCTCCGAGGCGATGGAGAAGACCGGCGCCGACGTGTCCGTCGTCTTCGTGCCGCCGAAGTTCGCCAAGGACGCGATCATCGAGTCGATCGACGCCGGGATCGGCCTGCTGGTCGTCATCACCGAGGGTATCCCCGTGCAGGACAGCGCATTCGCGTGGGCCTACAACGTGGAGAAGGGCGAGAAGACCCGTATCGTCGGCCCGAACTGCCCCGGCATCATCACCCCGGGCGAGGCTCTCGCCGGCATCACCCCGGCGAACATCACGGGCAAGGGGCCGATCGGCCTCGTCTCGAAGTCCGGCACGCTGACCTACCAGCTCATGAACGAGCTCAACGACCTGGGCTTCTCCTCCGCCATCGGCATCGGCGGCGACCCGGTCATCGGCACCACCCACATCGACGCCATCAAGGCGTTCGAGGAGGACCCCGAGACCAAGCTCATCGTCATGATCGGTGAGATCGGCGGAGACGCCGAGGAACGCGCCGCGGAGTACGTCAAGGCCAACGTCACCAAGCCGGTCGTCGGCTACGTGGCCGGCTTCACCGCACCGGAGGGCAAGACGATGGGCCACGCGGGCGCCATCGTGTCCGGTTCGTCGGGCACCGCGCAGGCCAAGAAGGAGGCGCTCGAGGCCGCGGGCGTCAAGGTCGGCAAGACGCCGTCCGAGACGGCCGAGCTGGCACGCGAGCTCTACAAGGCGCTCTGACCGGGCGCTCGCAGACATTCCGCCTGTGCACGGCCGGCCGTCTGTGACGACGGCCGCCCGCAGCCGCCCCGGCACGCATCCGCGTGCCGGGGCGGAGTCGTTTCCCGGGAACCTTCCGTATCGTGCAGTGTGAAGCAGCCTGCATGCACAGCCGAACGAGGGGAAGCGATGACGTATCCGCAGCAAGGGGGCTATGGCGCTCCGGGCGCTCCGGGCGCTCCGGGCGCTCCGCAGTCGGGCCCGCAGGGGCAGCCTGGGGCGCCGGGACAATCCGGTGCACAGAATCGCCCAGGCCCTGCCGGTCAGCAGTTCGGTCCGCCGCCGGGGCAGGCTCCCCTCGGCGTCCGGGGACACGGGGACGGCGGCCGCGACGTGCTGGCGCGGGCGGCCGCGGCGGCGCCCGCCGTGGTGGCGTTGTCGGGCGTGGCCGGCTTCTTCTTCGGCTTCGGCCCGTATATCGGCGCTGACGACGGAACCGCCCCCAACTTCTTCGGTTCGATGTTCGGAAATCCGCTGGTGGTCGCGCTCGTGCTCATCGCGGGGCTGATCGCCGCGCTGGGCCTGCTGCCGAAGCGTACGCCGAACCTCGGTGCGTCCGCGGTCGCCAGTGCCACGGCCGTGCTCGTGCTGCTGTGCTCGCTGGGATTCTCCGACATCAACAACTTCTTCGGCGGAATCAGCAGGAGCCTGGACCCGGGGGTGGGTGCCGGCTGGGCGTTCTGGGTGGTGCTCGGCATCGCGGTGGTGCAGACGGGATTCGCCGCGGTCGCGGTGCTCGTCGACGCCGGCGTCCTGCGTGCCGGCTCCGCGCCGTCGCCCGGGGCCCGGGGCCCGCAGGACTACCGGTACCCGGCGCCGCCGCCCTACTACGGGTACGGCGGTCCGCCGCAGCAGCCCTACACGGCGCCTCCCGGGCAGGATCCGCGCTACATGCAGCAGCCGCCGGTTCCGCCTCGGCCGCAGTACGGGCCGGGGGGATACCCGCCGCAGGCGTTCGCCCAGGGGTACTGGCCGCAGCCGGGCCATGCCGGGCCGCCACCGGCCGGTACCGCCGGTCCCCGGTACGGCTACGGCCCGGCCAGTCCGCAGTGGGGGGCGGAGCAGGCGTACGGAGGATCGCGACCGGACTATGCGGGACAGCCGCAGCCGGGCGGCGGGCCGTCGCAGGAGCCTCCGCAGCCGGAGGGGACCGAAGACCCGACCCACATGTTCCGTGCCGGGCCCGCGGGCGACACCCCGCAGGGCGGGGTCCCTGATACGGGCCGCAGCGGTGAAGGGGCGTCCGGCACCGGCGGGCGGGACGATCCGGCGGACTGACCCCGGCGCTCGGGCGGACCGCGGTCGCGCCGGTCACACCACGGCGCGCCTGCGGCCGCATCGCTCCGCGGGATGCGACGCTGGCCGGTGATGAACACGTTGCTCAGGCGCCGCGTGCCCCGACGGGACGACGTCCTCCCCGGTGCGCGGTCCCACGACGACGACCCGGCCGGGTCCGGCCGTGGCCGTGAGCGATCGCTCGTGCTCGTGGCATTCGTTCCCGGCGGCATCGCTGCGGCCTGCGCGCTCGCGGTGGCGCTGCTGGTGCTCCTCACCGCGGGCGGCGGTCTGGGCGGGCTGCCCGGCGCCGTCGGCGCGATGTGGCTGGTGCTGCATCAGACGCCGGTCTACATCGGCGACCTGCAACTGGGCGCACTGCCACTGCTGCCCACTGCGCTGCTGGCGGCGGCGGTGGCCACCTATGCGCGCCGCAGCACCGCCGCCGACGACCCGCCGCTGCGGCACCTTTCCGTCATCGGCGCCGCGGCGGGCGGGCCCGCAGTGATCACGGTCGTCGCGGCGCTGCTCATCGACGACGCCTCCGCCACGTTGCCTGTCACCACCATCGGCGCCGTGCCGTCGGTGCTCATCGTCGCCGCAGTGCACGCCGTCGCCGCCGCGGTGGGCACCGGGCTCGGCGCCGCGCGCCGGTACACCGTCGAGTGGGGGTTGCCGGAATCGGTCCGGCCCGTACTGCGGTCGGCGGCCGTGGCGCTGGGCGCGCTGCTCGCGGCCGGCGCTGTCCTGGTGGTCCTCGGCCTGCTCACCGGATGGGCCCGCGTACAGGACGGTTTCGCCGCGGAGCCCTCCGCCGTCGGCAGGATCGGCCTGGTGGTGCTGTCGGTGCTGTATTTGCCCAACCTGGCGGTCGGCGGCGCCGCTGTCCTGGTGGGGACGGTGGCGCACGTGGGCGCAGCGGACTTCAGCCTGTTCGCCGTCACGCCGGGGCCGGCGCCCGCGCTGCCCGTGCTGGGCGTGCTTCCCACCGCGCCGATCAGCCCGCTCTGGGCCGTCGCCCTCGTCGCTCCTGCGGGGATCGCGGTCTGGTGCGCGGCGGTGCGCGGCGTTCGCGGGCGCACGCTCGCCGACCAGGCGCGATACGTCGTGTCGGTCGCCGCGGTGGCGGCCGCCGGCGCGCTGCTGCTCGGGTACCTGGCGGGCGGGACGGTGGGGATCTTCGATCCGATCGGGGTCGACGCGCCCATGTTCGCCCTCGCGGTGCTCGGGTGGAACGCAGCTGCGGGGGCCGTCGTGCTGCTCCTGCGGGACAGGGTTCAAGTCCCGGCGTGGCCGGCCGGCCGCATGCCGCGAGGGTGGAGGACGCGCCGCAGCGCCGACGGTGCGGACGCGGATCCGGCGGGTGGAACGACGGACGACGACGGGGATCCGGAAGGCGCGGCAGGGCGATCCGCCACCGTGACGGCCGCCGAGGCGGCCGGGGGCGGTCCGTCGGGGAGCGGCCGCCCGCCCTCCCCGACAGGCGACGACGGCGAGGGATTATCCTGAACACGGCCTGAAACGCGCCGCTGATCCGTCGAGCACACCCCGGGAGTCCGAGCCCTGAATACGTCCGCTGACCCGGCACGGGAGCGCGCCCGCATCGTGGTGCTGGCCTCCGGATCCGGCACCCTGCTCCAAGCGTTGCTCGACGCCGCCGCCGATCCCGCGTTCCCCGCGGCGATCGAGGCGGTGGTCACGGACAGGGACTGCGCGGCGCTCGACCGTGCGACACAGGGCGGAGTCGCTGCGCTGACGGTGCCGCTCGGCGGGTACGCGGAACGCCGACTCTGGGACGATGCCCTCGCCGAGGCAGTCGCCGGGCATCGCCCGGACCTCGTCGTGTCGGCGGGCTTCATGAAGATCCTCGGGCCGCGCTTCGTCGCCCGGTTCGACGGCCGGATCGTCAACACGCACCCGGCGTTGCTGCCCTCGTTCCCGGGGGCGCACGCGGTGCGCGAGGCGCTGGCGTACGGCGTGAAGGTCACCGGTTCCACCGTCCACCTCGTCGACACGGGAGTGGACACGGGCCCGGTGCTCGCACAGGAACCGGTGCCCGTCGAGGCCGACGACGACGAGGCCACCCTGCACGAGCGCATCAAGACCGTGGAGCGGCGATTACTGGTCGAGGTCGTCTCGGCCATCGCGGCGCGCGGTGTCACCATCGACGGACGGAAGGCCGTGATCTTGTGAGTGAGGTTCCAGTGGGCGTGCGGAGCGACGCGGGCCGGCGGCCGATCAGGCGCGCGTTGGTCAGCGTCTACGACAAGACCGGCCTGGAGGACCTCGCACGGGTGCTGCAGGAGGCGGGGGTCGAGATCATCTCCACCGGCTCCACCGCACAGGCGATCGCGGGCGCCGGCGTACCGGTCACCAAGGTGGAGGAACTCACCGGCTTCCCCGAGGTGCTCGAGGGGCGGGTGAAGACCCTGCATCCCCGCGTGCACGCGGGGATCCTCGCCGACACCCGCAAGGATGATCACCTCGACCAGATCGCGGAGCTCGGCGTGGCGGCGTTCGAGCTGGTGGTGGTGAACCTCTACCCGTTCGCCGACACGGTCGCGTCCGGCGCGTCCGAGGCCGACTGCGTCGAGAAGATCGACATCGGCGGACCGTCGATGGTGCGCGCCGCGGCCAAGAACCACCCGTCGGTGGCGGTGGTGGTGGACCCGGCGCGCTACGGCGACATCGGCGACGCGGTGCGGGCGGGCGGCTTCACGTTGTCCGAGCGCACCGCGCTCGCGGCGGCGGCGTTCCGGCACACCGCCGACTACGACGTGGCCGTGGCGGAATGGATGACGGCGCTGACCGAGCCGAAGGCGCCGGAGGGGCTCACCTCTTGGCAGGGCGCGACGTGGCGCCGGGCCGCGTCGCTGCGCTACGGCGAGAACCCGCACCAGAAGGCGGCGCTGTACGTGGGCCAGGGCGGCCCCGTCGGGCTGGCGCAGGCCGAGCAGTTGCACGGCAAGGAGATGTCGTACAACAACTACACGGACTCCGACGCCGCCTGGCGCTCCGCGTTCGACCACGCGCAGCCGTGCGTCGCCGTGATCAAGCACGCCAACCCGTGCGGCATCGCCATCGGTACGCAGGACGGCCCGGGCGCCATCGCCGCGGCGCACCGCAAGGCCCACGCATGCGACCCGGTCAGCGCGTTCGGCGGCGTGATCGCCGCCAACCGTGAGGTCACGGTGGAGATGGCGGAGCAGGTCGCCGAGATCTTCACCGAGGTCATCATCGCCCCGTCGTATGCGGACGGTGCGGTGGAGGTGCTCACCCGCAAGAAGAACATCCGCGTGCTGGTCGCCCCGGCACCCGCGGCGGCCGGGCTGGAGATGAAGCCGATCGGCGGCGGGCTGCTGGTGCAGGAGCGCGACGTGCTCAGCGCGGCAGGCGACGACCCGTCCGGCTGGACGCTGGCCACCGGTGCACCGGCCGACGACGCCACCCTCGTGGACCTGGCGTTCTCGTGGCGCACGTGCCGCGCGGTCAAGTCCAACGCGATCCTGCTGGCGCACGACGGCGCCACGGTCGGCGTCGGGATGGGCCAGGTCAACCGGGTGGACTCCTCGCGGCTGGCGGTGAGCCGGGCAGGGGAGCGTGCACGGGGCGCGGTGGCCGCCTCGGACGCGTTCTTCCCGTTCCCGGACGGCCTCGAGGTGCTCACCGAGGCCGGCGTGCGCGCCGTCGTCCAGCCGGGCGGCTCGGTCCGCGACGAGCTGGTGATCGAGGCCGCGAAGGCGGCCGGCGTGACGATGTACATGACCGGGGCGCGCCACTTCGCGCACTGACGCCGTAGCGGCCGTGGCGCCGGGCGCCGCGGGTTACGGTCGTGGGCGTGGAGCTCCGCAGCCCGGTACCGGCGCGTCGCCGCCGGCGCCTGCTGCTGCCCGCGCTGGCCTTGCTCGCCTGGGTGTCGCTGGCGGGGGTCGGCGGCGGCGCGATCGGGGCTCTGTCCGGCCTGCAGCAGAACAACAGTGCGGCCTGGCTCCCGGAGGACGCGGAATCGGCCCACGTGCTGCGCGACGTCGAGCAGATCCGCGGGGCGAACACCGCCTCGGTGGCGGTGGTGGCCGAGCGCGGGTCCGGGATCACCCCGGCGGACGAGGCCTACCTGGCGCGGATGCTGCGGTCTGCGGCGGGTACCGGCGGCTTCGGCGACGACGTGTTGGGTCCGGTGCGGTCGGCCGACGGTGCGGCGATGGTGGGCGGGCTCGGCGTGGTTCCGGACGACGGCATGCCGGGCGAGGTGTCGCGCCTGCGTGACGCGCTCGACTCCGGCGCGCCCGCCGGGCTCTCGGTGCACATCGGCGGCGAGGCGGGCGTCGTCGCCGATTTCACCAGCGCTATAGCCGGGATCGACGGGATGCTCCTGGTGGTGGCGGGGTGCGTGGTGATGGTGATCCTGGTGGTCGTCTACCGCAGCCCGCTGTTGCCCGTTGCGGTGCTGCTGTCCGCGGTGGGGGCGCTCGCGTCGTCGTCGCTGGTGGTCTACGCGCTGGCGGACCACCACGTGGTGACCATCGACGCGCAGAGCCAGGGCATCATGTTCATCCTGGTGTTCGGCGCCGCCACGGACTACGCCCTTCTGTTGGTGGCCCGCTATCGCGAGGAGCTGGCGCTGACGCCGGACCGGTTCAGGGCGATGCGCCGGGCCTGGCGCGCCACCCTCGCGCCCGTCGCGGCCTCCGGGGGCACGGTGATCCTGGGGCTGCTGTGCATGCTGTTGTCCGAGCTGCAGTCCAACCGCAGCCTCGGCCCCATAGCGGCGATCGGCATCGTCGGATCGCTGCTGGCCACGATGACGTTTCTGCCGGCGATGCTGCTGCCGCTCGGCAGGCGCGTCTTCTGGCCGCGGGTGCCGCGGGTGCTGCCGGGGGCTGCGGCGTACGCCGATCCGGAGGCGATCGTGGCCGCCGAGCATCCGCGTTGGTGGCGGCTGTCGCGGAGCGTGCGCGACCATCCCCGCCGGTACGCCGCGGGGGCGTTGGTCGTCCTGTTCGTGCTCGCCGCCTTCGCGCCGCAGTTCCGTGCGGGCGGGGTTCCCCAGTCGGAGGTGTTCCTCCGCGAGGTCGATTCGAAGGTGGCGCAGCGGATCATCGGCGAGCACTTCCCCGCGGGGGCGTCCGCGCCTGCGATCATCGTGACCGACGACGGCGACGCCTCCACGGTGTCGGAGGCGGCCCGGCGGGTCGACGGGGTGGTGGCGGTGCGGACGGTCGCGAGCGCGGGCGGCGACACCGAGATCGACGCGGTGCTCGCCGACCCGCCCGATTCCGACGCCGCGCTCGACACGGTGGGCCGGTTGCGCGACGCGGTGCACGCCGTGCCCGGGGCGCACGCAATGGTCGGCGGGATGTCGGCGGTACAGGTGGACGTGCGGGCGACGTCGGTCCGGGATCGGACGGTGATCATCCCCGTGGTGCTCGCCGTCGTGCTGGCGGTGCTGATTCTGCTGTTGCGGGCGGTGGTGGCGCCGGTGATGCTCATAGTCACCGTGGTGTTGTCGTTCGCGTCCGCGCTGGGCGCGTCGGCACTGGTGTTCAACCACCTGCTCGGCTTCCCCGGTTCGGATCCGGCGATGCCGCTGTTCGGCTTCGTCTTCCTCGTGGCGCTCGGGATCGACTACAACATCTTCCTCATGACGCGTGTGCGCGAGGAATCGGCGCGCGACGGCACGGTGGCGGGAGTGCCGCGCGCCCTGGCGGTGACCGGCGGGGTGATCACCTCGGCGGGGGTGGTGCTCGCGGCCACCTTCGCCTCGCTGGCGGTGATTCCGTTGCTGTTTCTGGCGCAGATCTCGTTCATCGTGGCCTTCGGCGTCCTGCTGGACACCATCGTGGTGCGCACGCTGCTCGTTCCGGCGCTGTCCTTGCAGATCGGCGACCGTATCTGGTGGCCGGGCGTGCGGGGGCGGGGCCCGAAAGGCGGAACGGTGGGCAATCCCGGTGCGGGCTCGTAGCCTGGGACAGGTGACGGCGATCTCCTCTCAAGAATCCACCGCTTCGGCGCCGCCCGCCCCCACCACCGTCGGTCGGCTGCGCGCGTCGGGCCACCGTAGGGAAAGCGTGAAGTCTGAGATGCGGCGCAACCTGCTCGACGCGCTGCGCGACGGGCGGGACTCCGCGCCCGGCCTGCTCGGCTTCGGCGCGACCGTGCTGCCGCAGCTTGAGCGTGCCCTGCTGGCCGGTCACGACATCGTCCTGCTCGGCGAGCGCGGCCAGGGCAAGTCGCGCCTGCTCCGGACACTGCCGCTGCTGCTGGACGAGTGGACCCCGGTCATCGACGGCGCGGAGTTGGGCGAGCACCCGTTCGACCCCATCACCTCGGAGTCGCGGCGACGTGCGGCAGAGCTGGGCGACGAGCTGCCTGTCGCGTGGCGCCACCGGGGCGATCGGTACCTGGAGAAGCTCGCCACCCCGGACACGTCGGTGGGTGACCTGGTGGGCGACGTCGACCCGGTCAAGGTGGCGGAGGGGCGCAGCCTGGGCGACCCGGAGACCATCCACTTCGGGCTGGTGCCACGCGCGCACCGGGGAATCATGGCCGTCAACGAGCTGCCGGACCTGGCCGAGCGCATCCAGGTGGCGCTGCTCAACGTCATGGAGGAGCGCGACATCCAGGTGCGCGGCCACTCGCTGCGGCTGCCGTTGGACGTGCTGCTGGTGGCCAGCTCCAATCCCGAGGACTACACCAACCGCGGCCGGATCATCACACCCCTCAAGGACCGCTTCGGCGCCGAGGTCCGCACGCACTACCCGCTCGAGCTGGATGACGAGGTGGCCGTCATCCGCCAAGAGTCGCAGCTGGTGGCGGAGGTGCCGGAGCACCTGCTGGAGGTGCTGGCCCGGTTCACGCGGCTGCTGCGCGAGTCCACCTCCGTCGACCAGAGTTCGGGTGTGTCCGCGCGCTTCTCCATCGCCGCCGCCGAGACGGTGGCCGCCGGGGCGTTGCGGCGCTCCGCGATCCTGCACCAGCCCGGCGAGCAGGGGGTGGCGCGCCCGGTGGATCTCGAGGCGGTGATACCGGTGCTGCGGGGCAAGCTCGAGTTCGAATCCGGCGAGGAGGGTCGCGAGGACGCGGTGCTCGAGCACCTGCTCCGCCGGGCCACCGCCGACACGGTGCGGGGGCGGCTGGGCGGGATCGACCTCGGCCCGCTGGTGTCGTTGATCGACCAGGGGACGCAGGTGGTCACCGGCGACGACGTCTCCGCGGCCGAATTGCTGGGTTCACTCGCCGATGCGGAGACCGTCGCCCCGGTGATCGAACGGCTCGGCGCGCGCACCGCGGGCGAACGCGCCTCTGCGGTGGAGTTCGCGCTCGAGGGGCTGTTCCTGGCGCGCCGGGTGGCGAAGGACACCGGCGACGATGACGGCAGGACGGTGTACGGCTGATGACCGGCCCCGATCCGCGGGGACGCCGCGGGCACGGCGGCCACGATCCGGGTGGCCCGCAGACGGACCTCCGTCACGCCCGGTACGGCCGGTACCGGGGCGGCCCGGACCCGCTTGCGCCGCCGGTGGATCTGCGCGAGGCGCTCGCCGACATCGGTGAGCAGGTCATGGCGGGCACCTCGCCGCGCCGCGCGGTACGGGAGTTGCTGCGCCGCGGCATGCGAGGGACCGCGGGGCTCGACGAGCTGCGCCGCCGCGCCGCCCGGCGCCGGAGCGAGCTGCTCGACAGAGGCGACCTGTCCGGCACCCTCGAGGAGGCGCGCAGCCTGCTGGACGAGGCGGTGCTGGAGGAACGCAAGGCCCTGGCGCGTGCGCTCGACGACGACGCGCGGTTCCAGGAGATGCAGCTGGCCGAGCTGCCGCCGTCCACGGCCAAGGCCGTCGAGGAGCTCGGCGCCTATCCGTGGCGGAGCGCCGAGGCGCGGGACAAGTACGAGCAGATCAAGGACCTGCTGGGCCGCGAGATGCTCGATCAGAGGTTCGCGGGGATGAAGCAGGCGCTGGAGAACGCCACCGACGAGGACCGCCGGCGCGTCGAGCGGATGCTGGAGGCGCTGTCCGGCCTCCTGGACGCGCACAACCGGGGGGAGGACACGACCGCACGGTTCGCGGAGTTCATGGACGGGTACGGCGACTTCTTCCCGGAGGGGCCCGCGAGCGTCGACGAGCTCATCGACGCGCTCGCGGCGCGCGCAGCGGCGGCGCAGCGGCTGCGCAATTCGCTGTCGGAAGACCAGCGCGCGGAACTCGACGCGCTCGCCCGGCAGGCCTTCGGGAACCCGGGCATCGCCGAGCAGCTCGCACGCCTCGACGGGCAGCTGCAGGCGGCGCGCCCCGGCGCCGGGTGGTCCGGCGACGAGGATTTCGGCGGGTCCGAGGGGATGGGCCTCGGCGAGGGGACGTCGGCGATCCAGCAGATCGGTGACCTCGAGGCGTTGTCGGAGACGCTGTCGCAGCAGTACCCGGGCGCGACGATGGACGACGTCGACCTCGACGAGCTGGCCCGGTTGCTGGGGGGCGAGGCCGCCGTGGATGCGCGCACGCTCGCGGAACTCGAGCGCGCCCTGCACGAGCAGGGACTGGTGGACCGGGGGCCCGACGGCGATCTGCGCCTGTCGCCGGCCGCGATGCGCAAACTCGGTCAGGCCGCGCTGCGCGATGTCGCGCGCAGCCTCTCGTCGCGGGCCGGCGGCCGCGAAACGCACCGCGCGGGTGCGGCGGGCGAACCGACGGGCGCCGCGCGGCCGTGGCGGTTCGGCGACACCGAACCGTGGGACACCACCCGCACGGTCGTCAACGCGGTCCTGCGCACGGCAGGGACGGGCTCCGGCCCCCCGGTACGTTTGAGAGTGGACGACGTGGAGGTGGTCGAGAACGAGAGGCGCACCCGCGCGGCGGTGGCGCTGCTGGTGGACATCTCGTTCTCGATGGTGATGGACGGCCGGTGGGTGCCCATGAAGCGCACGGCGCTGGCGCTCGAGCATCTCGTGCGGACCCGCTTCCGCGGGGACCACCTGCAGATCATCGCCTTCGGGCGGCATGCGCGCACCATGTCCGTGCAGGAGCTGGCCGGCCTGGACGAGATCTTCGAGCAGGGCACCAACCTGCACCACGGGCTGCTGCTGGCCGGGCGGCACGTGCGCCGATACCCGGACGCGCAGCCGGTGGTGCTGGTGGTGACCGACGGCGAACCCACAGCTCACCTGCAGCCGGGCGGCGACGCGTTCTTCGACTACCCGCCGCACCCGGTCACACTCGCGCACACCGTGGAGGAACTCGACGCGTTGCGCAGGCTCGGCGCGCAGGTGACGTTCTTCCGGCTCGGCGGCGATCCGGGTCTGGGGCGGTTCGTCGACACGATGGCGCGCCGCGTGTCCGGCCGCGTCGTCGCCCCCGACGCCGACGGGCTGGGCGCCGCAGTGGTGGGCGACTACCTCCGGGCGCGGCGCAGGCGGTGAGCCGGGCCGCCCGCCGTCACGCCCACTTGTTGGCGGTGACGGTGAAGCTGGGCAGATCCTCCAGCTTCACCACGTACTCGTAGGCGCGTTCGTACCCGGTGCGGGTGATGCGCCACTGCCCGTCCTCGCCGCGCGCATAGTCGTCGTCGTAGACGGCCGCGCCGCGCAGCATCACGCCCTGCGAGGGGATGAGCACGGTGTCGCTGAGATGCCAGTAGCCGTGCGCCGTGTCTCCGTCGACGGTGATCTCGGGGTGTGCGACGAAGTGCTCGGTGAGCATCTCCTTGCGGCCCATGTGCTTGCGCATGAACGCCACCAGCGCGTCCCGGTCGTCGAAGGTGTACTTGCCGTACTTGGCCGTGATCGACGGCGCGAGGGTGTCGGTGAACGGCTCCCAGTCCTTGCCGTCGAGGCAGCGCAGGTAGCGGTGCTTGAGCCGCTTGATCTCCTCGATGGCGACGAGGGTGGCCAGGGCCGGGTCGGCCGGGGCTGCGTGGGTCACGTGCTGCTCCTGTGGCGGGGTGTCGGTTCGGCGGGTGCTTCCGGCCCGGCACGCGAATGCAAGGAGCCGGGCAGGACGAACGCTACGTCCTGCCCGGCTCCCGCCGGAGAAGTGCTCCCGATCACCGGGCCCGGCCGCGCGACGCGGCCGGGCATGGGCGGTCAGTGCGTGGTGTACGGCAGCAGCGCCATCTCACGGGCGTTCTTGACGGCGGTGGCGACCTGCCGCTGCTGCTGCGGGCTCAGCCCCGTCACGCGGCGCGAGCGGATCTTGCCGCGGTCGGAGATGAACGTGCGCAGCAGGTTGATGTCCTTGTAGTCGACCGTGGCGATGCCGGCGGCGGTCAACGGGTTCTTCTTGGGCTTGCGGGGCGCGTCGTTGCGGTTCTTGCGGGACGACGACGACGACGAATTCCTCTTGCCAGCCATATTGTGCGGCCTCCTAGCGGCGTTTCGGTGCGGCGCGGCGGGGGGTGCGACGCCGTGGGCGGGTGTGACTCGACCTGTGACAGGACTTCCGGGCAGCTCCACCCGTGGGGAGGCCCGGCGGGCACACCCATGACCAGATAAACCTACGCGAGGGCACGCCCCGTGGTCCACTCAGGGGTGCATCGTCGGCCCGGCCGGTGCCCGGGTGTCCGGATGCAGGGCAGAGATCCCGACGGTTGGGCACGGCCGGGCATAATCGCGGTGGCCCGCGCATGTCCCGCCCGCGAACGATGGAGGAGGCCGCTGTGCTCACCACACTCGACCTCGTCGGCACGGCCGCGTTCGCCGCCTCCGGCGCGTCGATCGGGGTGTTCAAGCGCCTGGATCTGTTCGGGGTGTGCGTCGTCGGCGTCACCACGGGCATCGGCGGCGGCATCACCAGGGACGTCCTGCTGGGCGTGCACCCGCCCACAGCCTTGGTGCAGTGGCCCGATTTCGTCGTCGCGCTGGCCTTCTCGCTGGGGGTGTTCCTGCTGCACCCGCTGCTGGGGCACGTGCAGACCGCGGTGTTGTGGCTCGACGCACTGGGAATGGGGGTGTTCGCCACCACCGGCGCGGCGACGGCGCTGCGCCACGACGCCGAATGGTGGGCCGCGATCCTCATCGGCGCGATCACCGCGATCGGCGGCGGGGTGCTGCGCGACGTGCTGGTCAACGAGATGCCACTGCTGTTGCACCGTGACTTGTATGCGACCCCGGCGCTGGTCGGGGCGACGATCGTCGTGGGCTTCGAGCTGGGCTCGGTGCCGTATCCGTGGGGATTGGTGACGGGGACGGTCATCGCCACGGTGCTGCGCCTGGCGGCGCTGGCGCGCGGGTGGAACCTGCCGTCGCCGCCGCAGTGGGGCCGGACCTCGTAGGCTTTGCGTGTGGCGGTGAACATTCTGGTGGTCGACGACGACCGTGCGGTGCGTGATTCGTTGCGCCGGTCGTTGACGTTCAACGGCTATGCGGTCGAGACCGCGCACGACGGCCTCGACGCGTTGGAGAAGATCGACGCGGCACGGCCCGACGCTGTGGTGCTGGACGTGATGATGCCGCGCGTCGACGGGCTGGAGGTGTGCCGGCGCCTGCGCGGCACCGGCGACGACCTTCCGGTACTGATGCTCACCGCGCGCGATTCCGTCTCGGAGCGCGTGGCGGGGCTGGACGTCGGTGCGGACGACTACCTGCCGAAGCCGTTCGCCATGGAGGAGCTCCTGGCCCGGCTACGCGCCCTGCTGCGTCGCGCCAACCCGGAGGAGGACGCGGACGGCGAACCCGCCGAGGTGCTGGCGTTCGCCGACCTCACCCTGGACCAAGGTAGCCGCGAGATCATGCGCGGCGACCGCCCCATCAGTCTCACGCGCACGGAGTTCTCGCTGCTGGAGATGCTGCTGGCGAACTCGAAAAGGGTTCTCACACGGGGCCGGATCCTGGAGGAGGTGTGGGGCTACGACTTCCCCACGTCCGGCAATGCACTGGAGGTGTACATCGGCTATCTGCGCCGCAAGACCGAGGCCGGCGGCGAGCCGCGCCTGATACACACGGTCCGGGGCGTCGGCTACGTGCTGCGGGAAAGTCCCCCGTGACGCAGCACCTGCGTCCGGATCCGCGCGCGTGGCTGGCGCACCTGCGCCGCGTTTCGCTGCGCGGGCGTGTCACGGCGCTGGCGACGACGGTCGCGGTGGTGCTGGTGGCGGCGATGGCGGTCTCGACATACTTCGTCGTCCGCTCCGCCCTGTACACCTCGGTGGACACGCAGTTGCGTGCGCGTGCCGCGACGTTCGTCGACAGCTCGGCGCTGGCATTGGACCCCAGCTTCGTCCTCACACTCGCGCGGGCGTTCACCTCGGACATCAGCGTGGCGCTGATCTACCCCGACGGCTCCGTGTACGCACCCGGCCCTCGCATCCCCATCGGCGGACCGGAGGTCGCGGTGGCGAGCGGGCACGACCAGTCGTCACTGCGCACCGCGGGCGGCCAACGTATCCTCGCGGAGCGTTCCCAATCCGGGGTCACCCTGGTGCTCTCGCAACGGCTGGCGCCCACGCAGCGGGTGCTCGACAGGTTGGCGCTGGTGCTCGGGATCGTCGGCGGCATCGGCGTCGTCGTCGCGGCGGCGGCCGGAACCGCCGTCGGCAGAACCGGTCTGCGCCCGGTCAGCCGGCTCACCGCGGCGGCCGAGCGCGTCGCGCGCACGGACGACCTCACCCCGATCCCTGTCTCCGGCAACGACGAACTCGCACGACTCACGATGAGCTTCAATGCGATGCTGCGTGCCCTGGCGGACTCGCGTGAACGGCAGAGCCGGCTGGTCGCCGACGCCGGTCATGAGCTCAAGACGCCGTTGACATCGCTGCGCACCAACGCGGAGCTGCTCATCGCCGCCGGGCGTCCTGGCGCGCCTGCTTTGCCCCCGGGGGAGACCGAGGCGATACGCGACGACGTGCTGGCGCAGATCGAGGAGTTGTCGACCCTCGTGGCGGATCTGGTGGACCTCGCGCGGGAGGACAGCCCGGAGACCGTGCGGCAGCGTATCGACCTGCGCGAGGTGCTGGACGGGGCGCTCGACCGCGTGCAACGGCGCCGCTCCGACGTGCAATTCGAGGTGTGGGCGGCGTCGTGGTTCGTCTACGGCGACGCCGGTGGATTCGGCCGTGCGGTACTGAACATCCTGGACAACGCGGCCAAGTGGAGCCCGCCGGGGGAGAAGGTGCACGTAGCGCTCCGCCAGGTGGGGCCGCATCTGGCCGAGCTCACGGTGGCCGACGCCGGGCCGGGGATCCCCGAGCCGGACAGGCAGTTGGTGTTCGAGCGCTTCTACCGGTCGGACACAGCCCGCTCGATGCCGGGCTCGGGCCTGGGCCTGGCGATCGTGCGGCAGGTCGTCGTGAAACACGGCGGGGTCATCACCGCGGACGTGTCCGATCGTGGGGGCGCGTTGATCCGCATCGCCCTGCCGGGCGAGCCGGGGTCGGCGCCCGGGGCGAGGACGCACGTGGACGGTTGAGCCGCGCCCACAGGGTTCGTAATTCGTTCCACGGGGAATCACCAGTGTGCTCTCAGTGCGTTCTCAGCAACGTGCACCAGGCTGAAGATCAGAGGTCGCCGCCCCGGGGCGGCGCGGGGACCGCGCCGCCGGGATAGTCCGCCGGCGCGGCGGCATCCGAAGATCGCGGCGGCGTGGGCGCCGCCAGGGAGAGAGGCCGAGAATGGACGACAATCGCAATCCCGACAGGCGCAATCCCGACAGGCGCGATCCCGACAGGCGCAATCCCGACAGGCGCGATCCCGACAGGCGCGATCCCGACGGCGGATTCGACGGCGGGGAGCACGGCCGCGGACCTGGACACGACGGGGACCTGGGCGGCACGCAGGACCCGCCACAGCAATACGGCCCGCAGGCGGGAGCGCCGGACGGTCCGCACCCCACCGAGGAGCTCCACGGGCTGGGGACGCCGCCGCCCGCGCACTATCCGGGTCCGGGCCCCTACCAGGCGCCCGGACCGTACCCGCCGGGCGGCGCATACCAGGGGGTGTATCCGGGGCCGGGCCCCGAGCACTACCCGGGCCCGCAGCACGGGGCGCCGTCACCGCTGGCGGCGAAACCCCCGCGCCGCAGGCCGGGCGCGGCCGTGCTCGTCGCCGGGGCGCTCGCGTTCGCGCTCGTCGGCGGGGCTATCGGTGGCGTGACCGGCGCGTACTTCGCGACCAATGACGATTCCGGTTCGGCGTCGGTCGTGCAGGCGCTCAACGATTCGACCACCAAGGCGCAGCCCACCGCGGCCGCCCCCAGCGGATCGGTGCAGCAGGTGGCGCAGAAAGTGCTGCCGAGCGTCGTCGAGATCAAGGTGGCCACGCGCGGCGGGGGCGGTGAAGGCTCCGGCATAATCCTGTCGCAGGACGGGATGATCCTCACCAACAACCACGTTGCCACGGCCGAGTCCTCCGGGCCCGTGCAGATCCAGGTGACGTTCGCGGACGGGTCCACGAGTCCCGCGAAGATCGTCGCCGCGGACCCCGTCACCGACATCGCGGTGATCAAGGCCGACAAGACGGGACTCACACCGATCGAGCTCGGCTCGTCCTCCAACCTCCAGGTGGGCCAGCAGGTGGTCGCCATCGGCTCGCCGCTGGGCCTGTCCGGCACCGTCACAGCGGGAATCATCAGCGCACTCAATCGGCCGGTGTCCACCAGCGGCAACAGCGGCGACCAGGCGACGGTGATCGACGCGATCCAGACCGATGCCGCCATCAATCCGGGCAACTCCGGCGGCGCGCTGGTGAACATGAAGGGCCAGCTGATCGGCATGAACACCGCCATCGCTTCGCTCGGCGAGGGCATGGGGCAGCAGTCCGGCTCCATCGGCCTCGGCTTCGCCATTCCTGTCGAGCAGGTCAAGCAGATCTCCCAGGACCTGATCACCACCGGGCACGCCCAGCATGCGCAGATCGGAATCACCGTCCCCGTCCGTTCCAATGCCTCCGGCGCACTGGTGATGTCGGTGCTGCCGGGCGGGCCGGCGGACCAGGCGGGCATCAAGAAGGGGCAGGTGATCACGAAGGTCGATGACCGGGTCGTGAGTGGCGGTGACGGGTTGATCGCAGCGGTCCGGTCCCACGCGCCCGGCGACAAGGTCACCGTCACGGTCACCGACGAGAACGGCGGGAATCCGCACACCGTCGACGTGACGCTCGGAGAAGCGCAGAACTGACCGGCGGGGCGGGCCGTATCATCGACAACCGGAGCATCAGGAGCACAGTGATCATCATCGACACCGACACCGACAGCGAGACCAACACCTTCAGCGAGACCAACGGATTCCGTCTGACCGACGACGGAATCGCCGCGACGGCGCTGCTGGGCACTACGGTGGACCGTATGGACAGACTGAACACTCTCGCGGGGCGGGCGCTGATCGTCGTCGTCGACGATCGGGCGGCCCACGGCGACGTCGAAGACGAGTCCGGCCCCCTGGTGGGCGAGCTGCTGCGGGAGGACGGTTTCCTCGTCGACGGGACCGTGGTCGTCGCCTCGGACGAGGTGGAGATCCGCAAGGCGCTCAACACCGCCGTGATCGGCGGCGTGGACCTGGTCGTGTCCGTCGGCGGCACAGGGGTGTCGCCGCGTGACGTCACCCCCGAGGTCACCATAGAGATCCTCGACCGCGAGATACCCGGGATCGCCGAGGCACTGCGGTCCTCGGCGCTGGCCGCGGGCTCCATCGAGGGCGGCCTGTCGCGCGGCGTCGCGGGCATCTCCGGGAGCACGCTCGTTGTCAACCTGGCGGGCACCCGCGAATCCATCCGCGACGGGATGGCGACGCTCGCGCGCCTGGCCCGGCACGTGATCGGAGATCTCTCGCGTGTCGACGAGTAGCGATCCGGCCGGCCGGGCCGCGGCGCCCCCGCCGCTCCATGACGATCCGACGCCCGACGAGGCTCCGGCGGCTGCGGCGGACCGGGCGCGTCGGTGCGCCGCGCAGCGCGCCAGGATCGACCGCATCTTCGGGGACAACCTGCCCGAAGCCGGCGGCGACGAGCTTGCGCGGAACAGCGTGCGCGAGAGGGGCGGGGACGGCGCCGAGGAATGGCTGCGCAGCAACGTGCCCCCGCACCACGGCTGAGTCGCCCGACCGGTCCGGAGCAGGTCCATCACGCGATGTGGTCGATGCCGCGGGTTTCAGTGCATTGTGACGGTCATGGCGCGGGTCATCGACGCGGATGCCACGCGCGCCGCCTGCTGCGCAGGCAGCGCCACCAGCAGGATGCGCCCGCGGCGTGACCTCGAGTCGGCGGCCGGTGGCACGAGCACGACGGGTGCAGCGGTGGCCATCGTCAACGGGGAATCGTCGCGGCGGGGACTGACAGGCGGGAGATCTCCTGACCGCCCCGGGGCGGCACCGCCGCCGGTGTCGACGTTGTCGGCGCCGGTGAGTTCGGTCGTCTGCGCCTGGTCGTCGGGCGGCGCAGCGATGATGTCGACGAGATCGCCGGCGTGCACCACCTCGGCGAGTGCCGGGTCGGCGAGGCGGACGGTGACCAGGCGGGCGTCCTGCACCCCCGCGGCCGCCCTGGCCAATGGTTCTCCCAGCAGCCGCACATCGGTCAGCGCCTCCCCGGCGCGAACGGGAGCGGCGATGATGCGTTCCAGCGCGGCGTCCGCCGCCGACAATGCGCCGCGTGGCACGGCCCGTGAAGCTCGCCGCACCACGGCCAGGTCCGCGGCCGTGATCTCCGAACCGGGCGACAGGTCATGCGCGGCGATGACGACGTCGACCTCGTCCGAGGCAGGATCTCCGCGGACGGCGAGGACCACCGCCGTGACCGCCAGCACCGCCGCCGCGCAGCGGCGCAGGGCGACGGCGCGCGGCCA
>NZ_JAENKO010000030.1 GCF_016599145.1 Tomitella cavernea
GTCACTGCCGCACAAATAGTTGATGGAAACGTGTCGGGCCCGGCCCCCTACGGGGGGCCGGGCCCGACACGTCTCTGGAACATCCGGACAGGCCTGCACACGCGCGAAGCCCGAGCGTGGGTGCCGCACGCGACGAGCAGCTTTGCCAACGATACGCCGCAACGGCGGCTACAAGGCGCGCGTACTGGCGCTTCCCGAATCGCCGAGCATCGCACTCCGGCGCAAGCCGATGGCGACGAGGAAGGGCAGCAACGCCTGCAAGCCGGTGCAGATCCGCTCGGCCAACCCCAGGTACATGCCCATCTGTGCGGCGACATACAACGCGAGTACCGACAACGCGATGACGAGTCCGGCCACGATGAGGCCCCCGCGGCTGACGAGTCGCTGCCGTAGCGACCAATCGGACGCGTCGGATCCCCGCAACGGAAGCGACGGGCGCCAGTAGGCCATGACGAACGGCCACAAGGTGAGCAGGCCGGCGCCCGCCACGGCAAAGAGCATGTGATCGAACGTGCTGCCGTTCGCGGGTTGCGGAAAGTACGCCACGCCCAGGCCTGCGACGCCGCCGAACGCGATGATCATGCGCGCAGACCTGTGCACGCCGTGCAGGCCCACCGCGGTGGCCAGATACGACAACGCTACGCAGTAGAGCGCCGCGGTCATGATCCAGCTGTGCCCGGCGCCGAGGCCCGACAGGACACTGATGGTCTCACGGATCGGGTCGTATTCGGGGGGCTGGAGTGCTCCCGCGACGATCCAGCCTACGATGAGGACAGTCGGTGTGAACGCCGTCACCCATGCGGCCCAGAGCGGCGGCCCGTTCTGCGGCGGGCGGAGTCCGGGGGCGGGCCGTGGCTGTACGGAGTCGAGCATCACCGGAGTCCGGACTGCCGGCCGGCCACGGCACCGGGTGCCGGGCCGCGGGGCGGACGTCGCCCGGTGACGATGGTGCATCGTGCGTCGGTCATCCGGCCCCCTTCTCGATGGGGCGCGCTGAACCGTACCGCGTGCGGGGCGCCGATCGCGGTCGGCAGCCCCGGCGACAGGCCGCCTCGACGTGCCCGTACTGCAACGCCGCCATACCGCGAGGAGAAGCTGCGTCGCGCATGCAACTGCTTACTTCCAATCTACGACGACGTGGGACACGTAGGTGCGGCTATGTGTTGTTCCCGCGGCGACATCGCAGCTTCGCAGGCGTTCCGACGCGCCGGGCCGGTGCCGTGGTTCGGTATCCCGCTGGTTGACGGACATGGTCGACAGTGGTGTGACTCGCGTCTAGCGTCGGGGCGACCGGGGTGGCCGCCACCAGTGGAGAAGCGCTCGGCGCGGGTCGCCTCGTCGGCAGGTGTTGACGATGAGGACGATGAGGGAGAATTGATGAGCATCGAGGACTCCAGGTTCGACGGCAAGGTCGCATTCGTGACCGGTGCCGCCCGCGGACAGGGCCGCACACACGCGGTCGCCTTCGCGGAACGCGGGGCGGACGTCGTGATCTGCGACCGGTGTGCGGACCAGCCCGGCGTCGGCTACCCGCTGGGGACGGAGGACGACCTGGAGGAGACCGTCCGTCAGGTCGAGGCGCTCGGGCGCAAGGTCGTCGCCGAGAAGATCGACACGCGTGAGCGCGGCGCGCTCGAAGCGCTCGTCGCGCGCGGGGAGAAGGAGCTCGGTCGCATCGACATCGCTGTCGCGAACGCGGGCGTCTCCGGCATGTCGCCTATCACCGACTTTCCGCAGGAGATCTGGGACGACGTCGTCGGGTCCAACCTCCACGGAGTGTTCAACACCCTCGCCGCCGTGTCACCCGGCATGGCCGATCGCGGATACGGACGCATCGTCACCGTGTCGTCGATGATGGGGCGCAGCTCCTCGCCGGGGCAGGCCGCATACGCGGCGTCCAAATGGGGCGTCATCGGCATGACCAAGTCCGTCGCCCAGGATCTCGCGGCGGCCGGCGTGACGGTGAACGCGGTGGCGCCGGGCAACATCGACACGCCGATGGTGAAGAACCAGCGGCTCTACGACGTCGTGTGCCCGGACATCGAGAATCCCACCTGGGACGACGTCGCCCCGCGACTCCAGCAGTTGCACGCGCAGCCCATCGCCATCCTCGATCCCTTCGAGGTGACGCGCGCGGTGATGTTCCTCGCGGATGAGGCCAGCGCCCACATGACCGGCATCGTCATCCCGGTCGACGCCGGTGCAGCGGCGCGCACCTCGGCCTGACGGCACCTCATCGCAGGCACGGCCGCGCCCCCGGTGCAGAGTGCACGTCCTCTGCACCGGGGCCGCGGCCTGTACGCCGGGGGGCCGCACGGCCCGCCCGCCGGATTCAGGATTGCGGGACGGGGGAGGGGCTGTCTGCGTTGGGTACGGCTTGGGCGGAAGGCTCGGCCTCGTCAGTACGCCGCGCGCCGTCGACCCCTTCGGCGTCGCCCCTTACGGAATCGACCGCGTCGGCGTGGGTCCGCTCGTGGCGGATCGCTCGCAGAACGTGGACCAGCGCGGCAAGCCACACCGCGGCCAGCACGGCGTAGACGGGTGCGGCGGCGATCTGCCCGAGCCCGACGGCGTCGAGGAAGGTCCGCGCGTTCGTCAACAGGATGAGTCCTCCGACGAGGGTTCCCATCAGGCGGGCAGGTAGCAGCCGCACCACCCAGGCGGCCAATGGCGCCCCCACCACGCCGCCCACCAGGAGCGCCGCGACGACGGTGAACGGGATCTCGGAGGTCGAGAGTCCCAACAGAAACCCCGCGCTTGCGCCGACGGTGACCAGGAACTCGGCGGCGGCCATCGTGCCCACCACCTTGCGCGGCTCCATGCGGCCCGAGGCCAGCAGCATCGAGGAACCGACCGGGCCCCATCCGCCGCCGCCCATAGCGTCCATGAAACCCGCCACCGCGGCCAGCGGCACCAGGAAGCGCCGCCGGATACGGCGTACCCGCACGGAGCCCGAACGCAGGAACACGAAGCGGGCGAGGATGTAGGCACCCAGGCCGAACAGGATCACGGCGACCACCGGTGCCGCGGCGGACGCGGGCAGCGCGGTGAGGAACGTCGCCCCGGCGAAGGCGGCGACGGCGCCGGGGACCGCCAGCCACGCGATCTTCGACCAGTCGACGTTGCCGAACGCCGAGTGCGAAAGGCCGGAGGCGAGCGTGGTGCCGATCTCGGCGAGGTGGGTGCTGGCGGAGGCGGCCGCCGGCGCGACGCCGACGGTGAGCAGCACCGTCGTCGACGTCAGCCCGAAGGCCATGCCCAATGCCCCGTCGATGAGCTGGCCGGCGAGGCCGGCGAGGGCGAGGAGGAGGAAACCGGGCATCGAGGGACTCCCAAGTCGATAGCAGCGATCGTTGCGGGGCCGCATGCGGAAGAATGTCCGGTATGCGGATCACGTCGAAAGCCGACTACGCGGTGCGCGCGATGATCGAGCTCGCCACCGCGGACGGGCTGCTCACCGCCGAGGGCGTCGCTGCCAGGCAGGGCATGCCCACGCGGTTCCTGCTGAACATCCTCAACGAGCTGCGGGTGGCGCGGCTGGTCGAAAGCAGACGGGGGCGGGACGGTGGATACCGGCTCGCCTGCCCGGCAGCCGAGGTGTCGGTGGCGGATGTGCTGCGCGCGGTGGAGGGGCCGTTGGCAGACGTCGCGGGGACGGCACCGGAGGACCTCGACTACCCGGGGGCCACCGCGCCGCTGCGCGACGTGTGGATCGCGACAAGGGGAGCGGTACGCCAGATACTCGAGACGGTCACGCTCGGCGATCTGGCGTCAGGAGAACTGCCTGATCCGGTGGTAAGGGTGCTCGGCGACCCCGGCGTGCAGCACAGGCGGTGAAAAGCGCGTGCGGGCGTGTCGGCGCTAGGGGCGACAACAGGTGGACGTGCTCCGCATGAAGTCCACGCAGCGGCGACGGGTCAGTGGGGCCGAGTGCATAGGTGACAGCCTCCATGAGAGAACACCACAATGTCAATCGGAATGGTGTAGAAGTGGAGCGGGTCACAGTCGAAGTGGTCTCGTCGACCGGCCGGCCGTGCTCGGGCGCGATCAGCCGTCAAGGGCGTGCAGTGCGCCCCGGGGGAAGCGCAGTGCGCCCCGGGGGAAGCGCCGGGGCCCGTTCTCCGCGTGGTGCGGAAAACGGGCCCCGGCCGCTGTGCGGGTGGTTTACCCCGCGACGGTGAGTACCACGTCCGCCAGTGCGGGCGCCTCGTCGCGCTCGGGGACGACGGCGGAGACGAGGATCTCGTCGCCCTCGCGCCACATGCGCACGCGCAGAGTCTCGCCCGGGAACACGATGCCGGCGAAGCGCGCCTTGAAGCCCTTCACCTTGGAGGTGTCGCTGCCGAGCATCGTGTCGACGACGGTCTTGCACGTGACGCCGTAGGAGCACAGGCCGTGCAGGATCGGCTTGTCGAAGCCGGCCGCCTTGGCGAACTCCGGGTCCGAGTGCAGCGGGTTGCGGTCGCCGCACAGCCGGTAGAGCAGCGCCTGCTGAGGCAGGATCGCTGCGTCGACGACGGCGTCGGGCTCTCGATCCGGCAGCGCGACCTTGGTCGAGGGGCCGCGCTCGCCGCCGAAGCCGCCCTCGCCGCGCGCGAAGATCGACGACCTTGCCGTCCACAGCGCATTGCCGTCGGCGTCGACGGTCTCCGCTTCCTGGACGATGACGGCGGCCTTGCCCTTGTCCCACACCTGGGCGATCTTCGTGGTGGTGCGGCCGGTGCCGTTCGCGGGGATCGGCCGGTGCACGGTCACCTCCTGGCTGCCGTGCACCACCTTCGCCAGATCGATGTCGACGCCCGGGAACTGCACCTTCGGCGGCTCCGAAGCGTGGAAAGTGGCGGCCACGGTGGCGAAGGTGGGCAGCACTTGGGATTCGTCGTCCCGCAGGTATCGCAGCTCGGCGGGGTCCACCGGCCGAGAGCCCGCGCCCACGCCGAGGTGGTAGAGCTGCACGTCGGAGCTGGTCCAGGAGAACTCCCGGGCGGGTAGCTCCGCGCCGACGGCGATGTTCGGATCAATGGGCATGGGAAGCCTCCTCGGCCTTGCGTTTGTTGTCCTTGTCCACCAGGTCGAGCACCGCGAGGTAGCCGAACGTCATGCCCGGCCCGATGGTGGCGCCGGGACCGGCGTAGGTGTGGCCCATGACCGGCGAGCTGCAGTTGCCGGAAGCGTACAGCCCTTCAATGGCGCTGCCGTCCTTGCGGAGCACCCGTGCCGCGATGTCGGTCATGACGCCCCCCTTGGTGCCCAGATCGCCCGGTACCATCTTGATGGCGTAGAACGGCGGCTTGCCGATCTCACCGAGCGACGGGTTCGGCTTGTTGAGCGGGTCGCCGTAGTAGTGATCGTAGGCGCTCTCGCCGCGCTGAAAATCCGGGTCCCTGCCGTCGCGGGCATAGCCGTTGAAGGTGGTGACGGTGTCCTGCAGCGCGTCGGCGGGCACGCCCATCTTCTCGGCCAGTTCGGTGATGCTGCCGGCCTTGACGATGACGCCCGACTTGAACCAGCGGCCCGGAAGCTTCTGTCGCGGTGGGATGCCGACGAACGAGTAGCGGTTGCGGTAGCGCGTGTCGAGGACGAGCCAGGCGGGGATGTTCTCGCCCGGCCCCTCGCCCTGACCCCACTTGCCGCCGTACATCGCGTGCGTCGCCTCGACGTAGGGCGCGGACTCGTTGACGAATCGTTGGGCCCGCTCGTTGACGATGATGCAGCCGGGCAGGCTGCGCTCGGACAGCGCGAACCACGGGCCGCCGGTGAGCGGCATGGACGGGCCCCACCAGGAGTCCTCCATGAAGCCCAGGTCGGCGCCCAGGCGCATCGCGGCCTCGATGCCCGCGCCGGTGTTGGCCTTGGCGCCCACGGTCCAGTCGGCGCCGATGGGCGCGCGCTGGTACTTGCGGCGCATCTCCGCGTTGTGCTCGAAGCCGCCGGAGGCGAGGATGACGCCCAGCCGGGCCCCGATGGTCTCCTCGGTGCCGTCGGCCTTGCGGACCGTGACGCCGGTGACCTTGTCGCCCTCGGTGACCAGGTCGGTGAGTTCGGTGTTGAGCAGGATCGGCACGCCCGCCTGCAGCAGCCCGCCGCGCAGACCGGCCATGAGCGCCTGGCCGCGCACGAGAAGGTGCTTCTTGCGGGCCTTGGCCGCGAGGAAGCGGAGGCCCACCTTCATCGCCTGCACCGGCCCACGCGGGTGGCGCATAAGCAGGTTGAGCCACTTGTAGTCGGCCTGGGTGATGACGAAGTTCGGCGGGGCCTTGACGTAGTCGGGTTCGAGGTTCTTCAGCTCCTCGCCCAGCTTGTGCCCGTCGAAGGGTACGGGCTCGACGCTGCGCCCGCCCGCACGTCCGCCCGGGGCCTCCGGGTAGTAGTCGGAGTAGTTGGTCACCCAGCGCAGCTCCAGGGGGGAGTTGGCGAGGACGAACGAGAGCATCTCAGGCCCGCGTTCGAGGTAGGTGTCGATGCGGTCGGGATCGACGGTGTCGCCGATGATGGAGTGCAGGTAGGTCCGGGCCGCCTCCGGGGTGTCCTGGACGCCGTCGCGGCGCAGCACCTCGTTGTTGGGGATCCAGACGCCGCCGCCGGAGCGGGCGGTGGAGCCGCCGTAATTCTCGGCCTTCTCGATGATGACGGCCCGGAGACCGTTCTTCGCGGCGGCCAGGCCGGCTGTCATGCCGGCGCCGCCACTTCCGACGATCACGATGTCGTACTGCTGCTCGGTCATGTAGAACAGGTTATAGAATGGCCGTGGAGCGCCGCCAGCGCCCATGCCTGTGACGCCGATTCTGGCCCCATGACCGGCCCCGACGCGACATTCGGGTACCGGTCGGCGGGATATGCCCGGTGCGCGGGCCATTCGGCCACCGCGCCCGCAGGCCTCCCGCACGGCCCGCGCACCCCTTACTTGGGCCGCGCACTTCCTGTGCAGCCCGCGCGTCGGATCCCGACGGCAGTCGAGGAAACGGTGCTCGGACCGGTGGCGCGGAGTGCCAGACTGGCAGGGGTGCGTCCGCATCCGGATCAGGATGGCAGGCGCCCGGAGGGGAGCAGCCGGACAATGGAGTCGAAGGAGCCGGGCGGCAGGGAGCGGGACGGCGGCGGACGGCGCGGCCTGCTCCCGCTCGACGGCATGACGGTGGTGGCGGTGGAGCAGGCCGTCGCGGCGCCGCTGGCCACCCGGCACCTGGCCGATCTGGGCGCGCGGGTGATCAAGATCGAGCGGCCGGGCATCGGCGACTTCGCCCGCCACTACGACACGGCGGTCAAGGGGCTCGCGGCGCACTTCGTCTGGCTCGGCCGGGGTAAGGATTCGGTGGGCGTGGACATCAAGGACCCGGACGGCCTCGACGTGGTGCGCCGACTCGTCGCCGGCGCGGACGTGTTCGTGCAGAACCTGGCGCCGGGGGCGTCGGACCGCCTGGGCCTGGCGGCCGGGGCGCTGCGCGGCGACCCCCTGCGTGCGGGCCGGCCCGAGCTGGTGACCGTCGACATGTCCGGCTACGGCGACGCCGGCCCCTACCGCGACCGCAAGGCCTACGACATGCTCGTCCAATCGGAGGCCGGGCTGGTGTCCATCACCGGCACCCCGGAGGCGCCGGCGAAGACCGGCATCCCCTCGGCCGACATCGCCGCTGGCATGTACGCCTTCTCCGGCGTTCTCTGCGCCCTGCTGCGCCGCGAGAGGACGGGTGAAGGGGCGCAGGTGTCGGTGTCGATGTTCGATTCGCTCGTCGAGTGGATGGGCTACCCGATGTACACGACCATGTACACGGGGGCGCCGATCGCGCGCACCGGCGTGGCGCACCCGTCGATCGCGCCCTACGACGGGTACCCCACTTCGGACGGCGAGGTGCTGATCGGCGTGCAGAACGACGACGGCTGGCGGGCGCTGGCCACCCGGGTACTGGGCAGGCCCGGGATGGCCGACGACGAGCGCTACGCCACCAACGTCGAGCGCGTGCGCCGGCGCGCGGAGGTGGATGCGGCGGTGGCGGAGGCCACGCGCTCGTTCACGGCGGCGGCGCTGCTCGACGTGCTCGGGCGGGAGGGGATCGCGGCGGCGCGGCTGCGAGACGTGCCGGGCGCGGTGGCGCACCCGCAGCTGGCGGCGCGTGGCCGGTGGCGCAGGGTGGGCACGGCTGCGGGGCCGGTGGACGCGGTGCTGCCGCCGATCGGCATAGCCGGCACGGAACCGGCCATGGGCGACGTGCCGGCGCTGGGGCAGCAGACGGACGAGGTGCTCGCAGGGATCGGTCTCGGACACGCACGGATCGCCGAGCTCCGGGGAAGGGGAGTGGTGCAATGACCGACGGCACGCCGCCCGCGGTGTTCACGGAGATCGCTGAGCACTGGCGGCCGGATCCCGCCGTGGCCGAGGAGGTGCTGGCGCCCTGGCCCGCCGCGGCCCTCGCCGCGCTGCTGGGCGCCGACCCGCCCGCAGAGGACACGGGCGCGCTGCCGCCGCTATGGCACGAGGTGTACCTGCGCGACCGCCCGCGCATCGCCGACTTGGGTGAGGACGGGCACCCGCTGGGCGGCCCGCTGCTGCCGCCGATCCCGCGGCGCCGCCGCATGTTCGGCGGCGGGCGCATCGTCGTGCACGAACCGCTGGGCATCGGCGATCGTGTACGCCGCACCAGCGCCGTCCGATCCGTGCGGGTGCGGCACGGGCGCAGTGGATGGCTGCTGTTGGTGACCGAACGCCACGCGTTCGAGGCCGACGGGCGCCAGCGCGTGGAGGACGAGCGCGACATCGTCTACCGCATGCCCGGTGACATACGCGGCACCGGGGCAAGCGCCGCGGCCGTGCGCGTGGGCGTGGGCGACGCGTCCGCGGCGGGCACCAGCTCAACGGGGAGCGCGCCGGCTCCGATCGTCCGGCTCGACGCCGACGAGCGGCTGCTGATGCTCACCAGCGCACTCACCTACAACCCGCACCGCATCCACTACGACCGCGACTATGCGACGCGCGTCGAGGGGCATCCGGGGCTGGTGGTGCACGGGCCGTTGCTGGCGCTCGAGGGCGTAGAGGCGGCGCGGCGGGTCGGCGGCCGATACCCGGACCGGGTGGACTACCGCCTCACCGCCACGGCCTACCCGGGGACGCCGGTCGACTTCGTCGAGCCCGCAGGCGGGCCCGGAGACGGCCCGATCCGCGCGGAGCCGGGGTCGGTGCGGATCGAGGGGCGCCAGGGCGGCCGCCTCTGCATCCGCGTCGACGCGGCGTGGGAGGGGGCCGCCGCAGCAGGTGCGGGGGCGGTCAGCCCGCCGCGGTGACGGTCTCCTTGGCCCAGCGGTAGTCGGCCTTGCCGCTGGGCGAGCGGCGGATCGCGTCCACCACCACCATCGACCGGGGCGCCTTGTAGCCGGCGAGCAGCGGCTTGAGGTGGGTGCGCACGTCCTCCAGCGTGGGTTCGTCGAAGCCGTCGCGCAGCTGGACCACAGCGGCCACCGACTGCCCGAACTTGGGGTCGGGCGCGCCGGCGACGAGGGTGTCGAGGATGGCCGGGTGGCTCTTGAGCGCCTGCTCGACCTCTTCGGGGAAGACCTTCTCGCCGCCGGTGTTGATGCAGCCGGAGCCGCGGCCGAGCACGATGATCGACCCGTCGGCGTCCACCTTGGCCATGTCGCCGAGCACGGAGAAGCGCACACCGTCCTTGACCGGGAAGGTCGCACGCGACTTGGCCTCGTCGCCGAAGTACTCCAGCGGCACGTTGCCCCGCCGCGCGAGGTAGCCGATCTGGTCGGATCCGGGGGCGATGGGGTCGAGCAGTTCGTCGACGACGATGGTGTGCTCGCCGGCCTGCAGCCGCAGCACGCCCTCCTCGTCCATGTTCACCACGCCGTCCGCGCCGGACTCCGAGGCCCCGAAGCTGTCGCGGATGAGCAGGTTCGGCAGCACCTCGAGGAGCTTGGCCCGCGAGGACTGCGACCAGATGGCGCCGCCGGAGGCGACGGAGAACAGCGAGGAGACGTCGTACTTGTCGGGTTGCGCAACCAGCTCGTCCACCAGCGGAACGCCCATCGCGTCGCCGACGATCATGAGGATCTGGATCTTCTCGCGCCCGGTCAGCTCCAGCGCCCCGACATGGTCGAAGTTGCGCATGAGCACCTGGCGGGCGCCGATGAAGAACATTTGGAACAGCGAGTACATCGCCGCGCCGTGCATCAGCGGGGCCGTCACCAGGATGGTGAGCTGCGGGAAGTTCGCGGCGGCCTCGGTGAGCGCGTCGGTGGTGTGGTGCGGGTCGCCGTACGGGTTGCCGCCGGAGAGCGCGGCGTAGTAGAAGTCCTCCTGCCGCCAGACGACGCCCTTGGGGTGCCCGGTGGTGCCGCCGGTGTAGATGATGAAGCGGTCGTCGGCGCTGCGCGGCGCGAAGTCGCGCTCGTCGCCGGCCTCCGCCAGCGCCTCGGACAGTGCGCGCACCGCGACGCCTGCCGCGGCGCAGGTGTCGGCCAGCTCGGCCGTGGGCGTGCCGACGACGAGGACGGCCTTGAGGTCCGGGCAGTCCGGTACGACGTGCGCCACCAGCGGGGCGAACTCCTCGTCGACGATGAGCAGCGCCGAGCGCGAGTTGGTGTACAGGTAGGCCAGCTCGGCCTCGGTGTAGCGGTAGTTGATGTTCACCGGCACCATGCGGACCTTCAGCGCGCCGATCACCGACTCGATGTACTCGACGCTGTTGCGCATGTGCATCGCGATGTGTGCGCCGGTGTCGATGCCGGTGGCGGCGATGGCGTGCGCCAGGCGATTCGACTCGCGGTCGAGCTGCGCGAAGGTGAGCCGCTTGTCTTCGAAGACCAGCGCCTCGCGGTCGTCGAGCTTGTCGGCCAGCGCCTCGAAGATGTCGGCAAGATTCATGGACTACCCATCTCTCATCGTGTGACGGCTACTCGTCGTAGGAGACCTTCACGTGGTCGGACTTCGGCAGTGACTGGCACCCCAGGTAGATGCCCTCTTCAATGTCCTCGGGTTCGAGCACCTCGTTGGTGATCATCTCGACCTCGCCCTCGAGGACCATGCAGGCGCACGCGCTGCAGGCGCCCTCGCGGCACGAGAACGGCGCGTCCAGGCCCTTGCTCAACAGCAGGTCCAGCAACTTGGTGTTGCGCGGCCACGAGTACTCGTAGGTTTCGCCGTCGAGAGTGACCTCGACGGAGGCGTTGTCGGCCGCGTCTTCGTCGGACTCCTCGACGACGATCTCGGCGAACGGGTCGCCCTCGATCGACTGGAACACCTCGATGTGCACGCGGGCGTGCGGCATCGCGAGGTCCTCCTTGAGCGCGCCCTCGGCGGCGGACATGAACGGCCCGGGCCCGCAGATGAAGGCGTCGCGGTCGGCGAACGGCTTGGCCAGCGCGGCGATCGTCGCCCGCGACGGCAGGCCCTGCAGCGTCTGCAGCCAGTGCAGCACGGTGAGGCGGTCCGGGTACTGCTCGCCGAGTTCCCGGAGCTGGTCGGCGAAGATCACCGAGTTCTCGTCCCGGTTCGCGTAGAGCAGCGTCACGTTGGCGCTGCCCTTGCGCAGGGCCGACTTGAGGATGGAGATGACCGGTGTGATGCCGCTGCCCGCGGCGATGAGCAGCAGGTCGTGGTCGAGATCCTTCGGCACGAACATGCCCGACGGCTGCAGCACGTCCACCTGCATCCCCGCCGCAGCGTTGTCGCACAGCCAGTTCGACGCGTAGCCGTCCGCCGTGCGCTTCACCGTGACGGTGAGCTCGTCGTCGGTGAACGGCGAGCTGGACAGCGAGTAGCTGCGTGCCACCGACCCGGTGAGGTCGCTGGGGATGCGGAGCGTGAGGAACTGGCCGGGCGCGTAGTCGAAGCGCTTCGCGAGCGGTTCGGGCAGCTCGAAGACCAGCGAACGGGCGTCGTCGGTCTCCGCGATCACGCGCGCCAACGACAACGAATGCACGTGGCTGCCGACGAGTCCGCTCCCGGACGCGGCTGTCCGCACGCCGGAGCCGCTTGCGGCGTCGTCCGGGCCTGCATCCTGCGGGTTGGGGTCCGCGTTGGCGGGTTGAGCCTCTGGCATCCTCGTTCAGTCCTTCATAGTGTCTGCTGACCCGGCGGCCGGGTCGTCTTCTTCGGGCACCTCGACACGGCCCGCCCGAACAGCATGCACTATCGAAGAGTCCAGGTCCGGGCACCCGTCCCGCAGGGCGGTCGGGGTGTCCGTGCCGGCCCACTCGGCGAAACGCGGGCACGTCGCAGCGGGCTCATCCTGCCATTGCACGCTGGTGTGCTGCGCGGTGAGCTTGCGCACCAGCACCTCGGTGCCGCAGCGTTCGCAGGCCACGGGGACCATCGCGTCGACCATGTAGCGGCGCCGGTCCTCGTCGGTTGCGCGGTGCAACGCCGCGCGCTCCGCGGGGTCGGTGAAGGTACGGGCCTTGGCCCAGCCGCCGGCGCCGGGGCCCTGTCGGCCGGCCATCCCGCTCAGACCTCCACCTGACGCCCGGTGGCCTGTTCGGCGGGGGTCGGACCGGCGTCGTCATCGCCGCCCGCGCCCTCCTCCGCGCGCATGCGTTCGAGGTTCTCGGCCACCTCCTTCTCCCAGTACTCGTTGGCCTTGGTGGTGTCCACCTCGTACTCGAAGCGCTGCGTCATCTCGTCGGTGACGTCGGCCTTGGCGACGTAGAACTGCTCGTACCAGCGGCGCATCTGGTAGACGGGACCGTCGTTGTCGCACAGCAGCGGGTTGTCGATCTTCGACTTGTGCTTCCAGATCTCGACGTCCTGCAGGAAGCCCTCGCTGATGCCCTCGGTGAACTTCTCGGCCAGCTTGTCGGCCAGCTCGTCGGTGACGCCCTGGGGCTTCTTCACCATGACGCCCCACATCAGCACGAACGAGTCCTGTGTGACGGGGTAGTGGCAGTTGATCAGTACGGACTCGACCTTGAACCCGCTGTAGACGTTGGTGAGCGGGTTGATCATGTAGGAAGGCCCGTAGTAGGCGGCCACGGACTCGAGCAGCGTGTCGCCGCCGTACTGCGAGGCCATGCCGATGTCCGGCCTGCCCTTGGTGGTGAGCCACTGCGAGGCGACCTGGCCGTCGAAGATGTTCTTGAAGTACGTCGGGAAGGCGTAGTGGATGTAGAAGAAGTGCGCCATGTCCACGACGTTGTCGACGATCTCGCGGCAGTTGGAGCCGTCGATGACCATCGAGTTCCAGGTCCACTGGGTCCACTCGTCCGAGCCGACGCCCTCGATCTCGGGGATGTAGTCCTCGGGCGCCCCGCCCTCGGGGTCGTTCCACACGAACAGCTGCCCGTTGCGCTCGAGCGTGGGCCAGGCCTGGGTGCGTGCCCGCATGGGCACGCGCTTGGCGTAGGGGATGTCCTTGCACTTGCCGTCGCCGCCCCAGCGCCAGTCGTGGAACGGGCAGGCGATCTCGTCGCCCTTGATCGTGCCCTGGGACAGGTCGCCGCCCATGTGCCGGCAGTACGAGTCGAGCACGTTGAGCTCGCCCTGGGTGTCCTGCCACACGACGAGCTTGCCGCCGAACGCCTCCACCGAATGCGGTGCGCCGTCGCGGAAGTCCTTGGCCAGCCCCAGGCAGTGCCAGCCGCGGGCGAACCGCTCGGGCGTCTCGCCGACATCGATGTGCCGGACGTGGTCCGTGGTGTCCGTGGTCGCCATCGCTCTCACATCCTTCTCCGGTAGTGCGGTGCTCTCGCGTCCTCCGGTACGGCGGGCAGGGCGCAGGGCGGTTCCCCTCCGCGGGGGACGGCGGAACCATAGTAGAACAGGTTATAGAAACCATACGCCCTGAGGCAATGTCCCACCCACCAGTGGGCCCGGAGTGCGACGGGGCGGGATGTGGAACGGTGTGCTGAGGCGGTGCTCGACATGAATGAGAACGTGTTCTAGTCTTGGCCCGGTCGCGGGCCCGCCGCCGGGGCGGACAACGGGCGACAGACGGGAGTTCTACGGTGAGCGGAATCGACGAGCGCATCCGGCGGGAGCACGCCGCGTCGTGGCAGGATCCGGCCGCCCTGGAGGTGCTCGGCCGTGTGCGCGCGATGCTCCCGGCCGTCCGTGCGCGGGCCGACGAGGCCGAGGAACTACGGGTGCTCCCGCAGGCGACGATCGACGAGTTGCAGGAGGCCGGGTTCTTCCGGCTGTTGCAGCCCAAGCAGTGGGGCGGCCTCGAATCCGACCCGGTCACGTTCTACACGGCGGTGCGCGACCTTGCCGGCGCCTGCGGATCCACCGGATGGGTCGCCGGCATCGTCGGCGTGCACAACTGGCATCTGGCCCTGTTTCCGCAGCAGGCGCAGCAGGACGTGTGGGGGGCCGACCCGGACGCGCGTATCTCGTCCTCCTACGCCCCGATGGGCTCCGGCGAGGTGGTCGACGGCGGTTACAAGGTCAACGGCGCGTGGGCGTGGTCGTCCGGCAGCGCGCACGCCGACTGGGCCGTTGTGGGCGGTCCGGTGATCAAAGACGGTCGGGCCGTCGACTTCGTCAGCTACTTGATCCCGCGCTCGGATTACCACATCGACGACGTCTGGCACGTGGTGGGGCTCAAGGGCACCGGGTCCAACACCCTCGTCGTGGAGGACGCGTTCGTGCCGGCGCACCGCGCCCTGAGCTTCAAGCAGATGACCGATTACGCCGCGCCGGGCCTCGACGTCAACACGGCGCCGCTCTACCGCATGCCGTGGGGGACCATCCACCCCACCGTGATTTCCACGCCCATCGTCGGCATGGCCTACGGCGTCTACGACGCGCACGTGGAGCACCAGGGGACGCGCGTGCGGGCCGCCTACGCGGGGGAGCAGGCGAAGGATGACCCGTTCGCGAAGGTCCGCGTGGCGGAGGCCGCCAGCGACATCGACGCGGCCTGGCGCCAGCTGTCCGGCAACCTCGCCGACGAGTACGCGTGCGTGCTCGGCGGCGAGAAGGTGTCGATGGGCATGCGCCTGGCGGCGCGCCGCGACCAGGTGCGGGCCACCGCGCGGGCCATCGCGTCGATCGACCGGCTCTTCGAATCGTCCGGCGCCACGGCCCTGCAGTCCGGCACGGTGATTCAGCGGCTCTGGCGGGACGCGCACGCGGGCCGGGTGCACGCGGCCAACGACGCGGAACGCGCGTACATGATGTACGGCGGCGCCGAGTTCGGCCTGCCGGTCAACGACAGCATGGTCTGATCCGGGACGCCCGGACACCGAGACAACCGAGGAGACGAACGCGATGAGCATCCGTGCGCTGGGATACCTGCGTATCGAGACCACCGACATCGAGGCCTGGCGCGAGTACGGCCTCAAGGTGCTCGGCATGGTCGAGGGCAAGGGCGCCGACGAGAACAACCTGTACCTGCGCATGGACGACTTTCCCGCGCGCCTGGTCATCATCCCCGGTGAGCGCGAGCACGTCGCGTCGATCGGCTGGGAGTGCGCCAACGAGGCGGGGCTGCAGGACATCCGCGACCGCCTCACCGCGGCCGGATGGGACTTCGAGGAGGCCACACCGGAGGAGCTCGCCGAGCGTCGCGTGGTCGACATGATCAAGACCCACGACGCCACCGGCTACACCCTGGAGATCTTCTGCCAGGTGGCGTTGCAGCACCGCCGCGTGGTCAGCCCGTACGGGCACAAGTTCGTCACCGGCGACCAGGGACTGGGGCACGTGGTGCTCGCCACCGACGACGACGCCGCCGACCTGAAGTTCTACCGCGACGTGCTGGGCTTCAACCTGCGCGACTCGTTCCGCCTGCCCCCGCAGGTGGCCGGCCTCCCGGCCGATCACGATCCGGTGTGGCTGCGGTTCCTCGGCGTCAACCCGCGCCACCACAGTCTGGCCTTCGCGCCCATCAAGGGCATGTACCCCACCGGCATCGTGCACTTGATGCTGGAGGTGGAGAACAGCGACGACGTCGGCCTCTGCCTGGACCGTGCCGACCGCCGCAAGGTGCCGATGGCCGCGTCGCTGGGGCGCCACGTCAACGACCAGATGCTGTCGTTCTACATGAAGACGCCAGGCGGATTCGACCTCGAGTTCGGCTGCGAAGGTCTGCAGGTGGAAAATGACGAGGACTGGATCGCGCGCGAAAGCACCGCGGTCAGCCTCTGGGGCCACGACTTCTCGATTGGACGCAAGTAGACATGACGGACGCACCCGCGGAAATCGACGGCAGGGCGCTGCGCAACCTCATCGGCAACTTCGCCACCGGCATCACTATCATCTCGACGATGTCCGACGAGGCGCCGGTGGGTTTCGCCTGCCAGTCCTTCAGCTCCCTGTCCCTCGACCCGCCGATGGTGCTCTTCTGCCCCATGAAGACCTCGCGGTCGTGGAACGCCATCGAGGCGGCCGGGCGCTTCGGCGTGACCATCCTCGCCGAGGACCAGCAGGACGCGTGCGCGGTGTTCGGATCGCGCAACCCGGACAAGTTCGCCTCGGTGGACTGGCACCGCTCGCCGGGCGGCATGCCGATCCTCGACGGCGAGCTAGCCTGGATCGACTGCACGGTGGAGAAAGTCGTCGACGGCGGCGACCACCACGTGGTGTTCGGCCGGGTGCAGGCCTTCGGCACGGGGGAGCCCGACAAGCCCCTGCTGTTCTACCGGGGGCAGTACACGGGGATCGAGCCGGACAAGTCCGTGCCCGCGCCGTGGCGCGCGGACCTCGAAGAGTTCCTGTTCACCGCCGGCACCAACGACACCTGGCTCTGACCACGTAACGGCGATGGCGGCCCGGCTGCGAAGACGCGGCCGGGCCGCTCCACGCCGGTACCCCGGGTCACAGTCAGATCCGCGCGGTGGCTTAGCGTGGAACCATGGTCACTGCGCGGGGAAACGATGAACAGGATCCACCGGTGGGCGGGGCACGCGCGCTCACGGTCTCCACTGCCACCGCACCGTTCACCTGGCATTGGACGCAGAGCCGGATGGCGAAGCGCATCCGCCGACTGGCGCGTGTCGCGGTCAAGCCGGTGATGACGTTCTGGCCGATGACCGAGCGCGGTATCGACGTCATCGAACGGGCCGACCACTGGGCGGAGTCCCGGATCCCGCACCCGGCGGGGGCCGACATCACCGACGTGCTGCTGGGCGGGGTGCGCTGCGAGCGGACGACGCCGCGCACTCCCGCGACCGATGCGTTGGCAGGGGGAGTGGTGCTCTACCTGCACGGCGGGGCGTTCCTGTTCGGCGGGCCGTCGACGCACCGGGGCGTGTGCGCGCTGCTCGCCAAGACCGCGGGCGTGCCCGTCTACTCCGTGGAATACCGCCAGCTCCCCGCAGGGCCGGTGTCCGCCTCGGTGGCCGATGCGGTGACGGCGTACACGGCGCTGCTGGAATCTGTGGAGGACCCGGCCCACGTCATCGTGGGCGGCGACTCGGCCGGGGGATACCTGGCGATGAAGGTCGCCGAGATCGCGGCGTTGCGTTCGATCCGTCGCCCGGCCGCGGTGTTCGGCTATTCGCCGCTGCTCGACCTCGTTCTGGGCGAGAACGACCCCGGGTACTTCCGCCGCGACGCGTACCTGCCGACGCGCCCGCTGGAGAAGCTGCGCGAGCGGTGGCTGGACGGGCCCGACACGATCGAGGGCGAGCAGTCGCCTGTCGACGTCGACCCCGCGCTGTTCCCTCCGGTGTTCCTCTCCGCAGCTGAGTACGAGCTGCTGCGGCCCGGCGTCGAGGTGATGACCCAGCGGCTTCACGATGCGGGGATCCCCGTCGAGACGCACCTGTGGGTGGGGCAGGTGCACGCGTTCCCGGCCGTCGGTGCCAGGCTGCCCGAGGCGCGGGAGATCGTCCGGCTCTCCGTCGAGTTCGCGCGCAGGGCGGTGGAGGGGCGCTCGATGGAGGCGGACGCAGACGACGGGCGCTGCGCGTAGGGGACTGCTGGTCAGACCGCGCGGCGCGCGCCGACTCTCCTCGCGTGCGTGTGTCCCGGCGTGTCGTCACAACAGGCGCGTAGCGCGGGGGAGAGCCCGGTGAACCGGTGCGCGGCTCTCCGGTGAAACTCCCCGTCACAGGTCCAGGCGCAGCCTGTCGTCGGTGCACCGTGACACGCAGATGAGCATCTCGCCGCGCTCGCGCTCGGCGGCGGTGAGGACGCTGTCACGATGGTCGACGCACCCGGAAAGCGCCGTGACTTTGCAGGTGCGGCAGTACCCCTGCCGGCACGAGTACGCGGTGTCCGGCAGCTCGTCGAGCACGGCCGACAGCACGGTGCGGTCCGCGGGCACCTCGATGGTGCGGCCGGACCTCGCGAGTTCCACGCTGAACGGTGCGCCGTCGGCGACCGCGGGCGCCGCGAACCGTTCGCAGTGGAACTCGACGTCGGTCCGGGTGCGCAGGGCGTCGAGTATCCCGGCGACCATCGGCGGCGGGCCGCAGCAGTAGACGGCGGTCGTGACCTCCGGGATGCCCGAGGACCGGTCGTCGCCCGAGGCGCCGGTCGCGCAGGGCCCCAACAGATCCGCGGCATCGGGTAGGCCGTCGGCGTCGTCGGTGCGGACGCGCGCCCGCGGGCCCAACGCGGCCACCTCAGCGGCGAACGGCAAGGCGTCGCGGCTGCGGCCGGTGTGCACCATCGACCAGTCGATGCCCAACGCGTCGGCCATGCGGGCCATCGGCAGGATCGGGGTGATGCCGATGCCGCCGGCGATGAGCCGCAGCCGCTCGGCTTTCGACCCGCGGCCGGGGGCGACGAACGTGAACGCATTTCGCGGGCCGGAGACGGTCACGGGGGCGTCCTCGGTGAGCGTCGTGTGCACCTCGAGCGAGCCGCCGTCGCCGTCGGGTATCAGGCGGACGGCGATGCGGTAGCAACCGCGGTCGTCCGGGTCCCCGCACAGCGAGTATTGGCGCCGGCGGCCGGAAGGCAGGTGCACGTCGATGTGGGCGCCGGGGTGCCATTCCGGCAGCGGGGCGTCGTCGGCTGCCGTGAGCGTCAGTTCGACCACGTTCCGGTCGTGCGCCACCACGCGGCGGCGGGCCACGACGAGCTCGAGCGTGCCGTCGTCCTTCAGGCCGGTGCGCGATACGCGCGGCGCCGAGCCGGACGCCCAGATGTAGGCGCCGATGGCCGTGTCGAGAGTGCTCAGCACGCGGTCGACGTGAGCGTGGCCGTTGAGGCTGGGCGGGGCTTGCGGGCGAGGGACGCGGCCAAGGGCGTGGCGGGCGCGCATCAGATCTGCGCCGCCGCGCGGGCGGACGGGGACGCGGCGAGGTAGGCGAGCGCCTGCGCGGTGTCGCCGACGGATTCGGGGGAGTACCCGGGGGCCAGGCAGATCGCGGCGCTCCGGAGCAGCCGGGGGATGCGGGGGAACGTGCCGCGCCGCATCGACCTCGCCAACCGCCGGCCGATCCGCAGGTAACCCATGGTGGGGAGCTCCGGGTCGGTCCGGACGAGGTACCGGGTGTTGCGCAGGATGAGGACGAGCAGCGCGCCCACGCCGACGACCATCGCGATGTTGCGCCGCACGTAGCCGACGCCCACGTAGGCGACGACGTCGTGCGCCACGTTGCGGTGCTCGACCTCCTCCGCGCCGTGCCAGCGGAACAGGTCCAGCATCTGGGGGTCGGCGCCGTGTTCCTCGAGCGGTGCGTTGAGGATCCAGTCGCCGAGGAAGGCGAACAGGTGCTCAAGTCCGCCGATCAGCGCCGCGCGCTCGATCAGATGCTGCCGCGCGCGGCGGGGGCTCTGGCCCGGACGGGGACCGACGACGACGCGGAACAGGAACTCGGACTGTCGGATCAGCGGCGCCGGGTCGATGCCGCGGGCCCCGTAGACCTGATGCAGCACGGCTTCGTGCGTCTCGGCGTGCATCGACTCCTGACCGATGAAACCCAGCACATCGCGGCGCAGGGCCTCGTCGCCGATGAGCGGAAGCAGTTCGTGGAAGGTGGCGCAGAACATGCGCTCGCCCTCCGGGAGCAGGAAGTTCAGCGCACCGATGGCGTGCGACGCGACGGGGTCGCCGGGAATCCAGTTCAGCGGCGTGCGCGACCAGTCGTGCTCGACGTTGCGCGCGCACAACTCGACCCGGCCCGGGGCGCGGGTGCTCGTCTCGTCCGCCATCGATAGCCTCCCGTGATCCCTGTCATGCTCATGTATGTGACTGAACGTAACGTGTATGCCTCGACGATACGACACTTGCGGTGGATGGGAAAGCGCTGACGCGCACTAGGCCCGCGGACGACAATGGACAGGCGGGCCGACGGAGGGAGCACAATGACGGCGGGGCGGCACATGGACCGGTACGAGCACGCGGGGATGACCTTCGAGGTGGTCGACCGCGCGGCCGGTGCGGGTGCGTCGGACCCTGACGCGACGGACCCCGACTCGGCGGCCGGTGACGTTCCTGACTCCGGCGGCGGGGCACGCGCACCCATCGTGCTGCTCCACGGCTTTCCGCAGACTGCGTCCTGCTGGGCCGCGGTGACGCCGATCCTGAACCGGGCCGGCCACCGCACCATCGCGGTCGATCAGCGCGGGTATTCGCCGGGAGCGCGCCCTCGCGGCAGGAGGGCCTACCGGCTGGAACTGCTCATGGCGGACGTCGTGGCGCTCATCGAGCGGCTCGGCACGGGCCCGGTGCACGTGGTGGGCCATGACTCGGGTGCTGCAGTCGCGTGGATGCTTGCGGCCAACCGTCCGGACCTCGTGCACTCGCTCACCGCGGTGTCGGTGCCGCACCCCGGCGCGTTCGTGCGGTCGATGCTGTCGAGCACGCAGGCGATGCACTCGTACTACATGGCCATGTTCCAGGTTCCCCGGCTGCCGGAGTGGGTGGCGCGCCGGCTTCCGCGGGTGTTCGACCGCATGCTGCGCCGCACGGGGATGACGGACGCGATGGTGGCGCAGGTGCACGCGGAGGTCATCGACGCCGGCGCGTTGACCGGGGCGATCAACTGGTACCGGGCGATGCCGTTGACCAGCCCGACGATGATGAACCGGCCATCGCGGGCCCCCACCACCTACGTGTGGAGCGACGGTGATGTGGCGCTCATGCGGCGCGGCGCGGAGCTCACTGCGGAGTACGTGGTCGCCGACTATCGCTTCGAGGTGCTCGAAGGCGTGAGCCACTGGGTGCCGGAGGAGGCCCCGGACGCATTGGCGCGCCTGATACTCGAGCGCACGGAGGGGTGACGCGGACCGCCGCACGCGGATTCGCGCGACACGCCGGGACAGACAATGCGCGCGCGGAAGGAAGACCGGCGCACGGCGCGAGAACCGGCGCGCGGCGGCCCGCACAGGCGGTGCCCGCAAAGGCAGTGCCCGTGCGGGCCGCGCCGCGGGACCCCGTGCAACGTCTAGGTCAGGCCGGCCGCCGATTCGAGCAGGTGCAGCTGCTCGCGCGGCTGGCCGAACAGTTGCGCGCAGCCGTGCGCCCGCTTGAAGTACAGGTGCGCGTCGTGCTCCCAGGTGATGGCGATGCCGCCGTGCAGCTGGATCGCCTCGCCGGCCACCTGCTGGAAGGCTTCGGTGCAGTAGGCCTTCGCCGTCGCCGCGTCCACGGGGGAGAGCGACTCCGCGGCCTTGTAGGACATCGACCGCGCCGTCTCCACGAGCACGTAAAGATCCGCCATGCGGTGCTTGAGCGCCTGGAAGCTGCCGATGGCCCGGCCGAACTGTTTGCGCTGCTGCGTGTACTCCACGGTGAGCGCCAAGAGCCGGTCCGCGGCGCCGACGGCCTCGCCGGACAGCGCCACCTGCGCGATGGCGAGGACCTTGTCGAGCACCTCCGCCCCCGTGGCCAGCGGGGTCGCCGCGGCGGCGGAGAACCGCACCCGTGACAGCGGCCGCGTGGGATCCATCGCCGGCGTGGCGGTGCGCTCGACGCCCGCCGCCGCCGGGTCCACCTCGAACAGTCCGGGGCCATCGTCGGTGCCGGCGGCCACGAGCAGCACGTCCGCGCGATCTCCGCCCAACACGTAGTAGGTGTCGCCGGTGAGCGTCCACCGGTCGCCGGCGGGTTCGGCGCCTACCTCGAGATCGTCCGAGCCCCAGTAGCCTTCGTATCCGGACCAGCACAGAGCCGCCGTGGTCTCACCCGCTGCGATCCCGGCCAGGATCCGCCCGCATGCGTCGTCATTGCCGGTGGCCAGCAGGGCCTGCACGCAGATGACGGCACTGCCGAGCATGGGCGAGGGGACCAGGCCGCGGGCGAGTTCCTCGAGCACGAGATGCGATTCGAAGTAGCCGGTGCCGATGCCGTCGAACTCCTCTGGCACGGCGAGCGCGGCCACCCCGATCTGCTCGCACAGCAGCGACCAGAGCTTCGCGTCGTAGTCGGCGTCGGACTCCGCGACGGCCCGGACGGCTGCGCTGTCCGCGCGCTTGGCGACGACGTCCCGGACGGTGCGTGCGAGTTCGCGCTGTTCGTCGCTGAACGGGCCCGCCTCGGACAAGCTGATCGCGGTGTTCTTGCCGGCCATGATTAGAGCGCCTCCATGATGCGGCCGCGGTGGTCGGCCGGGGTGCCCCAGGCCGTCACCAGCGCGCGGGTCTTGGTCAGCAGCAGCGAAAGGTCGTGTTCCTGGGTGTAGCCGATGGCGCCGTGCGCCTGCAGGGCGACGCGCGACGAGTGGTATGAGGCCCGCCCGCAGGCCAGCTTGGCCGCGCTGACGTCGCGGCGCGCGGTGGGGGCGCCGTCGCGCACGGCCATCGCCGCCGCGTACAGCAACGGGCGTGCCATCTCGACCGCCACGGCGACCTCGGCGACGAGGTGCTTGACGGCCTGCTGACTGCCGATGGCGCGTCCGAACTGCTTGCGCTGCCGGACGTATTCGACGGTGGTGTCGAGCATCGCCTGGCCGAGGCCTTGCAGCTGCGCCGCGGTGGCGAGCGCGCCCAAGTCCTGCGCGGCGGCGAGCACGCCCGCGTCGACGGTGCCCAGCGGTGCGCCGGCCTCGGTGGCGTACAGGTGCCGTGCCCGGTCCACCGACTGCGTGCGCACACCCGGTTCGCCCAGGGCGACGGCGGCGCCGCCGTCGGTGGGATCCACGCGCAGCACGGTCGCGGCGGTGCCGGCATCGACGGCGTACGGCGTGGCGGGCGGGGCGGCGACGGTGGCCAGCGCGCCCTCGGACAGGGCGCCGAGGCGGCCGGGCGCCACCGTGGCGAGCAGTGCGGGCGCCACCGCGAGGGTCTCGGCGACGGGGCCGGGGACCCCGTAGTAGCCCAGCTTCTCCGCTGCGACGATGAGGAACAGAGCGTCGGCGCCCATGCCGCCGTCGTCCTCGCCGATGAGCAGGCCGTTGACGCCGGTCTCGGCGAGCCGGCCCCACAGCGCCGTGCCGGGGGCGGCGTCGCCGTCGGACCATGCGCGGATGACTGCGGGCAGGTCCGCCTTGCTCAGCAGCGAGTCGAGCGACGCGGCGAAGTCGTCGTGGATCTCTTCCAGTGCAAATCTCATCGATCCGCCTTCGGTAGGCCGAGGAGACGCTCGGCGATGACGTTCTTCTGGATCTCGTTGGTGCCCGCGTAGATGGGGCCGGACAGGGAGAACAGGTACCCGTCCTGCCAGGGGCCCATCACCTCCGCCTCCGGGCCCAGCAGGTCCAGGGCGGTCTCGTGGGTGGCGACGTCCCAGTCGGACCAGAACACCTTGTTGATCGAGGATTCGGCGCCGAGCGCACCGCCCGATTCGAGGCGGGTGACGGTGGCCCACGTGCTCAGCTCGTAGGCGCGGGCGCCCACCCATGCGTCGACGACCCCGTCGCGCAGCGCGGTGTCCGCGGCATCGATGGCGCCGGAAGCGATCTGCGCGCGGTAGGTGTCCAGTAGACGATCGGTGGTGGCGAGGAAGCGGCCGGGGGCGCGCAGCGACAGGCCACGCTCGTTGCTCGCGGTGCTCATGGCGACGCGCCAGCCGTTGTCGACAGCGCCGATCACGCCCGAGTCGGCCGGGTTCGCGGGGTCATCGGGGACGAACACGTTCTCCAGGAACAGCTCCGCGAATCCCGGTTCGCCGTCGAGCTGGTCGATGGGCCGTACGGTGACGCCCTCGGAGCGCAGGTCGAACATGAAGTAGGTGATGCCCGCGTGTTTGCGCTCGGCGTTCGGGTTCGAGCGGAACAGCCCGAATCCCCAGTCGGCGAAGGCCGCGCGGGAGCTCCACGTCTTCTGCCCGTTGAGCAGCCACCCGCCCTCGGTGCGCGTGGCGGTGGAGCGCAGCGAGGCCAGGTCGCTGCCTGCCTCCGGCTCGGACCACGCCTGTGCCCAGATGTCGTCGGCGCGGGCCATGCGCGGCATGATGCGGTCGAGCTGGTCCTGGGAGGCGTGCTCGAACAGCGTGGGGGCCAGAAGGAAGATGCCGTTCTGACTCACCCGGCCCGGCGCGCCGGCGCGGTAATACTCCTCCTCGAAGATCACCCACTGCTGCAGCGTCGCATCACGCCCGCCGTACTCGGCGGGCCAGGAGACGACGGACAGCCGTGCGTCGGCGAGCGTGCGCTCCCACGCGCGGTGCGCCTCGAAGCCCTCCGCCGTGTCCATCGACGGCAACGGCTGCGCCGGCACGTGCTCGCGCAGGAAGGTGCGGACCTCGTCGCGGAACGCGACGGTGTCGGCATCGAATTCGAGATCCACTGTCGGATACGTCCTTTCGATTCAACTCGGGCCCCGCGCGGCGGTGGCCCGGAAGGTCAGTCGAGGGTCCGGAGCTCGTTCTTGAGCACCTTGCCGGAGGCGTTGCGCGGCAGGACGTCCACGAACCGCACGGAACGCGGATTCTTGAAGTTGGCCAGGTGCTCGCGGCAGAACGCCAGCACCGCATCCTCGGTGAGGTCGTGACCGCGCCGGCCGACGATGAACGCGCGGCCGACCTCGCCGAGCCGCTCGTCCGGAACGCCCACCACGGCGGACTCTGCGACGGCGTCCATGCGCGCCAGCTCGTTCTCGATCTCGGCGGGATAGACGTTGAAGCCGCCGGAGGTGTACATGTCCTTGAGCCGGTCGGTGATGTCGAGGTAGCCGCGCTCGTCGAGGGTGCCCACGTCGCCGGTGTGCAGCCAGCCGTCGGCGTCGATCGTCTTGGCGGTGGCCTCCGGGTCGTCGAGGTAGCCGAGCATGACGTTCTCGCCGCGCACGAGGACCTCGTCCTTGTCGCCCAAGCGGACTTCCATGCCGGGGATCGCGCGGCCGGAGCTGGTGGAGACGGTGACCGGGTCGTCGTCGATGCGGCACATGGTGACCACCACGGCCTCGGTCTGGCCGTAGGCGGTGAGCACCGCGTCGAAGCTCAGTTCGTTCTGCATCTTCTCGACCAGCGGCACCGGCACGGCGGCTGCGCCGGTGATCGCCACGCGCAGCGAGCTCATGTCGAGCTTGTCGCGGTCCGGGTGGTCGAGGATCGACTGGTAGATGGTGGGCACTCCGGGGAACACCGAGATGCGCTCGCGGGCGACGATGTCCATCACCGCGGGCACGTCGAACACGGCCATCGGCACCATCGTGGCCCCGTGCAGCAGACACACGAGCATCCCGGCCTTGTATCCGAACGTGTGGAACAACGGGTTGATGATGAGGTAGTTGTCGTCCGAGGTCATCTCGGCGCATTCGCCCCACGCTTCGGCGATGCCCATCGACTGGCGGTGTGCGGTGAGCACGCCTTTGCTCTTTCCGGTGGTGCCGGAGGTGAACAGGATGTCGCACAGATCGTCCGGCTCGACTGCGGCCGCACGCGCGTCGACGGTGGCCTGGTCCACGGCCTCGGCGGCGATGCCGAGCGCGTGCCAATCCACCACCTCGCCGTAGGGGAGTGCGGGCACGGACACCTCGCCGCCGTTGCGCAGCTCGCCGCCCATGGCGGGGGCGCGCAGGATCAGGCCCAGGTCCGGCAGGCCGTCGGGGCCGGCGGCCTCGACCAGCTCGGCGAGGCGGTCGAACCCGAGGAACTTCTCCGGCGCGACGAGGGCCTTCGCGTGCGTGCGCTGGATGAGCTCCAGGGCCTCGTGCCCGGTGTAGCGGGTGTTGATGGGCACGATCGCGGCGCCGACGTAGTGGGCGGCGAGCGCGGCCTCTATCCAGTGGTGGGTGTTGGGGGCCCACAGGGCCACTCGGTCGCCGGGCTCCACGCCCTTGGCCGCGAACGCGCGTGCCACGAGCCGCACCCGCTCGAGCAGCTGCGCGTAGGTGATGCGGTCGTCGCCGTCCGTCACCGCGAGAAAGTCCGCGAACGACTCCGCGGCCCGGGTGAGGGCCGCGGGAGTTGTCCGGGGGTGAGCTGAATGGTCGCCGGCCATCCGCGGGTCGATGCTCAAGGGGCCTCCTCGGTTCGATTCGCTCGCAGAGCCAGGTTACACGGCTACACAAGCAAGTGCTTGGTAGGGTACCGTATCGGCATTGGCGAGAGCCAGTGGAGAACTTCGGGCCAAAGGAACGGTGATGACCGAAACGACAGTCCCGACCGCGCAGGCCGCGGGGGCCGCACAGACAGCAGAGGACGCCGCTTTCGCCGCCGAGGTGCGCGAGTGGCTGGCGGACAACCTCACCGGCGAGTTCGCGGAACTCAAGGGGCTCGGCGGGCCGGGGCGCGAGCACGAGGCCTTCGAGGCGCGCCTGGCCTGGGACCGTCACCTGGCGGCGGCCGGCTGGACGTGCCTGGGCTGGCCGAAGGAGTACGGTGGCCGCGGCGCCACGATGAACCAGCAGGTGCTGTTCCACCTCGAGTACGCGCGCTCGGGTGCGCCCGCGCGGGTCAGCCACATCGGCGAGGAGCTGTTGGGGCCCACCCTCATCGCTTTCGGCACCGAGGAGCAGAAGGCGCGTTTCCTGCCCGGAATCCGCAACGTCACCGAGCTGTGGTGCCAGGGCTACTCGGAACCCGGTGCCGGATCGGATCTCGCGGGCGTGAGCACCACCGCGCGCCTGGACGGCGACCGCTGGGTCATCAACGGGCAGAAGGTGTGGACGTCGCTGGCACACCTGTCCGATTGGTGCTTCGTCGTCGCCCGCACCGAGCCGGGATCCCGGCGGCACAAGGGCCTGAGCTACCTGTTGGTGCCGATGCACCAGGACGGCATCGAGGTGCGGCCCATCATCCAGCTCACCGGTACCTCCGAATTCAACGAGGTGTTCTTCGCCGACGCCACCACCGAGGCCGACCTCATCGTCGGCGGGCAGGGCGAGGGCTGGAAGGTCGCGATGGGCACGCTCGCCTTCGAGCGCGGCGTGGCCACCCTGGGCCAGCAGGTGCAGTTCGCCGGGGAGCTGGCCGCCCTCGTCGAGCTCGCGGAGCACAACGGCGCCGCCCAGGACCCGGCCATCCGCGAGCGCCTCACCCGCGCCTGGGTGGGCCTGGAGGTGATGCGCGCGCACGCCGCCCGCACCCTGGGCGAGGGCAACACCGAGATCGCCGGCGCCCCGTCGGTGGCCAAGCTGGTGTGGGCGAACTGGCACCGCCGGCTGGGCGAGCTGGCCATGGAGGTCCGCGGCGCGCCGTCGCTGCTGGCGGCGGGCGGCTCGTACGACGAGTCCGACCCGTTCGACGAGTGGCAGCGGCTGTTCCTGTTCACCCGGGCGGACACCATCTACGGCGGATCCGACGAGATCCAGCGCAACATCATCGCCGAGCGCGTGCTCGGCCTACCGAGGGAGGCACGACCGTGAGCACCATCGAGACGGGCACAGCACCGAAGTCCCCGCTGGCCGAGGTTCCGCAGGAGACGCCCGGCCACGGGCTGCTCGCCGGGAGGAAGGCCGTGGTCACCGCTGCCGCCGGCACCGGCATCGGCTTCTCCACCGCGCGCCGGGTGCTGCTCGAGGGTGGCGACGTGGTCGTCTCCGACTTCCACGAGCGCCGGCTGGGCGAGACAGCGGCGGAGCTGCGAGCGGAGTTCCCGGACCGTCAGGTGGAGTCGATCCTGTGCGACGTCTCGTCCACCGAGCAGGTCGACGCGCTGATCGCGGGCGCGGCGGAGAAGCTCGGCCGCATCGACGTGCTGGTGAACAACGCCGGACTGGGCGGCGAGACCCCGCTCGCGGACATGACCGACGAGCAGTGGGACCGCGTCCTCGACATCACGCTGAACAGCACGTTCCGGGCCACGCGCGCGGCGATGCGCTACTTCCGCGACGCCAACGCGGCCGACGGTGCCCGGCGCGGCGTCATCATCAACAACGCGAGCGTGCTCGGCTGGCGCGCGCAGCACGGGCAGGCGCACTACGCGGCCGCCAAGGCCGGTGTGATGGCGCTGACCCGCTGCAGCGCCATCGAGGGCGCCGAGCACGGAGTGCGCGTCAACGCCGTCTCGCCGTCCATCGCCCGGCACCCGTTCCTGGCCAAGGTCACCAGCGAGGAGCTGCTCGACAACCTGGCGGCGGGCGAGGCATACGGCCGCGCGGCAGAGGTGTGGGAGATCGCCAGCGTCATCGCGATGCTGGCCTCGGACTACACGACCTACATGACCGGCGAGGTCGTCTCGGTCTCCAGTCAGCGGGCGTGACGACGCCGGGGCGCGGGGCGAGCACCCCGGAAAGCCTGCCTAGCAAGCGCTTGGTAGTTAGGGTGGGGGTGTGAGCGTGGCGAACAACGGCGGCAAGACGGAGGCGACACGGTCGGAGCGGCGCAGCGAGCTGCTCGAGATCGCGGCCGGCCTTTTCGCCGACCGGGGGATGAAATCGACGACGGTGCGCGACATCGCCGATTCCGCCGGCATCCTCTCCGGCAGCCTCTATCACCACTTCGACTCCAAGGAATCGATCGTCGACGAGATCCTCGCGGAGTTCCTCGACGAGCTGTTCGGTCGCTACCGCCGGATCGTCGACGCAGGCCAGGACGCGCGCACCACCCTGGAGGAGCTGGTGCGGGCGTCGTTCGGCGCGATCGACGTGCGGCACTCCGCGGTGGCGATCTACCAGGACGAGGCCAAGCACCTGGCGGCGAACCCGCGCTTCGGCTACCTGGGCGAGCGGGCACGCGAGTTCCGCGAGCTGTGGATCGGCGTGCTGCGCCGTGGCGTGGCCGACGGGAGCTTCCGTCCCGGCCTCGACGTGGAGATCGCCTTCCGATTCATCCGCGACACCGTGTGGGTGGCGGTGCGCTGGTACCGCCCGGGCGGGGAACGCAGCGCAGACACGATCGCCTCCGAGTACCTGTCGATCGTGCTGAACGGCATATCCGCCGGCACATGAGAGCGGACGGCGCCCTGCCCTCGCGGAAGCGCAGCCTCCGTCGAACCGCATCCTCCGTCGAACCGCAGCATCCAGTAAAGCCGCAGAACATCAGGAGAACACCATGCCCGAGGCATACATCATCGACGCGGTCCGCACCCCCACCGGCAAGAGGGGCGGCTCGCTTTCCGGAGTGCACCCCGCCGACCTGGGCGCGCACATCATGAAGGCAGCGGTCGAACGCAACGAGATCGACCCGGCCGCCGTCGACGACGTGGTTTTCGGCTGCGTCGACGCCATCGGCGGCCAAGCCGGCAACATCGCGCGCTCCGCCTGGCTGGCCGCCGGCCTGCCGGAGGAGGTGCCCGGCACCACCGTCGACCGGCAGTGCGGTTCGTCGCAGCAGGCCATCCACTTCGCCGCACAGGCGGTCATGAGCGGCACGTCCGATCTCATCCTGGCCGGCGGCGTGCAGAACATGAGCCAGATCCCCATCAGCGCGGCGATGATCGCGGGCAAGGAGTTCGGATTCGACGACCCGTTCTCCGGCTCCGAGGGGTGGCGGGCCCGCTACGGCGACCAGGAGGTCTCGCAGTTCCGCGGGGCCGACATGATCGCGCAGAAGTGGGACATCTCGCGGCTGGACATGGAGGAGTTCGCGCTGCGCAGCCACGAGCGTGCGCGCTCCGCGATCGCCGAGGGGCGCTTCGAGCGGGAGATCGTCCCGGTCGGCGAGTTCACGACCGACGAGGGCCCGCGTGCGACGTCCATGGAGAAGATGGCGGGCCTCAAGCCGCTGTCCGAGGGCAGCCGGCTCACCGCGGCCGTCGCCAGCCAGATCTCCGACGCCGCATCGGCCACGCTGGTCGCTTCGGAGGCGGCGGTGCAGCGGTTCAACCTCAAGCCCCGCGCGCGCATCCACCACATGTCGGTGCGCGGTGCCGACCCGGTCATGATGCTCTCGGCCCCGATCCCCGCCACCGAGTACGCGCTGCGCAAGTCGGGCCTGTCCATCGACGACATCGACGTGGTCGAGATCAACGAGGCTTTCGCGTCGGTCGTGCTGTCGTGGCTCAAGGAGACGGGCGCCGATCCGGCCCGCGTCAACGTCAACGGCGGCGGGATCGCGCTGGGGCACCCGTTGGGCGCGACGGGTGCGAAGCTGTTCGCGACCTTGCTGTGCGAACTCGAGCGCACCGGCGGCCGGTACGGCCTGCAGACGATGTGCGAGGGCGGCGGCACCGCCAACGTCACCATCATCGAAAGGCTCTGAACCACCTGTACTCAACGCTGTTGAGATCACAAGTCCACATCGATTCGGCGGCCTTCGGGGAAACCCCCCGGAGGCCGCCGGTCGCTGTGTCGGGGCGCACAGCGGAGGGGGGTAAGGTTGCCGGGGTCGACACGGCGGAAGGGGAGAGATGAACAGATACCGATGGGGGGTGGCGGCCGCCGCGGCCGCATCCGTTGCCATCGTCAATCCTGCGCTCGCGCAGGCGCAGCCGCAGACGATCGAGTGGGTCGGCTGCCCGCAGTACCTCGGATACATGGACCGCGGCGGGCTGGCGGCGGACGTCGACTGGCAGTGCGGTGAGGTCCAGGTCCCCGTCGACTACTCCGACCCGGACGGCAGGAAGATCGACGTCTCGGTCAGCCGCATCCCGGCGGAGAACCCCGCACAGAGCCAGGGCGCATTGTTCGGTAATCCGGGCGGCCCGGGCGAGCAGGCGCTGGACTTCTGGCTGCCGGTGGAGGAGGGGGCCGGCCCGGGTGCCCGGCTGCACGAGAACTACGACCTCGTGGCCGTCGAGCCACGCGGCCTCAGCTACAGCGGCGGTGTGGCGTGCGACGCGCCCGTGACGGCGATGCTCGATCCGGCGGCGGCCTATACGGCGTGCATGGCGGCGGACCCGCAGCTGGTGCAGTCGCTGACGACCGCCAACACCGCGCGCGACATGGAGGTCGTCCGGGCGACGCTTGCAGCGGAGAAGGACGCTCACGGCGGGGCAGCAGCTCACGGCGGGGCAGCAGCTCACGGCGGGGCAGCAGCTCACGGCGGGGTGGCGGACGACGGAACCATGGACTACCTCGGGTACTCCTACGGGACCTACCTGGGCGCCACCTACGCCACCCTGTACCCCGAGGAGACAGGCCGGTTCGTGTTCGACTCGGCCGTCAACCCGGACTGGGTGTGGAACGAGCAGGCGGCGCAGCAGGCCGAGGCCCGCAAGCAGCGGACCGACGACATGTTCGCCTGGATCGCCGCCCACGATGACACCTACCACCTGGGGGACACCCCGCTCAAGGTGTTCCACGCGTGGAAGGGCATCACCGACGAGGAACTCAGCGGCGGGATGAACCTCACGCCGCCGGACGCGCGGATGGGTGACCTGCCCGAGTTCGTCCGGCCCGTGGGCGAGCCGGTGCTGGACGTCGTCAATGCCACCGCCGAGCCGCGTGCGCGCGTCGATGGGGCGGTGCGGGCGCTGACGGGCGCGGACAACGGCCGGGCCACGAGCGGGCTCACCGGGACCACGCTCAACGCCGCCGGTTCGCGGGAGATGTGGCCGGTGGTCGCACGCAGGATGCAGGACATTCGGCAGTACGGGGCGGGGACGCTGGCCCCGGGGACCCGTATGGTCGATCCGCCGCAGCTCACCACGGACGACGTCCTGTTCACCGCGGTCACCTGCAACGAGAACCCGCAGTCCGGTGACCCGGTGCAGGCCGCGCTGGCGCAGTTCAACGCGCAGACCGGGGGCAACGCTTACGACGTCATGGCGCAGCGTGCGCGCGGCGGCGTGGACTGCGCCGGCTGGCCGGCCAGCAGCGCGCCGGTGCCGCTCGACGGCAGCGGCCTGGACACCGCTCCGCTGGTGCTGCAGAGCGAGCACGATGCGCTCACCCCGTACCCGGGCGGCGTGGAGCTGGCCGAGGAGATGGGCGGCGTGCTGGTGACGGTGCAGGGCGGCGACCACGGCGTGTTCGGCCGCGGCAACGAGGCGGTGGACAAGGTGGTCGACGACTACCTTGTCGACGGCGTCGTGCCGCAGCCGCAGGTGCTGCCGGAGGCACAGATCCGGACTCCGCTCACGCCTCCGCAACCCGCCCCGCTGCCGGCCGCGGAGGACCTGAATGCCGCTATGGCGCAGGGCTTCTCGGTGGCTTCGGATGCGGTGAAGCAGGCGGCGCAGCAGATCGACAGCGCTGTCGCTCAGAGGGATGCCGCCCAGGGCGGCCCTGTGCAGGACGATGCTATGCAGTCCGACGCCGGCCAGACGGATGACGTGCAGGCAGGCTCCGCGACGGGGGGCCCGATCGAGCAGGCCGTGGATGACGCGGTCGATCGGATCGGCACCGTACTGGGCGTCGAGTGATGGTCTGAGTCCGCCGCAGCGGCGACAGCAAAAGGGGCCGGCCGGGATACTGAATCCCGGCCGGCCCCTTCGACGTTCCCGCGGCCGTCTCCACGGCGCTGTTTCTCTACAGCGCTGTTTCTTCTACGGCACCGTCGGCGTCCCCGTCAGCGGCGCAGCTTGGCCATCGCGTCGATGCGCTCGGCAGCCTGCGTCATGGTGCGTTCGATGAGCTCCGCGCAGCTGGGCAGGTCATCGATCATGCCCACCACCTGGCCGGAGGCGAGTACGCCCGCGTGCGTATTGCCGTCCACCAGGCCGGCCTTGAGCAGCATCGGCGTGTTGCCTGCCATGATGATCTGTTGCCAGGTGCGGTCGGACGCCTTCTTCATGGCGAGCCCGTCGCGCATCAGCGTCGACCACTTCATGCCGGTCATCGCCTTGAACTCGGTGGCGTTGCGCGCCGCGGCCGCGAGGCCTTTGGCGTAGCTGCTCTTCTCCAGGGCGTCCACCAGCTCGGTGTTGAGCACGCGGTGCGGCATGCCGTCGACCTTGCGCGAGACGGTGGTGTCCTGCAGCCCCCGCTTGAGGTACTCCTGCTTGACGGAATCGGGCACGGCCGAGTCGGAGGTGAGTAGGAAGCGGGTGCCCATCGCTATGCCCTCGGCTCCGTACGACAGCGCCGCGGCGAGCCCCCGGCCGTCGAAGAAGCCGCCTGCCGCGACGACGGGGATGCCGCCGTCGCCGAGGGCGTCGATGACGCTGGGCAGCAGCAGCGTGGTCGCGACCCCGCCGGTGTGTCCGCCGCCTTCGCCGCCCTGGACGATCACCGCGTCGGCGCCCCAGGAGGCCACCTTCACCGCATGCTTGGCGGCACCGATCGACGGGACGACGACGACGCCGTTGTCCTTGAGCTTGGCGATCAGGTCCTTCTTGGGGGCCAGTGCGAACGAGGCCACCTTGACCTTCTCGCGGATCAGCAGGTCGATCCGTTCGCCGGCGTCGGTGGCGTCGGCGCGGATGTTCACACCGAAGGGCTTGTCGGTGAGCGACTTCGTCTTCTTGACCGCGGCCTCGAGTTCGCCGAAGGTCATCGTCGCCGAGGCGATGATGCCGAGCCCGCCCGCGTTGGATGTTGCGGCGGTGAGCCCCGGCCCCGAGACCCAGCCCATGCCCGTCTGGACGATCGGGTACTGCACGCCGACCAGCTCGGTGAAACGGGTGGAGATCTGCGGGGTGGTCACAGCGCCACCTCGCGGTCGCGCAGCGACTTCGGGTCGATGACCTCGCGGATCAGGCGGAGCTCCTCGGCCGAGGGCTCGCGGGTGGGGCCGGCGGCGTCGAGGCCGTCGATCTCGAACGAGGTGTTCTCACGCACTTGCTGGGCGGAGACGCCCGGGTGCAGGCTCAGCGCGTGCAGCGTGCGGCCGGGGCCGCTGTAGTCGAACACGCCCAGGTTGGACACGACGCGGTAGTTGTTGAGGAACCGGTAGGCGGGGTTGTCCGGGTCGGCCTTGTCGTATCCGACGCCGCACACCACGTCGACCTGCTCGCTGAACACGCGCGCGGAGTGCTTGCCCACCCAGTAGCTGGTGGCGTGGTTGATGGCATTGCCGGGACCGCCGCGCACGCCGAACATCTGGCGCGTCGGCTTGTCCAGCGGCCCGAAGGCGGAGATGTTCTGGTTGCCGTACTTGTCCAGCTGGTTGGCGCCCATCACCACGTGCCGGCGGCCGGAGGCGACCACGTCGAACACCTTGGAGAACGGCAGCCAGCCCTCCACCTTGCCGGGCCTGCCCAGCGCGGGGGTGTCGGCCAGGATCAGCGCGTTGCCGTCGGTGATGAGGAGGTCGGGCTCGGTGGTCAGGCGGGCCAGCCGGGCGCCGATGGACGGCAGCGTGGCCATGGGGGAGGCCATGATCTCGCCGGCGCCGGAGAACATCTCCGCGCATGCGACGGCGCAGTACTCGGCCCGGGTCACGTTGTTGTCGGTCATGCCTGCTGCTCCTTCTTATCCTTCTGGTCCTGCGCGAACCGTGCGACGGCCGCCTGGTAGTCGGCCTCGCTACCGGACAGGTAGGTCTCGGCGAACGTCTTCCACGCCTCGGGGTCCTTGGCCGACTCGGCGTAGTGGCGCTGGAAGGCCTCGTCGCGGCCGTAGCCGCCGGCGAAGGTGAAGTGCGCGCCGTTCGGTGCCTCGCTCACCGCGTCGACCATCATGCGGTTGACCAGAAGCGCCTGCTGCGGAACGGATCCGACGAGCTCCTCGGTGGAGACGATCTTGTCCGCGCTCAGGATGCGCTGCTGGGCCGACATCAGATGCAGGTCGTCGAAGTACGGGTCCACGCCGGTGTAGGCGGCGTTGCCGTGCTCGTCGGCGATATCGAGGTGCACCAGCGCGGCGTCGAGGTTGAGCGCCGGCATGGCGAGCAGCGTCTCGGTGCGTCCGTCGGCGGCGGGGTACGGGGAGTCGACGGTCTTGAGCTCCTCGCCCCAGAACTCGGGGACGCTCGAGCCGAGGCCGGCGCGGATCGGATGGAACGGCAGGCGCGCCGCGGCGGCCTGCAGCCCGGCCTTGACCATGCCCTCGTCCATCTCCCGCGCTTCGAGGGTGCCCTCGGTGCGGGCCTTGGCGAACCACGGGTCGTAGAACGGCTTGGAGTCCAGTGATACGAAGCCGTAGTAGGCGCGCTTGACCTTGCCGGCCGAGATCAGCAGGCCCAGGTCCGGCCCGAGGAAGCCGACGACGGTGAGATCGGTGACGTCGGTCCGCAGCAGCGCGCGGACCAGGGCCATCGGCTTGCGCCGGGAGCCCCAGCCGCCGAGCCCGATCGTCATGCCGCTTTCGATACCGGCGACGGCCTCATCCAGAGAACGGCGCTTGTCGCGCATCTGTGTCATTTACTCGGCCCCTTCATCAGGTGTGTTCGATTTGGGCTTGCCGGTGGCCACGAACGCGTCGCGGTGTTCGTCGGCCACCCCGGCCAGGTTGAGTTCGTAGGTGTAACGCTGCTCGAGCAGGTAGCTGCCCTTGACGTCCATCGGGTCGATGCCGTTGATGGCGGCCTTGGCGGCGCGGATCACGTGGGGATCCTTGTCGGCGATCTTCTGCGCGATCTCCACGGCGGCGGCGTCCAGCTCCTCGCGCGAAACCACCTTGTGGACGGACCCGAAGTGGTGCAGCTGCTGCGCGGTGACGTTCTGCGCCGTGTAGTACAGGGTGCGCATCATGTGCTGGGGCACGAGCCGCGACAGGTGGGTGGCGGCGCCCAGGGCGCCCCGGTCCACCTCCGGCAGGCCGAAGACCGCGTCGTCGGTGGCGACGATGACGTCCGCGTTGCCCACCAGGCCGACGCCGCCGCCCACGCAGAATCCGTTCACCGCGACGACGACGGGGACCTCGCAATCGTAGACGGCGGAGAAGGCGGCGGCGCAGCCGCGGTTCGCGCCGATCAGTGCGTCGAAGCCCTCGGTCGCCTGCATCTCTTTGATGTCGACACCGGCGTTGAAGCCCCGGCCCTCGGCGCGCAGGATCACGACGTGCGTGCCGGCGTCGCGGCCGGCGGCGAGAATCGCCTCGGCCAGCTCGAACCATGCTGCGGACGGTAGTGCGTTCACAGGCGGGTAGTCGACGGTGACGGTGGTGATCCCGCTCTCGTTCGAAGTGGACGTGATGCCCATGTCTGCTTCCTTACCTCGGGGTCGAACCTTGCTGGTGGGCCGGAGCTCCGCGTCCGGGCCGTGCTCGCCGACCGGCTCTTCCGGGTGACCGGCTCAGCGCGGTCACCGCCGCCGGGCTTAACAACCAAGCGATTGCTTGGTACGTTACCAGATGAGTGCCCCCGGATAAGGAGTGAATGCAGTGAGCGGATTGGTGGACGGCCGCATCGTCATCGTGACCGGTGCCGGACGAGGGATCGGGCGCGAACATGCGCTGGCCTTCGCAGCCGAGGGCGCGAAGGTCGTGGTCAACGACCTCGGTGCGGGCGCGGACGGGAACGACACCGGCGAGCACCCCGCCGAGCAGGTCGTGGCCGAGATCACGGCGGCAGGCGGGGAGGCCGTCGTCAACGGCGACGACGTGGCCTCCTGGGAGGGCGCGCAGAATCTCATCAAGACCGCGATCGACACCTTCGGCGGGCTCGATGTGCTGGTGAACAACGCCGGCTTCCTGCGCGACCGCATGCTCGTCTCGATGGGCGAGGACGAGTGGGACTCGGTCACGCGTGTGCACCTCAAGGGGCACTTCGCGCCGCTGCACCACGCCGCCGCGTACTGGCGCGCCGAGTCCAAGGCCGGCCGCACCCGGCAAGCCCGGATCATCAATACGACTTCGGGCGCGGGCCTGCAGGGCAGCGTCGGACAGGGCAACTACGCCGCAGCGAAGGCCGGCATCGCCGAGATGACCATCCAGGCCGCCGCCGAGATGGCCGGCTACGGCATCACCGCCAACGCGATCGCCCCCGCGGCCCGCACCCGCATGACCGTCGGTGCGGGCGGCGCGATGGCCGAGGCGATGGCGGCCCCGGAGGACGGCTTCGACGTGATGGACCCTGCGAACATCTCCCCGCTGGTCGTGTGGCTGGGCAGCGCCGAGTCCGGCGACGTCACCGGGCGCGTGTTCGAGGTCGAGGGCGGCAGCGTCACCGTGGCCGAGGGCTGGCGGCACGGGCCCAGCTGGGACAAGGGTGCCCGCATCGACCCGAAGGAGCTCGGCCCCGTGGTCGAGGACCTGTTGGGCAAGGCGCAGACGCCGGTGCCGGTGTACGGGGCGCGCTGACCCGGGAACGAGTACGCCTGTGGCCGGCTGTTCCGCGGAACCGCCGGCCACAGGCGTACTCGGGGCAGGCGCCGCCGCACACCGCGCCGACCAAGTGGAGACTGCCGGATCGACGGTGGAAACGAGCGACTTCTCGGTGGGCGGGCGGCGGGTCGGGACGCGCGCCCGCTACCGCCCGAGCTTGGTGCGCACCACCAGGTTCACCCCGGGGAAGCAGGCGGCGAGCTCGCCGCGGCTCTGCTTGAGCGTGGAGGTGCCGAAGCCCCGGCCTCGGCACTCCGGTGTGATCCACAGCCGCAGTTCCACCTCGCCGTGGCCGCAGAGCTCGCCCACGGCCAGGCCCACCGCCTTGCCGTCTTCGGCGGGGTCCTCGACGACGAACCAGGCGGCGGACTCCTCGTCGATCCGTGCGAGGCCCTCGTCGATGGCCGCATCCACCTGGTCGGGGGCGTGCAGCGTGGACCCGTCCTCACGGGGCTCAGTGGCCCGGGCGCGGTAGAGCGCGGTGTCCGGTTCCTGCTTGGCGAACGGGCGCAGCCGCACGTCGCGGTCGCCCGGGGCGATCCAGTTGAGCGCGCTGTTGACGTCTTCGAGCTCCTTCTGCACGCGCCGGAGGTCCTGGCGGTTCAGGCGCCACAGCTGCATGTTGAGCACGGCCTCCGCGTGCTCGGCGGGCACGTCCAGCAGGCGCTGCACGTTGCGTGCGGCGTCGTCACGGTCGGTGGATTCGATGATGGCGTCGAGGACCTCGTGGCGCCGCTGCAGTGCGGATACGAGGCTGTCGAGCAGTGCGCGGCGGTCGAGGGTGGGTTCGGTGGACGACGACGACATCGGATGTGCTCCTGACATGGTTGGTGTGACGTGCTGTGCTGCCGATGCCGACAGTGTAGGGCGACCGGCGGGGCGGTGAATGCGATCGCGCGCCGTGGCCCCGGGACGGGACACGGCGCGCGACGGATGTGCGGAGGTCAGACGCGTTCGATGATCGTCCCTGCGGCCAGCGCCCCGCCGGCGCACATCGTGATCAGTGCGCGCTCGCCGTCGGCGCGCTCGAGCTCGTGCAATGCGGTGGTGATCAACCGGGACCCGGTGCAACCCACGGGGTGTCCCAGCGCGATGGCGCCGCCGTTGACGTTGACCTTGTCCATGTCCGGCTTGTGCTGGGAGGCCCACGACAGCGCGACGGACGCGAACGCCTCGTTGACCTCGAAGAGGTCGAAGTCGCTCATCGCCAGCCCGGAGCGGTCCAGTAGGCGCTGGGTGGCCTGCACCGGGCCGTCGAGGTGGTAGTAAGGCTCGGCGCCGACGAGCGCCTGGTGGGTGATGCGTGCGCGGGGCTTGAGGCCCAGCGATGTGGCCTTGTCCTCGTCCATGAGCAGCACGGCGCACGCGCCGTCGGAGATCTGCGAGGAAGTGCCCGCGGTGTGGCGCGCGCCTTCGTAGACCGGCTTGAGCTGCGCCAGCCCCGCCATGGTGGTCTCGCGAAGGCCCTGGTCGCGGGTGACGGTGTTCCACTCGTCGGTGGGCTTCTTGTCCTCACCGATCACAGGGGCCGAGGTGGGGATGATCTCCCGGTCGAACCGGCCCTCGTCCCAGGCCCGCTTGGCCTTCTGCTGGGAGGCCAGGCCGAACTCCTCGAGGTCGGTGCGGGAGAAGCCGCGACGGTCCGCGATGCGCTCGGCGGCGAGGAACTGGGCCGGCATGTCGATGTCCCAGGACTCGGGGCGGCGCGGACCGGCGTGATCGCCGGCCACGTTGGCGCCCAGCGGCACCTGGCTCATCATCTCGATCCCGCAGGACACGCCGCTGTCGATGGCGCCTGCGGCGATGAGGTTCGCGACCATGTGCGTGGCCTGCTCGGACGAGCCGCACTGGCAGTCGATGGTGGTGGCTCCGGTCTGCCACGGCAGTCCCGCATTGAGCCATGCCACCCGGGCCACGTCGTTGGACTGCGCGCCCACCTGCGTGACGCAGCCGCCGACGACCTGTTCGACCAGTTCGGGGTCGATTCCGGCGCGCTTGACGACTCCCGCCTGTGCTGCGCCGAGCAGTTCTGCGGCGTGCAGTCCGGAGAGCCGGCCGTTGCGCTTGCCGATGGGGGTGCGCACTGCTTCCACGATCACGGGATTGCCCACGACGAGGTCCTTTCGATTCGATGGGGCCGGTCGGGCGGGGCCCGTCGGTCGGTGCCGGGCGCGCCGGGGCCGGTCAGGTGGCCGCACCGTCCGGATGCGCACGCCTTCGCCTGAAAACTAGAACAGGTCTGCCCGGTCGATCAAGCCGGAGTCCCGCCGGTCGCGGCCGGCACCTTTCCAGCCGGACTGGAATGTGTTCTAATCGAGTTAGAACGTGTTCCAGTAGTGGCTGGGGCACCCGAGACCGCCGAGGGCAGGAGTGTAGACGTGACCAAGCCCAATATTCCCGAGGGATTCGATCCCACCGATCCGGAGCTCATGGCCGAGCGCGTCCCGCACGAGGAACTTGCGGAGCTGCGCCGTCACGCCCCTGTGCACTGGATCCCGCAGCCGCGGGAGGTCGGCGGCTTCGACGACGACGGCTACTGGGCCGTCACCAGCCACGAGCTCATCCGCGAGGTCTCCCGCGACGACAAGACCTACTCGTCCTGGGAGAACACGGCGATCGTGCGGTTCGCGGACTACATCACCCGTGAGCAGATCGAGATGCAGCGCACGATCCTGCTCAACCAGGACGCCCCGGAGCACACCAAGCTGCGCGGCATCATCTCGCGCGGGTTCACCCCGCGCGCCATCGCCACCCTGCGCGGCGCGCTCACCGAGCGCGCGGAACAGATCGTCAGCGGGGCCAACACCGACGAGACCGGCGACTTCGTCACCAAGGTGGCCGCGGAGCTGCCGCTGCAGGCCATCGCCGAACTGCTGGGCGTCCCGCAGGAGGACCGTGGCCAGCTGTTCCGCTGGACCAACGAGATGATGGGCTACGACGACCCCGCCAACGCCGAGGTGGACCCGGCGCAGTCGTCGATGGAGATGCTCGGCTACGCCTACAACATGGCGGAGAAGCGCCGCGAGGAGCCGGCCGACGACATCATCACCAAGCTGCTCGACGCGAGCATCGACGGCGAGGCCCTCAGCAGCGAGGAGTTCGGCTTCTTCGTGCTGCTGCTCGCGGTCGCCGGCAACGAGACCACGCGCAACGCGATCACGCACGGCGTCCTCGCGTTCATGGACAACCCCGAGCAGTGGAAGATCTGGCGGGAGGAACGGCCGAAGACGATGGCCGACGAGGTGGTCCGCTGGGCCACGCCGGTCACCGTCTTCCAGCGGACCGCCACCTGCGACACCGAACTCGGCGGCAAGGAGATCAAGAAGGGCGATCGCGTCGCCATGTTCTACATCTCCGGCAACCGTGACGAGGAGGTGTTCGACGATCCGTATGCCTTCGACATCACGCGCGATCCCAACGCGCACCTGGGATTCGGCGGCACCGGTGCGCACTTCTGCATCGGCACGCACCTGGCGCGCCTGGAGATCGAACTGATTTTCAACGCCATCGCCGACGTGATGCCGGACATCACCAAGCTGGGCGAGGCCAAGCGCCTGCCGTCGGCCTGGCTCAACGGCATCAAGGAGCTCGAGGTGGACTTCACCGGAAAGTGCCCGGTGGCGCACTGACGCGTCCGCCCGACGAGGGGTGATGAGGGGCCCGGCCGTCTACGGACGGCCGGGCCCCTCATCGTCCGCTTGGGCGCAGCCGTCCGGTCCGGCTGAGTCTCGCGTTCCCGCTCAGGTTTCCGCCTCGCGTGCCCACGCGTCGTTGGTGCCCAGCGCCGCGAGCAGCGTGCGCACGGCCATGGCGCGCCGGTGCGCGTGGCCGCCGAGCGCGTCGAACGCGCACTCCGGATCGGCCGGCGGACCGAGGTGGGTGCAGCCGCGGGGGCAGTCGTCCGCCGCCGCGTCGAGGTCGGCGAACGCACCGAGGACGTCGTCGGGGGAGATGTGCGCCAGGCCGAACGACCGCACGCCGGGCGTGTCGATGACCCATCCGCCGCCCGGCAGAGGCAGCGCCACCGACTGGGTGGAGGTGTGCCGACCCTTGCCTACGCCCGAGACGATGCCCGTGGCGCGGTCCGCGTCGGGGACGAGCCTGTTGACCAACGTGGACTTGCCCACGCCGGAGTGGCCGATGAGCGCTGTGACGGTGCCGGTGAGCCGCTCGCGGACGGGGCCCAGCGGGTCGGCGCGCCCGGCGAGCAGCACCGGCACGTCGAGGTCGGCGAACGCGGCCGTGAACTCGGCCGGGTCGGCCAGGTCCGATTTGGTCAGGCACAGCACGGGGGCCACCCCGCCCACGTAGGCAGCGACGAGGGCGCGCTCGACGAACCCGGTGCGCGGCGGAGGATCGGCGAGCGCGGTGACGATGAGCAGCTGCTCGGCGTTGGCGACGACGGTGCGTTCGTACGGGTCGGTGTCGTCGGCGGTGCGGCGCAGCACGGTGCGGCGCTCGGCGACGCGGACGATGCGGGCCAGGGTGTCGGGACGGCCGGACAGGTCGCCCACGACATCGACGGTGTCGCCCACGACGACCGGCGTGCGGCCCAGCTCGCGGGCGCGCATCGCGACGACGCGGCGGTGCGGGTCGCCCGCGAGGGCGCACCCCCACCGGCCGCGGTCCTTCGACACGATCATGGCGGCGACGGCGTCACGGTGGTCCGGCCGGGTCTTGGTGCGGGGCCGGGACCCGCGGGACGGGCGCACGCGCACATCGGACTCGTCGAAATCGCCAGCCCGCCGGGGACGTCGCGCCGCGCTCAGGAGACCGGCCCCGGTCCGGCGCCGGCGAGCATCCCCGTCCACAGACCGGGAAAGTCGGGCATCGTCTTGCCGGTGGTCTCGATGTCCTCCACGTGCACGCCGTCCGCGCGCAGGCCCAGGATGGCGCCGGCGGTGGCCATGCGGTGGTCGGCGTAGGAATGCCAGGTGCCGCCGTGCAGGGGCGCCGGGGTGATGGCGAGCCCGTCGTCGAGTTCCTCGACGCGGCCGCCGAGGGCCGTGATCTCCGCGGTCAGCGCGGCGAGCCGATCGGTCTCATGGCCGCGCAGGTGGCCGATACCCGTCAGCGTCGACGGGCCGTGCGCGAGTGCGGCCAGCGCCGCGACGGTGGGTGTCAGCTCGCCGGTGGCACGCAGGTCCACGTCGATGCCGCGCAGCTGCTCGGGGCCCTGCACGGTGAGCGACTCGTCCGCCCATCGCACGCGGCAGCCCATCGCCTCCAGGATCTCGCGGATGGCATTGCCGGCCTGGGTGGTGGTGCGCGGCCACCGGGGTACAGTCACCCGCCCCGCGGTGACGGCCGCGGCGGCGAGGAAGGGCGTGGCATTGGACAGGTCCGGTTCCACGACCCAGTCGACGGCGCGGACGGGGCCCGGTTCCACCGTCCAGGTGTCGACACCCGCCCCCGCATGCTCGGTGGCGACGGTGACCCCCGCGGCCGCGAGCATGGCGATGGTCATGTCGATGTGCGGCATCGATGGCACCGGCGTGCCCTGGTGCCGGATGGTCACGCCGTGCCGGAACCGGGCGCCGGAGAGCAGCAGACCGGAGACGAACTGGGACGACCCGGAGGCGTCGATGTCGACCGGCCCGCCCTCGAGCGATCCGGAACCGAACACCGTGAACGGCAGCGCGCCGCCGACGACCTGCGCGCCGAGGTCGCGCAGCGCGTCGAGAACCACGCCCAGGGGGCGCACGCGGGCCTGCGGGTCGCCGTCGAAGGCGACGTTGCCTTCGGCGAGCGCGGCGATCGGCGGCACGAAGCGCATCACGGTGCCCGCCAGGCCGCAGTCGACGGCGCCGCCGTGCAGCGGCCGGGGGGCCACCGTCAGCACCGTCGGATCGGAGCCGTCGCCGCCCTGTGCGATCCCGGTGCCCAGGGCCTGCAGCGCGCCGATCATCAGGTCGGTGTCGCGGCTACGGAGCGCGCCGGTGATGGTGGACGTCCCCTCGGCGAGCGCGGCGAGCACGAGGGCACGGTTGGTGATGGACTTGGACCCCGGCAGTTCCACGACGGCATCGACAGGCCCGCCGGCAGCGGGTGCACTCCACAGGCTCATCACTCCATCTTGGCCCATCGGCGCGGGCGTGGGGCGCACGGCCGGTCGGCCTGTGGTGCGGGCGGCGGTGGAGCCGTTCAATTGGTGGTGATCCGGGCGGTGACGGCGTCGGCGAGCGCGATGAGGTCGAGCGGCTGAAGCTCCAGGTCCAGGCCGCGCCTGCCGGCGCTGCACAGCACCACGTCGAAGTCCAGGGCGGACTCGTCGACGACGGTGGGCAGCCGCCGGCGCTGGCCGAACGGCGAGATTCCGCCGACCACGTATCCGGTGGCGCGCTCCGCCTCGGCGTGGTCGGCCATCACCGCGCGGCGGCCCCCCAGGGCCTTCGCGACGGCCTTGAGCGACAGCGCCGACGGGACGGGGAGCACCGCGACGGCCAGCGTGTCATCGACCTTGATGAGCAGGGTCTTGAAGATCTGTTCGGGCGCGACGTCGAGTTCGGCGGTGAGCGCCCGGACCGCCTCAGCGCCGAAGGTGCGCACGCGGCGGTCGTGCGCGTACTCGTGCACGCGGTGCACGACTCCGGCCTGCGTCGCGGCCACGGTGGCGGGGGTGGATGTGCCGGACATGCCCCTAGCGTAGGCCCGTGCGTCGTGTCGGCCGGGAACACGACACGCCGACGCGGCGTTGCACCGTACGAGGTCGCGGGGCAGATGAAGAATCGGCACCGGCGACAGCTGCGCGCATACCCGAGGAGGTCTGGAGCATTGAGCGTGACGTGCATGCGCCGTCCCGTACTGATCGGCGAGCCGATAACGGTAGCCTCGGCATCAGGGACGACGGAAAGGACCCAAGTGCCGACATCCGATGAGCCGAACGCGAGCGCCCCCACCGGCGACACGCGCGGCGGTGGGGCAGAGGCGGTCACCGGCACCGGCACGGCCGAAGCCGCGGAGACCGAGGCGCAGCTGGCCGAGCGGTTCGAGCGCGACGCGATGCCGCTGCTGGACCAGCTTTACGGCGCCGCGCTGCGTATGACGCGCAACCCCGCGGACGCCGAGGACCTCGTGCAGGAGACCTACCTCAAGGCGTTCTCGGCATTCCGGTCGTTCCGCAAGGGCACCAACCTCAAGGCCTGGCTCTACCGGATCCTCACCAACACGTACATCAACGGTTACCGCAAGAAGCAGCGCCAGCCGGCGCAGTACCCGACGGAAGAGATCACCGACTGGCAGCTCGCCGCCACCGCCGAGCACACGGCTGAGGGACTCAAGTCCGCCGAGCTCGAGGCGCTCGAGGCGATGCCCGACGAGAACATCAAGAACGCGCTGCAGCAGCTGCCGGAGGAGTTCCGGATGGCGGTGTACTACGCGGATGTCGAGGGGTTCCCGTACAAGGAGATCGCGGAGATCATGGACACGCCCATCGGCACCGTGATGTCGCGGCTGCACCGCGGCCGCAAGCAGCTGCGAGGGCTGCTGGCCGAGGTGGCCCGCGAGCATGGGATCGACACTGCGGAGAAGAAGCCGGCAGGCAGGAAGGCGTCGGCGCAGGCCGCGCCCGCAGGGCAGGAGAGCGACCGATGACCGGCGGGGTGCCCGATGAACTCGATTGTTCCGCGGTGATCGCGGACGTCTGGCTGTTCCTCGACGACGAGTGCGATCAAGCCACGCGGGCACGGGTGAAGCAGCACATGGAAAGCTGCCCCTCGTGCCTGGCCACCTTCGGCATCGAGGAGAAGCTCAAGTACCTGTTGGAGCGCAAGTGCGGCGGCGAACACGCGCCGGAGGGGCTGCGTCAGCGCCTGAGCCTGGAGATCCGCCGCACAGTGGTGACGACGCGGATCGAACGCGACGAGATCTGAACCGCCCGGCGGTCCGGGGGCGGTAGGCGGGGCAGTGCCGGATAAGCGTCGAGGGCCCGGGAGCGGTGTGCTCCCGGGCCCTCGACGCGTTCACGGTCAGCTGAGGGGGCGCTTGCCGTGGTTGGCGGGCCTCTTCTTGCGGTCGCGACGCTTGCGTCCACGCTTGCTCATGATGTTCACCTCTCGTTCAGCGGTGCATGTTCCGCCTGGTGTGGCGGGCTCACCGACGTGGGCCGCCCGCCGTACGCGGAACACCGACAGCGACATTGTCGCATGTCCGCCGGACTGTGGTTCGATGGGTGCATGCGGTCGGAGACGTCGGTAGGTCCGGTGCCGGCGGAGTCGGTGTCCGTGTGATGTCCACGCTCAGTGACTTGCTCGCGCAGTACACCGACCTGGACGGCGGCGCGGTCGACCATCTGCAGCGCGTGGTGGGCGAGTGGCAGTTGCTGGCCGACCTCTCCTTCGGCGACCAGCTGCTGTGGGTACGCAGGTCCGGCGTCGGGGACGTGGACGGTCCCGCGTCGGCGATGATCTGCGCGTCGCAGTGCCGCCCCACCACCGCGGCCACGGTGTTCCAGCGCGACGAGGTGGGCGCGCGCCCTTCCGCCGCGCAGGCGCCGCTGCTGCAGCGCGCCTGGGACGAGGGCGCCGTGGTGCGGGGGGTCGTGGGGGTGCCGGGGGTCACCGATGCGGCACGGATCGTGGCCGCTCCGGTGCGCTACGGGACCCGCACGGTGGGGGTCGTCGCCGCGGTGACGGCGGGCATGCGTCCCCGCGTGCCCAGCCCTCTGGAGGCGGTGTACGACGACAGTGCCGCACTGTTGCAGCAGATGATGGCCGAGGGCACCTACCCGCCGGACGAGGCGGACTCGGCCTCGCATTCGAGCCCCCGGGCGGGGGACGGGCTCATCCGCGTGGACGCGTCCGGGCACGTCGCCTACGCCAGCCCCAATGCGCAGTCGGCGTTCCACCGGATGGGGCTGACAGTGGATCTGGTGGGGCGGGATCTGGCGCAGGTGACCGAGGAACTCGTGTGGGATCCGCTCGACGGTCGCGAGGCGGGGCAGCGGCTGCGGGACACCCTGGTGCACGGCTCGGTGCTGCGGATCGAGCTGGACACGCGCGGGGCGACGATCCTCATGCGCGCCCTCCCGCTGCGCACCTCGACGGCAGCGGCAGGGGCCCTCGTTCTGGTGCGCGACGTCACCGAGGTCAAGAGGAGGGACCGTGCGCTGCTGAGCAAGGACGCCACGATCCGCGAGATCCACCACCGGGTGAAGAACAATCTGCAGACGGTGGCCGCGTTGCTGCGGCTGCAGGGCCGGCGGAGCGGTGACCCCGAGGTCACTGCGGCGCTCGCGGAGGCGGTGCGCCGCGTCTCGTCGATCGCGCTGGTGCACGAGACGTTGTCGATCTCCGTGGGCGAGGACGTCGACTTGGACGAGGTGGTGGACCGGCTGGTGCCGATCATGGCCGAGGTGGCAGGCGGCGGCCGCGTCCGAATCCGGCGCAGGGGCGAGCTGGGCATGCTGGGCGCGGACCGGGCCACGCCGCTGGTGATGGTTTTGGTGGAGCTGGTGCAGAACGCGATCGAGCACGGCTACGAGGGCGTGGCCGAGGCTGGGGCGGTGACCATCGACGCCGTGCGGTCGGCCCGGTCATTGGAGGTCACCGTGCACGATGATGGTCGCGGCGTGCCCGCGGGGTTCGCGGTGGAGGATTCGCCGCGCTTGGGGCTGCAGATCGTGCGGACACTGGTGGGGGCCGACTTGGGCGGAGAGTTCAGGTTGCTGCGTTCCGAAGCGGGCGGCACTGATGCGGTGGTGCGGATGCCCGCGGTGCGCGGCGGGGAGTGAGCCCCGCCGGGGGTCGCCGCGACGGTAGTGCGCGGGAGACGTAGCCGGGCCGGGTCCCTTGGCGGGGACCCGGCCCGGACGTGACCGCCGTCGTGGCGGCCGGAGATTCAGACTGCGCTGCGGGTGCGTGCGCGTGCCTTGCGCCGCTTGAGCGCCCGGCGCTCGTCCTCGCTGAGGCCGCCCCACACGCCTGCATCCTGGCCGGACTCCAGTGCCCAGGTGAGGCATTCCGAGGCGACGGGGCAGCGGGCGCAGACCGCCTTCGCGGTCTGGATCTGCGCAATCGCCGGACCGCTCGTGCCGACCGGGAAGAACAGTTCCGGGTCCTCGTCGCGGCAGATGGCACGATGGCGCCAGTCCATCCCTCACTCCTTACTGGGTGCATGCATGCACCGTCGGCTAATCGATAAGTGAAATCTGTGCTGTGTTCACGGGCCGGAGGCTTCCGCGCCACCTGTCCGGTAGCTGCGGACGATCGTCTGGGGACGGCCGCCGTGAACCCCGCCAATGAATGCTGTCACGTGCTTCGGTAATGTCAATAGAGTTTTGTGAAGTCGTGGGGAACGTCACGTGAACTGGGTGTCGCTTGTGAGCAGCGCCGCACGCGAGTCATGTCGCCCGCGACCAGTTCCGTCCGTGAGCGGTCTCGTACTTGAGTCATCCCGTTCGCGGACGGTGCCGAACGTGAACAACAGGTTGCTGCCTTCGAGTGGCCGGGCGGTCGCGACGTTCGCTCTCCGCGCGGTCACCGACGTCTCCGCGCGACCCCATCGTTGGCCGGCGTGGGTTTATGGGTGGCGTGTCTCCGGAGGTGTCTTCGGTGGATGTCATCCCTTCCGACGGCATCGGATGCCCGCGCCATGCTACTCGCAACAGGTGGTGTACGCTAGCGGAATTTTCCGTCGGCCGGGTGTTCGTGTGCCGGGATCGAACCGGCTGCCAGGGTCGACGGATCAGTCCGGTTCCGCAGGCGCGACGACGTCGAGGATCCCCGGCGCCGCGTTGAACGTGATATCGGTGCGCACTCCCAGATAGTCGCCGTCGATCTGGAATGCGACGGGCTCGGCGCTGCGGATCCGCACGCACGGCGTGTCGTCGGTGCGTACGAGGTTCCTGTTCTTCGGCTGCGCCGTCGCGGACAGCAGCTGCCGGGACAGCCGCAGGCTCGTCGCGGTGCCCATGCTGCGCATGCCGAAAACCCCGAGGCCGGAGTCGAAGCGGGTGCCGGGATTGGTCCGGACCTCGTGCGCACCCAGGTAGGTCCACGGCGAGGTGTTGGACACGAAGGCGTAATGCACGCCGTCCACCGGCTCGCGGCCCGGGATCTCCACCGTCAGCGCCGCCGGGCGGCGCGCGTTGCGCAGGAACACGCGGACCGTCGTACGCAGATAGCGGGAGGGGGTGGCGGTGTGCCCGGCGCGGCGCGCGGCCTCCATCGCCTCGACAACCAGGGCGTCGACGCCCATGCCGGCGGTGAAGGTGAACCAGCGGTTGTCGCAGTGGCCCAGCCCGATACGCCGGCGCTGACGCGAGGCCAGCAGGTCCAGTACCTGGTTGGTGGCCTCGACGGGATCCGGCCGGATGCCCAAGGACCGCGCGAAGACGTTGGCCGAGCCGCCGGGCACCACGCACACCGCGGGCGTGCGGCCCGGGGCGAGTTGGCGCACGGAATCGGGATGCGGAGGGCCCAGAAGCCCGTTGACTGCCTCGTTGACGGTGCCGTCGCCGCCGTGCACCACCACGACCTGGATGCCCTCGAGTGCCGCGCGGTGCGACAGCTCGGCGGCATGGCCGCGGTGCGTCGTGTGCACCACCTCTAGTTCGAGCCTGCTGGCCAGGGCGTGCGCCAGCAGGTCACGGCCCGCCGGGGTGGTGGACGTGGCGTGGGGATTGACGATCAGGAGGGCGCGCACGCTCAGTTACCCTAGCGGCACGCCCGGGGCATGCTGGCCTAGGCTGTCCGCGTGCCCGACGACAATGACGGTGCGAGGCCGCGCGATCCGCAGAGCTCCTCGACCGCCCCCCACGTGACCGGCCCCGGAACCCCGCCCACCACGGTGCGCGTCGCGGGCGGCATCGTCGCCGGCGAAGGCGTCGTGGGTGTGGGGATCGCGATCTTCTACCTGATCAGCGCGCTGGTGGGCAATCACGACAAGGGCATCAGCTACTACGGCACGGCCGCTTGGTTCGGCCTGTTGTTCGGGGGCGTCCTGGCGGCCGGTATCACCCTGCTGCTGGGCAGGCGCGGCGGGCGGGGAGTCGCCATCATCACCCAGGTGCTGCTGGCGCCCTTCGCGTTCTCCCTGCTCGGCCAGTCGCACCAGATAGCCTGGGGGATACTCATCGTCCTGGCCATCGTGCCCGCGTTCGTGCTGCTGGTGCACCCGCAGACGTCGGCGTGGATGAACCGCCCCTATGCGCATCGCGCCGATACCGACTCCGATCGTCCGGACGACGCCGACAGCTGAACTCGCCCGGGGGATCGCCCCGTTTCCCGTCGGCGTCAGCGCAGGCGCTGCAGTAGCCGGTATACGGGGTCGTTCGCGTCGCGCGTGCCGGCCGGGCCGTCGTCGGCGCCGTAAGTGATGCGCGGGGACGCGGTGGCTTTTGCACCGGTACTGCCGCCGTCACCGGGCGGCGCGCCCTCGGCGCGGTTCCACTCGCGCACCGCGAATCGTTCGACGATGGCCCACGTGCCGCCGCGCCGTTCGAAGTAGTCTACGTAGCGCAGGCCGGTCGTGAAGTTCATCGCACGATGGGCGCCCCAGTGGCGGGCGACGCCGTAGCTCTCCGCCACCGCCCGGTCGCCGCGGACCTGCGCGAGGTGGTTGGCGATCTCGTGGCGGGTCCCGTCGAGTGTGCGCAACAGCGGCTCCACCCACGCGATGAACCCGTCGACCGGGCCGTCGAAACCGGTGTGATGGTCGACCCCGTCGGGGTGGTAGGCCGAGCGGACCGCCGCCATGTCGAGGCGGTCGATGCCGCGGCAGTAGCGCATCACCGCGTCCCGGATCTGCTGCCGGGCCGCCAGCTCGGCCACCTCCGCGGCTCCGACCGGCAATCCCACGGGCCCCGATCCCACAGGCCCCGATCCCACAGGCCCCGATCCATCAGGTCCGGTTCCCTCGGGCCCCGACGACTGTGGTGCGTTCACCGTGCGTCTCCTTCCGCCGCCAGCGCCGCAAGAGCGCCGTCGGTGAGCCGGTTCTGCGTCCATTCGCCGCGCCCGATCGCGCCGAGGGACTCGTAGAAGCGGATGGCGTCGGCATTCCAGTTCAGCACCTCCCACTCGAGGCGTGTGTACCCGCGCCGTGTGCACACGGCGGCCAGGGCGGCGAGCAGCCTGCGGCCGTGCCCCCGCCCGCGGCACGCGGGCCGCACGTAGAGGTCCTCCAGGTGGATGCCGTGGACGCCGTCCCACGTACTGAACGTGAGATACCATAATGCCATCCCCGCGATCCGGCCGTCGTCCTCCTCGGCGACGTGTCCGAACACCGCCGCATCCGGGGAGAAGAGGGCGTCCGTCAGCAGGTCGGGCGTCACCGTGCACTGGTCGCGCATGCGCTCGAACTCCGCGAGCCCCTCGATGAGCTCGACGAGCACGGGCGTGTCATCGCGGCGGACGCGGCGGACGTGGACGGTCATCGGATCGGCTCCCCGTGTCGTGCGGGCAGTCGCCGCGGGCCTGCCACGGAGCAGATCACCCGGTATTCGTGCTCGTGGCCCAGTTCGGCCACCGCAGCGGTGGGCATGGCCAGGCGCGCGCCCAGCGTCACTTCGGCGTCGATCCAGCGGGCCATGAGTGCCCGCGAGAAGTGGCCGTGCCCCACGAGCACGACGTCCCGCCGCGTCTCCGGGCCCGCCACGGAACGCAGGACCCCGTCCGCGCGTGCGGCGACCTGCGCGGCCGTTTCGCCCCCAGGGCACGGATGCGTCCACACCGTCCAACCGGGGACGGTCCGCCGGATCTCGGGGGTCGTCACCCCCTCGTAGTCGCCGTAGTCCCATTCGGCGAGCCCATCGTCGACGGCGTCGACGGCCAGGCCCGCCAGGCGCGCCGTGTCCAGCGCGCGCCGCCGCGGGCTCGCAATCACCAGCGGATCGTCCAGCTGCAGAGGCGCCAGCAGGTCCGGCAGCCGTCGGGCCTGGTCGATGCCCGCCGCAGTGAGCGCGACGTCGGTCCGGCCGGTGTGCCTGCCGGACGCCGACCAGTCGGTTTCGCCGTGCCGGACGAGGACGATACGGAAGTGGTCCTTCACCCGCTCATCTTCGCACCTGCGCGTCACGGCCATACCGGGCCGGGTCCGCGCGCGGGCGACGGCGGCGTCGGCGCGCCGACAACGGGGCGGATGTGGCCTGGGCGACAACGATCGGCGAGGATGGCGGACGTGGCAAGAGTTCTGGCAGTGGCAAATCAGAAGGGCGGGGTCGCCAAGACGACCACCGTCGCATCGTTGGGCGCCGCCCTGGTGGCCCGCGGCAGGTCGGTGCTGATCGTCGACCTCGACCCGCAGGCGTGTTTGACGTTCTCGCTGGGGCACGACCCCGACAGGCTCGCGTCGTCTGTGCACGAGGTGCTGATCGGTGACGCGGACGTGGAGGACGTCCTGGTCGACACGGCGGACGGGATGACGCTGTTGCCCGCGACGATCGACCTGGCGGGCGCGGAGGCCCTGCTGCTGATGCGTCCGGGACGCGAACATGCCCTGCGTCGGGCGCTGACCGCCGTCGCCGAGCGGTTCGACTTCATCTTCATCGACTGCCCGCCGTCGCTGGGCGTGCTCACCCTCAATGGGCTCACCGCCGCGGACGCGGTGATGGTGCCCCTGCAGTGCGAGACGCTGGCGCACCGCGGGGTGGGGCAGCTGCTGCGCACGGTCGAGGAGGTCCAGTCGATCACCAATCCGGCGCTGCGCATGCTCGGCGTGCTGCCGACGCTGTACGACGCGCGCACCACGCACAGCCGCGACGTGCTCGCAGACGTGTCCGACCGCTACGACATGCCGGTGCTCGCGCCGCCCGTTCCGCGCACGGTGCGGTTCGCGGAAGCCTCCGCGTCAGGATCGACGGTGCTGGCCGGCCGCAAGAACAAGGGGGCCGCCGCGTACCGGGAGCTGGCGGGAAACCTGCTGGCCCACTGGGAGGACGGCGCCGAATTGGCGACGCTGTCCGCCGCGGAGATCTATTCGTGACGACGATCGATTCGTGAGCGTCCCCGTCACTCGCGCGGCGGCACGGGGGTGAGCGCGACGAGGGTCCCGCCGCGCTGTTCCAGCACGACGTCCCCGGCAGTGCCGGGGACAACCGGGCCGGCCTTTCCCGCGGCTCCGTCGGCGCTGCGGTCGACGGGGATCGTGCGCCGCACGCTGCCGTCCCAGGTGCCCGTGACGGCCAGGCCTTCGCGGGTGGGCACCAGTAGCGCCGAGGCCATCGAGGTGCCCGGCCCCAGCGTGTCCGGCATGCGCCAGCGGACGGCGAGGGTACGGGCGTCGAGGGCCACCGTCGCCGTGCCGGTCCAGAAGGTGATCACCGGACCGGACCGGGCGCCCACCACGATGCGGTCGGCCGCAGCGCCGGGGGCGAGTGGCGTGAGGCTTTCGCGGGCGACGCTCGCGTCGTAGACGAGCAGCGCGGTGCCCGCGCCGTCGGTCGCGACGACGGCGGTGCGTTCCCCGGACACGGCCACCACGTGCGCTGTGTGCAGCGCCGCACCGTCGATGCCGAGCACCTGGGAGCCCAGGACGTCCGGCTGGGAGGCGTCGTCGGGCGTGGCGGTGATGACCGTCAACCGCACGCCCGCGTCACCGGGGCAGTGTTCGAGTACTGCTATGCGGGTGCCGGACGCGGCGGCCGAGTCGATGGTGCACCCCGGGTGCGGGTCGCCGTCCGGGTGCACCGGCGCGTCGACGCGGCCGTACTCGACCGTGCGCACCAGGTCGGAACGCCACGATTCGATGCGGGTCGTCCCCACCGCGGTCACCCGATCCTCATCGGTGAGCAGTCGCATCGTGTTGTCGGAGTTGCTGCTGCGCTGCGGGCCGCGGCGGCCCGAGTCCGCATCGATCGCGGTCACCTCGCTGCAGCCGTTGCCGGTGCGGTACACGGCCACGGCGTGGCCGAACGCGGCCGTCGCCGCGCACAGCGGGACCCCGCGCTCATACGACCAGCGGGTCTTGCCGGTGCGGAAATCGTGGCCGATCACTGCGGACCCGTCGGCGGTGATCACCGTTCCGCCGACCACGAGCGGGTGGTCGGCGGCGGAATCGGGGGCGCGCCAGATCTCGCCCAGGGCCGCCGGCAGGCCGGTGACCGCGGTGGGGACCGGGGCCGGATCGGCGGCGGGGACCGCATCGGTGGCGCGCGACGGGCTCGTCCACCACACGATCAGCGCCGCGATGAGGATCGCGGCGCTGATCAGCGCGATGGCGGCGTAGTCGGCTCGCGTGCGCCGCTCGGGCCGGAGCACGGGGCGGAGTCAGTCCGCGGTCGCGGCACTGCCCTGCGGGGCCCTGCCGCCCGCCGCGCCGGCGCCCGATGCGCCGCCGCCCCGGCG
>NZ_JAENKO010000031.1 GCF_016599145.1 Tomitella cavernea
GACTCCTCGGCCGCGGCGGCCACGGCCCGCCCCAGCGACGGCGCTCCCGCGTCGAGCGCCCGGGCCAGGCCGGGCAGCGCCGCCCGCACGCCGATCGTCCCCGCAGTCCCCGAGTACACGCCGCCGAGCAGCGGGTCGACACAGCGTTCCACCACCGCGGCACCGTAGCGGCACCGCACCAACTCCCCCACCGTGGTATCCGAGCCGGGCACCCACGACATCGGGGCCGCGTCGCGCCGCGCCGCCTCCGCGGCGGACGCGCCCAGCAGGCCGGACAGCGAAGCCGGGTCGGCGGGGACCCCCATCAGGGTGCCCGCCGGCACGGCATGCAGCCGTCCCCCGGCGCGCAACAGCGGGGAGCTTCCCGCAGGGTGCACCACCTCTCCGTCCAGCCCCAGCTCCGCCAGCAGCGCCGGCACCTCGGGGCGGCGGGCCAAGAAGGCCTCCGCGCCGACCTCCATGGGCACGCCGGCGAGCGGAACGGTGCGGAGCTTGCCGCCGAGCCGCCCCGACGCCTCGAACAATGCGATGCGGCAGGCGCCGCCCAGCAGCGACCGGACACGGTGCGCCGCCGCCAATCCGCTCACCCCGCCGCCGACGACTGCGACGCGCAGCGGCGCGCCCCCACCGTCGGCGGACGCTGCCGCCGTGCCCGTCGCCGCTGCGTCCGCCGCGGTCGGGCCCGCCGCGGCTGTGCCGTCGCCACCCGCCATCAGTACTCGTGCACCCATTCCACGAGCCGGGTGAGCATGTCCGGATCCGTATCCGGCAGCACGCCGTGCCCCAGGTTGAAGATGTGGCCGGCCGCCCCGGCCCGCACGGCCCGTTCGCCCGCGTCGATCACCTCCACGGCCTTGCGGCGCACCGTCGGCGCGTCGGCGAAGAGCACCGCCGGGTCCAGGTTGCCCTGCACGGCCTGGCCGCCGCCGATCCGGCGGGCTGCGTCGTCCAGCGGCACCCGCCAGTCCACCCCCACCACGTCGGCGCCTGCGTCCGCCATCTCCGCCAGCAGCTCCCCGGTGCCCACGCCGAAGTGGATCCGCGGGATGCCGGCGCCCGCCACCTCGGCGAACACCCGCTCCGAGTGCGGCTTGACGTATTCGCGGTAATCCGCGAGCGAGAGTGCACCGGCCCACGAGTCGAACAGCTGGACCGCGTCGACCCCCGCCGCGATCTGCGCGCGCAGGAAGGTGACCGTGTTGTCCGTCAACAGGCCCATGAGGGCGTGCCAGGTGTCCGGTTCGCCGTACATCAGCGCCTTGGTGTGCTCGTGATTGCGGCTGGGACCGCCCTCCACCAGGTAGGACGCGAGCGTGAACGGCGCGCCGGCGAACCCCACGAGCGGCACCCGCCCCAGCTCGCCCACCAGCAGCCGGATCGTCTCGGCCACCGGTCCCACCTGCTCTGCAAGCAGACGCGGCAGCGCGTCTACCCCGGCGCGGGTGCGCACCGCCTCCGCCATCACCGGGCCCCGCCCGGCGACGATGTCCAGGTCCACCCCGGCGGCCTTGAGCGGTACGACGATGTCCGAGAACAGCACCGCCGCGTCGACGTCGTGCCGGCGCACCGGCTGCAACGTGATCTCGCAGGCGAGATCGGGGGTGAAGCACGATTCGAGCATGCCGATGCCTTCACGGACCCGCCGGTACTCGGGAAGCGAACGGCCCGCCTGCCGCATGAACCACACGGGACGGCGCGAGGGCGTGCGCCCGTGCGCCGCGGCGATCAGCGGCGCGTCGGTGAGGTCGCGCCGGGCCGGGCCGGGCCCGCCCGCAGGCGGCGTCGCGGCGTCGGAAGCGGGGGTCGGGATCTTAGCCATGGTCACATCATCTCCCGGTATCGGTCGCCGCGGAAATCCGCGGGAGCGCGCGTTTCCCAAAGGGTGCCACGCGGACACGCGGGGCCGGTGCGCCGCCGGACTCGGGGCCTGCACGTGCAACGGATCCGTATACTCGTCGGCGCGCCTCCCCGCGGGCCGGCTACAACGGGTTTAGCGTCCGTGGCGTGATGACTTCCGGACTGCAGGCGGAACCCGCGGTCTTTCGCGTCGCCGTCGACGCGATGAACTCCGCGTCGGTCCGCCGCGAGATCGAACTCGGGCCGATCCGCCCGCCCCAGCGCCTCGCCCCCTACAGCTATGCGGTCGGTGCCGAGGTGCGGCACGACGACGCCGCCGCCCCCGTGCCGGCACAGTCCGAGGGCGACGCGTTCGGCCGGCTGATCCTGCTGTACGACCCGCAGGGGGACGACGCCTGGAACGGCACCTTCCGGCTCGTGTCCTACGTGCAGGCGGACCTCGACTCCGCCGTCGCATCCGACCCGCTGCTGCCCGAGGTGGCCTGGAGCTGGCTGCAGGAGGCGCTGCAGCAGCGCGGCGTGGTGATCAATTCTCTCGGCGGCACCGTCACCTCCACCACGTCGGTGCGCTACGGCGACATCGCCGGCCCGCCGCGCGCGCACCAGCTCGAAATGCGCGCCTCGTGGACTCCGGACCAGGCCGCGATCACCGCGCACGTGGAGGCGTTCTGCGAGCTGCTGGCGCAGGCGGCCGGCATGCCGCCGGAGGGCGTCACCGACTTGGGAGGGCGCGGCCGCTCCTGAGCAGCGACCATTCCAGGAAGCGCGCCGCCTGCCGGACCACTGCCACCGTGCGCACCGACGGGAACACGTCGAACGCGTGCTGGGCGCCGGGGATCTCCGCGTACACCACCGGCTGCCGCGATTCGGCTCGCAGCTTCTCTGCGAAGATCCGCGCCTCCTGCGCCGGGATGAACACGTCGTTGCTGCCGTGCACGACGAGGAACGGCGGCGCGTCGTCGGTCAGGTGCGCCAGCGGCGACGCGGCGCGGTAGGCGTCGGGGAACTGCGCACCACGGCCCAGGACGATGGGGCTCAGCGGCGAGTGCACGCGCTTGGTCGTGGCACGGATGCCGGTCTCGGCGGCGAAATCGTAGACCCCGTACATCGGCACAGCGGCCTGCACTTCCACGTCCTGGTCCTCGAAGCCCGGCTGCAGGTCCGTGTCGTGCCCGGTAAGCGCGGTCATCGCGGTGAGGTGACCGCCCGCGGACCCGCCGGTGACGGCGATGAACTCCGGATCGGCGCCCAGGTCCGCGGCGTTGGCACGCAGCCACGCCACCGCCTTCTTCACCGCGATCAGGTGCTCGGGCCAGCGTGCACGGGGCGAGAGCGGGTAGTTCACCGCCGCGCACACCCACCCGCGCGAGGCCATCTCCTCCATCAGCGGGATTCCCTGCTGGTCCTTGTTGCCGATGACCCAGCCGCCGCCGTGGATCTGCAGCAGGATCGGGGCGCCGCCGGGGCTGTCGCTGCGGCTGTAGACGTTGAGGCGCGTGCGCTTGGACCCGTCGCCGTAGGTGAGGTTGCGGCGGCGCACCACGCCGGGCCGCGCCATCCGGAACGGGTTGACCAGCGCCCGGCACGGGATCGCCGTATCCACGGCAGGGATCTCGTCCAGGAGCGCGCGGTCCGCATCGGGCAGGTCGGCCTCGAACGCGTCCTGCACCGCGCCGCCGGCACGGCGGCTGATCGCCAGCGACGCACCGAAACCCGCGGCCGCGGCCGCCCCCAGCGCCAGACCCGCCTTGTCCGCGCCGCCGCGCAGGCCGTGCCGGAGCAGATGCTGCGCGTTGTCCACCGCCAGCGCCGCCAGCGCGTGCGGGGCCAGCTCCGCGCCCAGCCAACCGCCGAACATCGCGAGCACCGACGTCGCCATCTCCTTGGGCGGCGCGAGCACGTCCGCCGCCACCGCGGCCGCTGCCGCCTGCCTGATCAGATACCCGTTGGCCATGACCACGACGATAACGTGTTCCGGGATACGGCCGCGGGCACTCGCCGCGGCGGGCGCGGCCCGGTCTCGCGGGAACCGTGACCATACATAGCACGCGTTGAATGTCGACCCATTACGATCGAGGCATGGAACGCCTCAGCGGCTTGGATGCCAGTTTTCTCTACCTCGAAACGCCGTCGCAGCTGCTGCATGTCTGCGGCCTGATCATCGTCGACGGGTCCACCGTCGAGGGCGGATACACCTTCGACAAGCTCAAGGACGAGCTGGCGTCGCGGATCAAGGCGATGCCCGGCTTCCGGCGCAGGCTGCAGGATTCCTTCCTCAACCTCGACCACCCGGTGTGGGTCGATGCGGACGATTTCGACATCGACCACCACTTCCACCGCATCGCGGTGCCCGCGCCCGGGGGCCGCAAGGAGCTGTCCGATCTGTGCGCGCAGATCGCCGGAAAGCCGCTCAACCGCACGCGTCCGTTGTGGGAGATGTGGGTGATCGAGGGCCTGGCCGACGGCAACGTCGCCGTCATGTCCAAGATGCACCACGCCACCGTCGACGGCATCACGGGCGCGAACATGATGTCCCAATTGTGCAGCCTCACCCCCGAGGCGCCGCCGATGGATCCGGACCTGATCGCACAGCGCGTGGGCGGGGCCGACACCCTGTCCCTGGCCGTGACCGGCATCGCCTCGGTGGCGCGCCGGCCGCTGCGCCTGGCCAGGATCCTCCCCGGCACCATCGCGGTGGTGCCGCGATGGATCAGCCGGGCACGGGACGGGCGCGCCATGCCCGTGCCTTTCTCCGCGCCGCGCACCTCGTTCAACGGCACCATCACCGGGCACCGGTCCATCGCGTACACCCAGGTGCCGCTCGAGGCGGTCAAGACCGTCAAGAACGCCTTCGGCGTCAAGGTCAACGACGTGGTGCTGGCCATGGTGGCCGGGGCGCTGCGCACGTACCTCGAGAGCAACGACGAACTGCCGGACAACCCGCTCATCGGCATGGTCCCGGTGTCGGTGCACGGCAAATCGGACCGCTCCGGCACCAATCAGGTCACGGGGATGTTCACCGACCTGGCCACCAACATCGCAGATCCCGACGAGCGCATCCGGTACATCGCCGAGCACAGCGACATCGCCAAGGAGCACAAGGACGCGATCAGCGCGACGCTCATGCAGGACTGGGCGCAGTTCTCCGGCGCCAACATGTTCGGCGTGGCCATGCGTGCCTACGCCAAACTGCGCCTGGCGGAGCGGCATCCCGTGGTGCACAACCTCGTCATCTCCAACGTGCCCGGACCGCCGATCCCGCTGTATTTCCTGGGCGCCCGAATAGAGGCGATGTACCCGCTGGGCCCCGTCTTCCACGGCGCGGGCCTGAACATCACGGTGTTCTCGGTCGCCGGGCAGCTCAACGTCGGGCTCATCGCCTGCCGCGAGCTCAGCCCCGACCTGTGGAAGCTCGCGGAGGGCATGGACGGCGCGCTCGACGCCCTCGTCGCCGCGGCCGAGGCCGGACCGGCCCCCGTGGACAACGCGCCCGTGCAGCCCGCCGACACCCCCAGCTGAACGGAAACGATGCCGCAATCACCACAGGACCGTGACGTTTCGGCAGCGGATGAGGCCACCGCGCCGCCGTCCACGCCGCTCCGGGCACCGAGGGAGGGCGTGCCGCAGCTGCTGGCCTCAGGAGCCGAGACGGCGGCGTTCGCGGAGCGTCTCGGCGAGGGCACCGGCCCCGTCGCCGTCGACACCGAGCGCGCCTCCGGCTACCGCTACTCCGGCCGCGCCTACCTGGTGCAAGTGCGCAGGGCGGGGGTGGGCAGCGCGCTCATCGACCCCACCGAAGCCGGTCCGCTCGACGCCCTCGCGCGCGCCTTGAATCCGCTCGAGTGGGTACTGCACTCCGCCGACCAGGACCTCCCGTGTCTCGCGGAGATCGGCCTGCACCCCGCTGCTCTGTTCGATACGGAGCTGGCCGGACGCCTGCTCAACCAGGGGAAGGTCAACCTGGCTGCGATGGTCGAACGCGAATTCGGACTGCTGCTGGCCAAGCAGCACGGCGCCGCAGACTGGTCCCGGCGGCCCCTGCCCGCCGACTGGCTCAACTATGCCGCTCTGGACGTCGAACTGCTCGTCGAACTACGCGACGCGCTGTCCGACCAGCTGCGTGCGCAGGGCAAGTCGGAGTGGGCCCGCCAGGAATTCGAGCACATCCGCACCGCGCCGCCACCCGCACCGCGGCCGGACCGGTGGCGCAAAACCTCCGGGATCCACAAGGTCCGAGCGCGGCGCCGGCTGGCCGCCGTCCGGGCGTTGTGGACCGCACGGGACGCGCTCGCCGAATCCCTCGACCGCGCCCCCGGCAGGGTTCTGCCCGACTCCGCCATCGTCGAGGCCGCGCTCGCCGACCCGGCCACCGTCGGTGAACTGCGTGCGCTCAAGGTGTTCGGCGGCCCTCGTCAACGCAAACGGTCTGCTCTGTGGCTCGACGCCCTCGCGGAGGCGCGGGCACTGCCCGACTCCGCCTTGCCGCCCCAACGCCCGGCAGGGGGAATCCCCCCGGCCGGGCGTTGGCCCGCCGCCCGCCCGGAGGCCGCCGACCGGCTCGCCGTCGCACGCGAGACCGTCGCCGCGCTCGCCGAGGCGAACGACCTTCCGGCCGAGAACGTCCTCGAGCCGCGGGTGCTGCGCGAGCTGTGCTGGAACTGGGGTGAAATCCCCTCCGGGGACGGTGCCGACGCCGGTGCGGAGTCCCTGGCACGCATCGACTCGCTGCTGCACTCCGCCGGCGCACGCGACTGGCAGTGCGAAATCACCGCGGAGGCGCTGGCGGACGCTTTCCGGCAGCACGCCCGGAATTGACCGCCCCGGGCTCCTCTCCAGGGCCCGGGCGGGGACGTCAGCCCGCCGCGATGTGCCCGCGGCCGGTGTCGGTGGGCAGCGCTGCGGCCGGCGACCCGCCCAGGCCCAGGTGCGCCACCCATTCGGTGATCTCGCGCGCCACCGCTTCCGGAGTCAGTCCCAGGTCCGCCAGCACCTCGCCGCGGGAGGCGTGTTCGAGGAACCGCTGCGGCACCCCGATAGACCGGCTGGGCACGTCCACGCCGACCGTACGCATCGCCGCGGACACGCCGCTGCCGATGCCGCCGTGCACACCGCCGTCTTCGAGCGTGACCACCAGCGCATGCGTCCGGGCGAGCGCCACCAGCGCGTCCGGCGCGGGAATGACCCATCGCGGGTCCACCACCGTCGCCGAGATGCCCTGCATCCGAAGCCGTTGGGCCGCGTCGACGCACGTGGCCGCGAACGGCCCGACGCCGACGATGAGCACATCCGCGCCGCCCGCCGCCGGGCTGCCCGCGGATTCCCCGGTGCGGGCGAGCACGTCCACGCCGCCGATTCGCTCCAACGCGGGCAGCTCGGCGGGCAACGCCCCTTTGGGGAAACGGACCACCGTCGGACCATCGTCCACCGCCAGTGCCTCGTCGAGCTCCTCACGCAGCCGTGCGGCGTCACGTGGTGCAGCCACCCTGATGCCCGGCACGATCCCCAGCAGCGACATGTCCCACACCCCGTTGTGGGAGGCGCCGTCCGACCCCGTCACTCCGGCACGGTCGAGCACGAGGGTCACCGGCTGCTTCAGCAGCGCCACGTCCATCAGCAGCTGGTCGAACGCCCTGTTGAGGAAGGTCGAGTAGATGGCCACCACCGGGTGCATGCCGGCGAGCGCCAGTCCCGCCGCCGACGCCACGGCATGCTGCTCGGCGATCCCCACGTCGAAGAAGCGGTCCGGATAGGCGCGGCCGAAGGCGGACAGGCCCGTGGGCCCGCCCATTGCGGCCGTGATGGCGACGACGTCCTCGCGGGTCGCGGCCCGCTCGATCAGGTGGGCGGAGAAGGCCGACGTCCAGTCCGGTTCCGAGGCCGACTTCGCCAGCCCCGTCGCGGGATCGATGACCCGCACCGAATGCATCTGGTCGGCCTCGTCGTTCTCCGCCGGCGCGTAGCCCATGCCCTTGCGGGTGACCGCGTGCACGATCACCGGTCCGCCGAACTCCTTGGCCATCCGCAGCGCGGACTCCATCGCTTCGATGTCGTGGCCGTCCACCGGGCCCAGGTACTTCAGGCCCAGGTCGGTGAACAGCACCTGTGGGCTCACCGCGTCCTTCACACCCGTCTTGACGCCGTGCAGCACCTTGTAGGCGGCCTCCCCCACCACCGGGACCCCGCGCACCAGGCGCCGGCCGTTTTCCAGCACCCGCTCGTATCCGGGCTGCAGCCGCAGGCCGGACAGGTGGGCGGCCAGGCCGCCTATGGTCGGCGAGTAGGAGCGGCCGTTGTCGTTGACGACCACCACCAGCGAACGGTCGACGCCCTCGGCGATGTTGTTGAGCGCCTCCCAGCACATGCCGCCGGTGAGCGCGCCGTCACCTACCACGGCGACCACGGTGCGGTCGGTCTGTCCCGAGACGGCGTATGCCTTGGCCATGCCGTCCGCGTACGACAGCGAGGCGGAAGCGTGGCTGGACTCGACCCAGTCGTGCTCGCTCTCCGCCCGCGACGGGTAGCCGGACAGCCCGCCCTTCTTGCGCAGGGTGGCGAATCCGTCGCGGCGGCCGGTGACGATCTTGTGCACGTACGCCTGGTGGCCGGTGTCGAAGATGATCGGGTCATGCGGCGAGTCGAAGACCCGGTGCAGCGCCAGCGTCGTCTCCACCACGCCCAGGTTGGGTCCGAGGTGCCCGCCGGTGGCGGAGACCTGCTGCACGAGGAACTGCCGGATCTCGTCGGCCAGCGACTCCAGCTCGCCGCCGCTCAGCCCGCGCAGATCTGCGGGCTCCTGCACGCGGTCGAGCATGCTCATCGTCGCCTGTCCTTCCCACGAATGCCACCGTCCGGATGCGCGTCCGGACGGTGCACTGCTCTGTTCAGCCGGGTCATACGGGTCACCGCACGGCTCGACGCCCCGGTCCACGTCCGATCCAGTCTACGGAACACGCAACCGGAACCGTGCGTGCACGGACATGTCCTGCACCACGGGCATGTCCGTGCACCCGCTCCGGGCACCGCGCCGCTGGATTCACGTTACCCACCGTCACGTCTCAACCCGTATGGTGCCGCACTCCGGCCAGTCGTCGCGGCCCCGCCGCCGCAGCGCGGACCCGCACCGCCGGATCAGCGCACCAGCAGCGCGAAGCTCTCGAAGTGGTGGGTCATCGGGAACCCGTCGAAAGCGGCCAGCTCTTCGACGCGGAAACCCGCCTCGCAGTAGAGCCCCAGGTCGCGGGCGAACGACGCGGGGTCGCAACCCACATGGACGATCCTGGCGACGGGCGTCGCGGCCAGCGCGCCGATCACCTCGCGGCCCGCGCCCGCGCGCGGCGGATCGAGCACCACCGTGTCCGGAGCGGGGGCCGCGCCGGCGAACTCCTCGAGAGCGTGCCCCACCCGCTTGTGGTGGAACCGCACGGCGCCGAGATCGGCCAGCGCGTCCCGGCCGTCGCGCACGGACTGCGACGACGACTCGACCACCTCGACGCGACCCGCGTCGCCGACCTGGGACGCCATCGCCGCCGCGAACACCCCGGCGCCCCCGTACAGGTCCCACGCGGTGTCGCCGCCACGCAGACCCGACCATGCGCGGACCAGGTCCGAATAGGCTTGCGCCGCCGCTGTGTGCACCTGCCAGAACCCCGTGGGCGCCAGCCGCCACTCGCGTCCGTCCACGCGTTGCACCGCGCTTCCGCCGCCCTCGACGATGTGCTCGGCCCGGCGCTGCGACCGGGCCGCCCGCCGCGCGCTCGCCCCCCTGCGCCCGGCCCGGCGGTGCGCCGCCCGGGTGAGCGGAGGTGGGGCGATCTCGACCACATGCCGGCGACCGTCGTCGTCCACCGCCACGGCCAGCTCGGCGCCGGTCCGCCACACGGTGTCCTGCAGCCCGTCGAGCGCGCGAGGGATCTGCTGCGGGCAGCGCAGGTCCGCCACCACCTCGGAGCCGCGGTACCGGCGGTATCCGGCGCGGCCGGCGTCGTCCACCGACAACCGGATGCGCGATCGCCACCCCTCGACCGCGCCCGCGTCCCCGGCGTCCTCCGGGCGCGCCCCCGGCGCGACGACCGGCAACGGGGTCACGGGGGCCCGCAGCGGCAGACGCGCGATGCGGGCCAGCTGCTCGGCCAGGACCTCCTCTTTGAATCGCCGCTGGGCGCCGGGCGCGATGTGTGAAAAGTCGCAGCATCCGGCGCCGCCGCGCGCCGCCGGGCAGGCGTCCGCCACCCGGTCCGGGGCCGCCTCCAGGACGTCGGTCGCCTCGGCCCGGCAGAACGAGCCGCCCTTGTCCTCCGTCACGCGCGCGCGGACACGCTCCCCCGGCAACGCGCGCCGCACGAGCACCACGCGGCCCTCCGAGCGGGCCACGAACACGCCCCCGTGCCCCACGGCATCGATGCGCAGTTCGAGGACCCTTCCGGTCCAGTCCATCGTCGATCAGTCCCTTCCGCGCTGCGGGGGGCCGCCGCCCTGGCGGGCCGGATCGTCCGCCGCCGGTCCATCGGTGAAGCCGCGACGCACCGCCCCGGGCACCGCGGTGCCGCGCAGACGGGACCGCACCCGGGCGGACGACTCGAGCTGCCAGGGCACGCTGGCCACGATCACACCACGCTGGAACAGCAGCCGACTCTTGAGCCGCAGTGCGCTCTGATTGTGCAGCACCTGCTCCCACCAGCGTCCCACGACGTACTCGGGGATGAACACCATGACGACGTCGCGCGGCGCGTCCCGGCGCAGCCGTTTGACGTAGTCGAGGACCGGCCGGGTGATCTCGCGGTACGGCGATTCGATCACCTTCAGCGGCACCCGGATATCGCTGTTCTCCCACTGCCGGACGAGCTCGCGGGTGTCCGCGTCGTCCACGTTGACGGTGACGGCCTCGAGCGTGTCCGGCCGGGTGGCGCGCGCGTAGGCCAGCGCGCGGAGCGTCGGCTTGTGCAGCTTGGACACCAGCACCACCGAGCGGGTGCGGCTGGGCAGCACCGCGTCCCAATCCGAACCGGACAGCTCCTCGGCCACCGCGGCGTAGTGCCGCTGGATTCCCCGCATCATGAGGAACAGCAGGATCATCAGGACCAGCGCGATCCACGCGCCGGCCGCGAACTTGGTGACCAGGACGATGACCAGCACGGCGCCGGTGAGGACCAGGCCGATGCAGTTCACCAGACGCGACCGCCGCATTCTCGCCCGCTCCCGCCGCGACTGTTCGTCCGCAAGCAGGCGGTTCCAGTGCAGCACCATCCCCGCCTGGCTCAACGTGAACGAAATGAACACTCCGACGATGTACAGCTGGATCAACGCGGTGACCTGGCCGCCGAACGCCACGACGAACCCGATGGCCGCGGCCGCCAGGAACAGGATGCCGTTGGAGAACGCGAGTCTGTCACCGCGTGTGTGCAGCTGACGCGGCAGGTAATTGTGCTGCGAGAGCACCGACGCCAGCACGGGGAAGCCGTTGAACGCGGTGTTGGCAGCGAGCATGAGGACCAGGGCGGTGGCGATGGTCACCACGTAGAAGCCGACGGGGAATCCGGAGAACACCGCCTGCGCCAGCTGCGCCATCATCGTCTTCTGCTGGTAGCCGTCGGGCGCGCCGACGAGCTGCTCCGCCGGGTTCTCCGCGATCTTCACCCCCGTCTTCTGCGCCAGCACGATCATCCCGATGAGCATGGTGATCGCGATCCCGCCGAGCATGAGCAGCGTCGTCGCCGCGTTCTTCGATTTGGGCTTGCGGAACGCGGGGACGCCGTTGCTGATCGCCTCCACGCCCGTGAGCGCGGCGCAGCCCGAGGAGAACGCCCGTGCGATGAGGAACACCAGCGCGATCCCGTAGAGGTGGCTGTTGTCGGAACGCATGCCGAAGTCCGCGGACTCCGCCTGCACGTCGGCACCGAGAATGAAGGTGTCCACCAGTCCCCACACCAGCATGATCAGGACCGAGACGATGAAGATGTACGTGGGGACGGCGAAGGCCTTGCCCGCCTCCCGCACGCCCCGCAGGTTTCCCGCGGTGAGCAGCACGATCGCCAGCACCGCGAAGATCACCTTGTGGTCGCCGATCACGGGGACCGCCGCGCCGATGTTCGACACCGCCGCCGCGATCGACACCGCTACCGTGAGCACGTAGTCCACCAGCAGCGCGCTCGCCACCGTCAGCCCCGCGGAGGGCCCGAGGTTTCTGGTGGCCACCTCGAAGTCCCCGCCGCCGGACGGGTATGCGTGCACGTTCTGCCGGTAGCTGGCGACCACCACGACCATCACCACGGCCACTGCGATGCCGATCCACGACGTGTACGCGTAGGCGGAGATCCCGGCCATGGACAGAACCAGGAAGATCTCCTCGGGCGCGTAGGCGACCGAGGAGACCGCGTCCGACGCGAACACCGGCAGCGCAATACGCTTGGGCAGCAGCGTGGCCCCCAGCGTGTCGCTGCGGTACGGCCGCCCCAGAATCAGCCGTTTGGTGGCTGTGGAAATTTTGGACACTCGGGCCAGCGTATGCCCTCCCCGCTCGCGGCGCGCCGCTAACCCGCCGCACCGTCGTGCGGCCGGTTCCGGGCACCCTGCACCCCGGCGGCGGCCCGGGTTGTAGCGTTCGTGGAACATCGCCGCGGCGGCGGTGCGCCCACGCCCGCCCGTCGCAGCACCGGTGCGCGCCCGCACCGGTCCCCGCATTGCTCGAAGGGAGTCCGCCAGTGCACGTCGTCGTCATGGGCTGCGGTCGCGTCGGAGCCTCGCTGGCGGCCTCGTTGTACCGGGTCGGCCACGAGGTCGCCATCATCGACCGCGATCCGCAGGCCTTCGACCGGCTCGCCACCGACTTCCCCTCCGAGCGGATCGTGGGGATGGGCTTCGACCGTTCCGTGCTCATCCGCGCCGGCATCGAGAGGGCCGACGCCTTCGCCGCAGTCAGTTCCGGTGACAATTCCAACATCATCGGCGCCCGCGTTGCACGCGAGATGTTCGGCGTCGACCGCGTCGTCGCGCGCATCTACGACGCCAAACGCGCGCGCGTGTTCGAGCGCCTCGGGATCCCCACTATCGCCACCGTCCCGTGGACCACCGATCGGTTCTTGCAGGCGATCACGCAGGATTCACCCTCCGACAGCTGGCGCGACCCGTCCGGCAACGTCGCAGTGGTGGTCGTCAACCCGCACGAGGACTGGATGGGCCGCAGGACCTCCGCGCTCGAGGACGCGCTCGGCGCCCGGGTGGCCTTCCTCATCCGCTACGGCGAGGGGGTGCTGCCCGACGCCCGCACCGTCCTGCAGGCCGACGACCAGGTGTACATCGCCGCCGTGGCGGGGCGCGTCGCGGAGTCCGTGGCGCTGGCCGAGGCCCCGCCGCCCGTCGAGCTGTGACGCGCAGCCGCCAGATCCACCGACGCACGACAGACCGGAACGAGTGACGAGGGTGCCCCGATGAGAATTGCCATTGCCGGAGCGGGCGCGGTGGGCCGCGCCATCGCGGGAGAGCTCCTGATCAGCGGCCACAGCGTGATGCTCATCGAGCGCAAGGCGTCCGCTGTCGCCCCTGAGGCCATCCCGGGCGCGCGTTGGGTGCATGCGGACGCCTGCGAGCTCGGCCGCCTGGAGGAGGCCGAGCTGCAGAACATCGACGTCATGATCGCCGCCACCGGCGACGACAAGGCCAACCTGGTCACCAGCCTGCTCGCGAAAATCGAGTTCGCCGTGCAGCGGGTCGTCGCCCGCGTCAACGACCCTCGCAACGAGTGGCTCTTCGACGAGTCGTGGGGCGTCGACGTGGCCGTCTCTACGCCGCAGATGCTCGCCTCGCTCGTCGAGGAGGCGGTGACCGTGGGCGACCTGGTGCGGCTGATGACCCTGCGCCAAGGCAGCGCCAACCTCGTCGAAGTGACCCTGCCGGACGACACGCCCCTCGCCGGCAAGCCGGTGCGCAGGATTCCCCTGCCCCGGGATGCCGCACTGGTGACGATCCTGCGCGGCGGCCGCGTCATCGTGCCGGAGCCGGACGACCCGCTCGAGGGCAGCGACGAACTGCTCTTCGTCACCTCCGACGGTGTCGAGAGCGAGCTGCGTCAGGCCCTGGGACTCGGTTCATCGGAGGGGTACGGCTCGCCGGCAGGGTAGCCGGGCTCCGGCGTGCCCCCCGCAGCGGACCGCCCATTCCCGACGCCCGGTCCATCGTCGTCGGCAGCTTCTGCGTCAACAGCCTCGTCGTCGGCAGACTCATCGTCAGCGACACCTTCGCCAGGCGCCTCGCCCTCCGGTGCACCGAGGGCCTCGAACACCGCCGTGTCTGCACGCCGGATCGCGTAGAAGGTGACGAGCAGGGCGAGTGCGGCCAGCGGCCAGCCCATGGTGATGCGCGCGAAGGCGAGCCAGCCCGTCTGGTCCGAGTCGTAGAGCTGCGACTGCACCAGGTAGCGGGCGGCGAACACGACGGCCCAGCCGATCGTCGCGACGTCGTAGAGCGTGCGGGCCCGCCGCACCGAGCGCCAGCGCGACGATACCCCGTTGAGCCCGTTCCAGATGACCCCCACCAGCGGCCAGCGCACCAGTACGGACAGCAGGAAGACACCCCCGTAGACCAGGGAGGTGTAGATACCGAAGAGGAAGTAGCCCTTGGCGGTGCCGGTGCGGTGCGCAATGTAGGCGCAGATGCCGACACCGATGAAGCCGGAGACAGCGGGCTGGATCTTCTCACCGCGGACGAGACGCCACACGAGGATGGCCGCCGCGACGCCCAGCGCCGCGAACAGTGCGGGCTGCAGGCTCCAGACGGCGTTGACGGGGACGAAAACGAGGATCGGCAGCGTCGAGTAGACGAGCCCGCCGATCCCGCCCATCTGCTCGAGAAGGGTTTCTTTGCGTTCCTGCTCCTGCGTCACCGTTCGAGGGTGCCACACGTGCGCGTGCGCGTGCGCCGGCCGGCCGCCAGGCCGCGCCTCATGGCTCCCCCTGCAGCTCGTACAGGGGGTTGTAGAGCACCTTCGCGCCGTCGCGATCGCCGAGCCGCCCGCGCACCGAGACGGTGCGTCCGGGCTCGATCCCGGGGATGCGGCGCCGGCCGAGCCACACGAGCGTCACTGTGTCGTGACCGTCCCACAGCTCGGCCTCCATGCCCGCCGCGCACCCGCGCGTGCCCGCGGACACCGTCCGCAGCCGGCCGACCATCGTGATCTCCTCGCCGCGGACGAAGTCCGTGCACGGGCGGACCCCCGCGGCCTCGGTGGCCGCGACCATCTCCTTGGTGTCGAGGTCGTCGATGTCCTCCGTCAGCCGCTGTGACAGCCGACGGAAATAGCCCTTAGCCGCGGTAGCCATGACGCGCTCCTGATGACGCTTCTCTCACGCGGTTCGCCCGCCTTGCACCGCCACCCTAGACCCGCCTGCGGGGCGGGTTCGTCCGGGCTGGAAGATCGTCACGTGCCTGTGACCTTCGACGCCCCGATCGCCGTCCTCTTGCCTGGTACGGGCTCCGACGACGACTTCGCCCGGCGCGCCCTCGCCCCCGCCGCCGCGGCGCTCGGCGCCGACCGCATCATCGCCGTCGCGCCGCGCTCCGCGCTGATCGACGGATACCACCACGCACTCGACGACGCGGCCCGTGCGGCAGGCGACGGCGGGCGCATCCTGATCGGAGGCGTGTCCATCGGCGCGATGGCGGCGGTGCAGTGGGCCCTGCGCTCGCCGGGGCGCGTGGCGGGGATCATCGGCGCGATGCCGGCCTGGTGCGGCCGACCGGACGGCAGCGCCGGCGCGGCGAGCGCGGCCATCACCGCGCAGCGCGTGGCCGCCGACGGGGTGGAGCCGACGATCGCGCAGATGCGCGCCACCTCGCCCCGCTGGCTGGGCGACGAACTCGCCCGCTCGTGGCGCGCTCTGGGCGCGGACCTCGCCGATTCGATGCGCGCAGCGTCCGCCTACGTGGCGCCGACACCTCGGCAGATATCGGCTCTCGACGCCCCGCTCGGCGTAGTGGGGGTCGTCGACGACCCGCTGCACCCCGTCGAGGTGGCCCGCGCGTGGGCCCGTGCCGCCCATTGCAGCGCCGTGTCGACCATCACGCTCGACGCGCTGGGCGTCGACCCGTCGGTACTGTCGAGGGCCGGGGCGGAGGCGTTGCGCCGCGCCGCGCGGACGCGGTGATCACTGCCGCGCCGCGCGGACGTGATCACCGCCGCGCCGTAGGCCCGCCCGCGGTGCGCCTCGTCCGGCTGTGCTGCCCTCGGGCCCGGTCAGGCGCCGTTGCCGCGCCGGAACTGCTGCATCGCAGAACCGTTGGGGTTCTGCCGGGGCGCCGGCGGTGCAGCGCTGTCGCCGCCGGTCTCCACGCCCCCCTGCGCGCCGTGGGACGCCTCACGCAGCGCGTCGCTCATCTGCTGCTGACGCTGTTGCAGCTGCTCCATCGCCGCGCGCTGCTGCTCGGACTGGGTCTGCGCCGCGCGCTGCTGCTGGGCTTGGGCGAGCTGCTGCGCCAGTTCCTGGGGCAGTGTCACCGTCAGCGGCGAGCGCACCGGCATCGGCTCCGTGCCGCGGCGCACCACGGCGCCGCTGATCATCTCACGCGCCACCCCGGTCAGCTCCGCATCGTCACCGACGGAGCCGGTGGGCCCGATCGCGACGCCGCGCAGCATCCACCGCGGCCCGTCGACACCGATGAAGCGCACGTCGCCGTTGGCGGAGGCCGCGTGCAGCTCGCGCCCCCACGGGCCGGTGCGCACCGAGGCCGTCGCACCGTCTCCCCGCACCGATTCCGCCAGTTCCGTGATCACCGACCGCCACTGGCCCGGCGACTTGGGGGCCGCGAAAGCCGCCATCGTCACGCGGCCGCCGCCCACCGTGACGAACACGCCGTTGACGCTGCCGTTGGGCGCCATCTCCACCTGCACCTGGCCGCCCTCGGGCACCGGGATGAGCACTGAACCCAAGTCCAGTACGCGCGACTCCGCCGCCAGCTCCTCGAGGCCCTCCACCTCGGCTTCATCGAACGGGCCGTCGCTGCGGTCCTGGGACTCCGCGGGTTCGTCCTCCGGCGCGCCGGAGGCGCCGTCCCCGGAAACCTCCGCGTCCGCGGCGTCCTGGGCCGGAGGGGTGTCCTGGGCCCCCGGCGCATCCTGGGCCGGAGGGGCGTCCGGCTCCGTACCGGCCTCATGCTGCTCCGTGGGGTTCTGCCCGGGCTGCCCGTCATCCGTCGCCTGGGCCTCGTTCCTTTTCTTGCGCCCGAACACCGTCACACTCCCTGTTCCGTCGACTCGCCTGGACCGTCGCCGCTGCCGGAACGTCCGTCCCCGAGCGCCGAGTGCCCTCCGCTCGATCCGTGACCGCCATCACCCCGCGATGTCGCGTCCAGCTCGTCGACCTCCACGAAGTCGACCAACTCCACCCGCTGCACGACGAGTTGCGCGATCCGGTCGCCGCGCGTGATGTCTATGGCCGTCCGCCTGTCGTGATTGATCAGGCAGACCTTGATCTCACCACGGTAACCCGCATCGATGGTGCCCGGGGTGTTGACGATCGACAACCCGGCGCGTGCGGCCAATCCGGAGCGCGGATGCACCAGTCCCACCGTCCCGACGGGCAGCGCCACCGCGATGCCGGTCCCCACCAGCGCCCGCTCCCCCGGCGCGATGCGGACGTTCGTCGCGGAGCACAGGTCCACCCCGGCGTCGCCCGGGTGCGCACGGCGCGGCATGGGCAGTCCGGCGTCGAGGCGCCGCAGCCGCACGCGCCCCGGCGGCGCGCCGGAATCACCGGCTCGCGGGGTGCCGGCGGGGTCGTCACGGCCGGCGGGGACAGCAGAATCAGTGGACACAGCCGGCCAGACTATCCTGGTGGCGTGTCCAACGCTTCACAGTCCACCGATACCGGCGGCCGGCCGGTCCCCGACGTCGTCTACAGCGAGCGCCTGTGGATCCCCCTCTGGTGGTGGCTCATCGGTGCGGCCGTCGCCGCACTGATCGGCTACGAGCTCCATCTGGCGTTCCCCTCTGTCCCCACCTGGGTGCTGATGGTCGCGATGCAGCCCGTCTCCCTCGCAGCGGGCGCCTGGCTCAGTCGGTCACGGCTCACCGTCACCGCAGGCCCTGCCGGGCGCGAGTTCCACATCGCCGGCCGCGCGCATCTGCCGCTCAGCGCGGTGTCCCGCGCGGTGGCGGTGCCGCGGTCGGCCAAGCGGGCCGCCATGGGCCGCCAACTGGATCCGGCCGCGTTCGTCTTCCAGCGCCCCTGGGTGGGGCCGCTGGCGCTGATCGTCCTCGACGACGCAGACGACCCCACCCCCTACTGGCTGGTGAGCTCGCGTCGGCCCCACCGCCTCCTCGACGCCCTGGGCGTACCCCAGGCGCCGATCGAGGGCGACCGACCCGCCCACACGTCACCGGCCGAGTAGCGCCCGCGCCCCGGGCCGCCCCCGAACGAAAGCGGCCGCCCCGGTGCCGCTCGGAGTTCCGAGATGCGCCGGAGCGGCCGCGTGTTCGCGTGCCGCGGGCCTAGCCTGCGCAGTCGCGGCAGAGAAGCTGGCCGTCCGGAGTGACCTCCGCGAGCCGCGACCGGTGGTGGACCAGGTAGCAGCTGCTGCAGGTGAACTCGTCCTGCTGCCTCGGCACAACGCGAACGGACAGCTCCTCGCCGGACAGATCCGCACCGGGCAGCTCGTAGGACTCGGTCGTCTCCCCGTCGTCCACGTCCGCAGACGCGGCCTGCGCGTCGCCGCGACGGGACTTGAGCTCCTCCAAGGAGTTCTTTCCCGCTTCTTCCGAGTCGCCGCGCCTGGGGGCGTCGTAGTCGGTAGCCATTGTTCCTTCCCCTGCCTCGCCGCACGGTGTCGCCGTGCCTGATGCTCGTGTCGAACGCGAGCGCCTTGTCACGCCGGGTTCGAACGCCTTGGCTGCATAACGCGCTCCTACCACGTTTTGTGCCCGCATATGCCCGGAAACAAAGGTGATGTTCACCACATTCTCCGCCTGCTCGACGCGGGCGCGCAGCACCCGGATCGGCCGGTCCGGGCGGCAAGACGATAGCGAACGCTCCAGCGCCACCCTGCACCGCCCCCGTCCCCCGGCCGGCCGTGCCCGCCGGAAAACCCGCCCCACAGGGTGCCCCGAACCCGATCCGTCGGCCCCGGCGTGCCGCGTGTACGAACGGAATCCGCCCCGAACACCTCGGGTTCAGCGTGTGTCGCACTGCCCCGGGCCCGCCCTCGCGCATAGGGTGGTGACACCGGTCGCCGCAGGCGGGCCCGCCTGCGGCGAGCGCACGGCTCGACGCTGCACATGTGGAAAACGCCGATGCGCATACGGTGAACGACAACAGGAAGCCGCCCCCCGGGGCGCGAGGAAAGGCCCACAGCCCGTGGTTGCACTGATCACCAACGGTCACTCGACCGACTGGCGCGGCCGCCCGTTCCGGCACCGCAACCGGCTGCCCGCCCTCATCGTCACCGTCGTCCTCGTGATCCTCGTCGCAATCGTCTGGACTGTGGCATTCAACACGGACGGCAAGGATGCTGCGGCCGCCGCGTGCAACCCGCCGGACCCCGGCGGAGCCCCGCTCGGCCACAAGGCGGACGGTTCGCTGCGCGACGTCGATCCCGCACCGCTCGCCGACACCCGTATCCGGGTGTTCAACGCCAACGGGCAGAGCGGCCAGGCGGCGCACGTGGCCGCAGGGCTGAGCGACATCGGGTTCCACCCCGCCGCGGACAACGCCGTCGCCAACGATCCCGTTTACCTCAACCAGACCCTGCAGTGCCAGGGCCAGATCCGCTATGGCGAACAGGGTGCGGCGACGGCCAGCACCCTGTGGCTGGTGGTCCCGTGTGCCGAGTTGATCCGCGACGATCGCGCCGACGCCACCGTCGACCTGGCCCTCGGCACGCTCTTCCACGACCTGTCCACCAACTCCGACGCCGAGGCCGTGCTCAAGGCGCTGCGCGTCCCCCAGGGCGGCTCCGCCCCCACGGTGGACCCGGCGCTGATCGCCGGTGCGCACGACGTGCGCTGCTGATCTCCCACACGGCGGAATCCCACACCGGCAGGGTCAGTCCGCCGGGATCGGGTCGAGCCCGCCCGCCTGTTCCAGAATCCGCCGGAGCGCGGCCGCGACCCCCGGCGCCGCGGCCAGCGTGACCGCCCCCTCGCCGCTGGTCGAATCGGGGCCCGGCACGTGCACCACGGCGCCCGCCTCGCCGGCGATCAGCGCACCGGCCGCCCAGTCCCAAGGGCTCAGCCCGTGCTCGAAGTGCGCGTCCACCTGCCCGGCCGCGACCATGCACAGGTCCAGCGCCCCGGCGCCGATCCGCCGGATGTCGCGCACCTGCGGCAAAAGCTCCGCGATGACCCGCCCCTGCCGCACGCGCCGCGACCGCTCGTAGCCGAAACCGGTGGCTACCAGCGCCACCGCCGGGTCGGACACGCCGGTGACCTGCAGCGGCGCCACAGTCCCGTCGTCGTCGGTCACGTGCGCACCCCCACCGGCCGTGGCGGTGTAGAGTCGCCGGCCCGCCACGTCCACGACCGCCCCGGCCACCGACCGGCCGTCGACCTGGGCGGCGAGCGAGACCGCGTAGGCGGGAATCCCGTACAGGAAGTTCACCGTCCCGTCGATGGGGTCGACGACCCATCGCACCGTGCCCGGCCGCGCCGCGCCGCCGCCCGCCTCCTCCCCCAGCACCGCGTCGTCGGGACGCAGCCGCGCGAGCATGGAGCGCACCAGGTCCTCCGCCTCGGTATCGACCACCGTGACAGGGTCGGTCGGCGTGCTCTTGGCGCGCACGGCTTCGACGCCGCCGGCCGGATATCCCCGGCCCGGGCCGCCGAAGACCTGCGGCCTGCGCGCCCGCACATGCGCGGCGGCGGCCTGCGCCACGTCCACGGCCACCGTGAGTAGTTCGCGCACCTCCGCAGTGGAGACGGCCGGGACCGCCCCGGAGCCCGGTCCGTACCTGTTCTCGGGTCGATCCTCGAAGCCAGTCACTCCTCCATCGCAGCACACGGCCCCTTCCACGTCGACGCCGGTGCCGTCTCCGCGCGGCGGGTAATGTGATGTCCGCTACTCGGGGCGGTGCGTCCGGTCCCCGCCAGTCCAGACGCCGGTGCCGGGCGTGTGGACCACGGCAGGCGGGCGGCGGCGCGGCCCGCGGAATCTGCGACAGGAAAGGGATTGCGGTGGGCGTGACGCCGGAACTCAGTGCGGATCGGAGCAGGGGGCGGTCGGCGGCCACGGCGGCCGCCTCCCACGAGATCGCCTTCGGAGTCGACATAGGCGGCAGCGGCATCAAGGGCGCCATGGTGGACCTGCGCTCCGGCGACTTCGTCGACGCGCGCATCAAGATCCCGACGCCATCGCCCGCCACGCCCGACGCGGTGGCGGACACGGTGCGCACCATCGTCGATCAGGCCCAGTGGGCGGGACCGGTGGGCATCACACTCCCGTCGGTGGTGCGCGCGGGCGTCGTGCGCACCGCCGCCAACATCGACCCGTCGTGGATCGGCGTACCGGCGACCGCGCACTTCCGCGACGCGCTCGGGCTCGACTGCGCGGTCCTCAACGACGCCGACGCGGCGGGCATCGCCGAGGACCGCTACGGTGCCGCCAGTGACATCGACGGCGCCGTCATGCTGCTCACCTTCGGCACCGGAATCGGGTCGGCCCTGCTCAACCACGGCGTGCTCGTCCCCAACACGGAGTTCGGCCACCTGGAGGTGGACGGCAAGGAGGCGGAGCATCGCGCCGCCTCGTCCGTGCGGACCCGCAAGAACCTGAGCTGGAAGCACTGGAGCGCGGAGGTGTCGCGGGTGCTCCTCGCGATCGAGCGCTTGGTCTACCCCGACGTGTTCATCGTCGGCGGCGGCATCAGCCAGGACTCGGACAAGTGGGTCCCCCGGCTCACCAACGAGACCCCGGTGCGCGTCGCAACCCTGCACAACCGGGCGGGCATCGTCGGTGCCGCACTGATGGCCGCGGCACCGCACGCGGTTCTCCGGCCCTAGCCGCACCGTCCGTGCCCGTCCGTCGCCGCTCCGCCCTTAGTCCCGCGCGGGCCGTCGTGCGACAGCCCGCGCGGGCGGCGCATCCGCTGGTGCAACGCCGGATCCGCAGGCCCGACGTGCCGCTGCGCCGGTGCGCGGGTCATGTCCACGACCACCGGCCCCCGTCGATCGTTACAATGGCACGTAGTCCGGCTCGTTCCGGAAGATCCGCTCAGACTCTCCGCCGGGCACCGCCGGTGTGATTTTGCACGACATCGTCATGAAAGGGCGTACGTGGTAGCCACCGATACCCGTCCCACACCCGACGGCTCTACGGAGTCCTCGGCACCGTCCGACGCCGACGCCGCACCAGTCAAGAAGGCCGCCAAGAAGACGGCGGCGAAGAAGACCGCAGCCAAGAAGGCGCCCGCCAAGAAGGCCGCGAAGAAGGCCCCGGCGAAGAAGACCGCAGCCAAGAAGGCGTCCGCCAAGTCCGCCGGCGCGAAGGGCGACGCGCACGAGGTCGACGACATCGATCCGGCCGAGATCCCCGTGGACGACGAGCCCGAGGAGCCCTCCGAGAAGGACAAGGCCTCCGGCGACTTCGTCTGGGACGAGGACGAATCGGAGGCGCTCCGCCAAGCACGCAAGGACGCCGAACTCACCGCCTCCGCCGACTCGGTTCGCGCCTACCTCAAGCAGATCGGCAAGGTGGCGCTGCTCAACGCCGAGCAGGAGGTGGAGCTGGCCAAGCGCATCGAGGCAGGACTGTTCTCCACGCACAAGCTCGGCGAGTACAAGGAACGCGGAGAGCGTCCCACAGTCGCCGTGCGCCGCGACCTGATGTGGATCTCCCGCGACGGCAACCGTGCCAAGAACCACCTGCTCGAGGCGAATCTGCGCCTGGTCGTCTCCCTGGCCAAGCGGTACACGGGCCGCGGCATGGCATTCCTGGACCTGATCCAGGAGGGCAACCTGGGCCTGATCCGCGCGGTCGAGAAGTTCGACTACACCAAGGGCTACAAGTTCTCCACCTACGCCACGTGGTGGATTCGCCAGGCCATCACCCGGGCCATGGCCGACCAGGCCCGCACCATCCGCATCCCCGTGCACATGGTGGAAGTCATCAACAAGCTCGGCCGCATCCAGCGCGAGCTCCTCCAGGACCTGGGCCGCGAGCCCACCCCGGAAGAGCTGGCGAAGGAAATGGACATCACGCCCGAGAAGGTCCTCGAGATCCAGCAGTACGCCCGCGAGCCGATCTCGCTCGACCAGACGATCGGCGACGAGGGTGACAGCCAGCTGGGCGACTTCATCGAGGACTCCGAGGCCATCGTGGCCGTGGACGCCGTCTCGTTCACGCTGCTGCAGGACCAGTTGCGCTCGGTGCTCGAGACGCTCTCCGAACGGGAGGCCGGCGTGGTCCGGCTGCGCTTCGGCCTCACCGACGGGCAACCGCGGACCCTCGACGAGATCGGCCAGGTGTACGGCGTCACCCGCGAGCGGATCCGGCAGATCGAGTCGAAGACGATGTCGAAGCTCCGTCACCCCTCACGCTCGCAGGTCCTGCGCGACTACCTCGACTGAGCACCTCCGGCAGGCCCGATGAGCAGCGGGCCTGCCGCGTTCCGGCCGCCGTCCCCTTGCAAGGGGACGGCGGCCGGAACTTTCGTACCGCCGCCCACGCGCCGCCGGTCACTCCCCCGCGGGTTCGGTCGCCTCGTTGGACCCGGCACGACGGCCACCGTCGCCGACCGTTCCGCGCGTGCCGGTGCCACCGGGAAGCGGCTCGACCTCACCTGCCGACGCCGACAGGTCCTCGGCCCGCGCGCGCCTGCGCCTGTTCCGCCGCCGCTCTGCCCGGTCCTGCAGTCCTCGCACGGCGGGCTCGGCCACCTTGGCGAGCACGGGCCCCAGGACCGCCATCAACAGCACGTAGGCGCTCGCCATGGCGGCCAGCTCGCCGTTGGCGGCGCCGGCCGCCACGGCCAGCCCCGCGATAACGATGGAGAACTCACCGCGCGCCACGAGCGTGGTGCCGGCGCGGAGCTGACCCATCCGAGCCACGTTGGCGTGCCGCGCGGCCACGACACCGGTGATGATCTTGGTCACGGTGGTCACGATCGCGAGCGCCAGCGCCCAGCCGAGCACCGGGGGGATCGTCGCGATGTCCGTGTTGAGCCCGAAGACGACGAAGAAGATCGCCGCGAACAGGTCCCGCAGCGGTTCGAGCAGTTTGGCGGCATTCCGGGCGGTCACACCCGACACCGCGATGCCCAACAGGAACGCGCCGACCGCCGCGGAAACCTGCAACGCCTGTGCCAACCCTGCCACCAGCAGCGCGGCACCGAGCATTTTGAGCAGGAACGTCTCCTTGTCCGGGCTGGCGACGAGCGCGGAGACGAACCGGCCGTAGCGCAGGGCGATCACCATGACCACGCTCACGGCCAGCAGCGCGATGCCCACCGCCTCGAACCCGCCGAGCACGCTGACACCGCCGATCACCGCGGTGAGGATCGGCAGGTACACCGCCATCGCGAGATCCTCGAAGACGAGGATGGACAGCACCACCGGCGTCTCCCTGTTGCCGTAGCGGCCCAGGTCCAACAGCACTTTGGCGATGATCCCTGTGGACGAGCTGTAGGTGACGCCGCCCATCACGAGAGCACCGACGGGACCCCACCCGAGCAGCAGCGCCAGCCCCGCCCCCGGAGCCGCGTTGAGGATCACGTCGAGCACGCCGCCGAACCACGAGCGGCGCAGCCCGGTCATGAGTTCGGCCGCCGAGTACTCGAGTCCCAGCAGCAGCAAAAGCAGGACCACGCCGATATCTGCGGCCAGGTCGCTGAAGTCGCCGATATCGCCGAGCGAGATCAGCCCGCCGTTGCCGAAGGCGAGCCCGCCCAGCAGGTACAGCGGAATGGGCGAGAGGCCGATGCGGCCCGCGAGGCGGCCCACCACACCCAGCACGAAGAAGACGCCACCGAGCTCGAGGAGCCCGAGCGTTGCGGCGTCCACGGGCGGCCTAGCCTCGGTGCAGGATCTTGGCCGCCGCCGCGATGCCCTCTGCGGTTCCGACGACGATGAGTAGATCCGCGCCGATGATCGTGAAATCCGGCCGCGGTGAGGGGTGGATCTCACCGGCGCGCATGACCGCGACGATCGACGCGCCCGTCCGGGTGCGGATCTGGGTGTCTCCCATCGCGCGTCCGTCGAACGGCGAGTCCTCCGGCACGGAAATCTGGCGGGTGGTGAGCCCCGGCAGGTCGCGGTGCTCGTCGCGCAGCTGCTCGACCAATTGGGGGGCGCCGAGCAGGTTGCTCAGCGTCGAGGCCTCCTCGGCGGTCAGCGGGATCGAGGCCATGCAGGCGTCGGGGTCGTCGGAACGCGACAGGATCAAGTCCAGTCCGCCCTCACGATGCGTGACGACGCCGATCCGCCGCCGTGCTGAAACCTCGAAGTCCTTGCGGACGCCGATCCCCGGCAGGGGCGTGACTTCAACGTTCATCGGCTTACCCTAACGCAGCACCGGCGGCCGCCCTCGACGGCGGGCCTCGCCCGTCCCATGGTTCGCCGGGGCCTAGTCGCCCCGGCGCGGCCTGCCGCTTCCTCCGCGATCCTCCCGCCTCCACATCGATGCTGTCTTTTCCATGCCGATCCGGCCGTTTCCCATGCCGATCCGACCGTTTCCCATGTCGATCCGGCCATTTCCCATGCGATGATGCATCTCCTCCCGTCAGTGCGCGTGGCCGGCCGGCCACGCGCCTGCGAGCGGATTTCGCTATCGGCGCAATCCACTGCGCCGCGCACCGGAGCAGCAGGTTCAGCCCAGGCAGGACGTGTGCAGGCATGCTCTCGCTCACACGCCGGTGCGCGCGGGAACAACGCGGACCTCCCACGCGTCTGGCACAGTGAACGGACAGAACGTCACAGCCGAGTTCGCGTTCAAGCAACCGGATGGTCCCGGACCCGAAATCCATCGGGGTCGGGAACCCGCTGAGACGCACCCATCGGGTGTCGAGGACGGAGGAGTCATGACAGGCACACTGATCAGCACCCCGCTGACCGCCGCCGACCGCTGCGATCGCTGTGGTGCGGGCGCCAAGGTCCGCGTGACGCTTCCCTCCGGCGGCGAGCTCCTGTTCTGCCGCCACCACGGGAACGAGCACGAGACCCGCCTCCGCGAGATCGAGGCCACCATCGACGCACAGTCCGTCGACGCCTGAGCCTCGCGGCAGCACCGCTGTCGGCTGACCACGCTTCCGCCCGGGCGGGGCCGATCCATCGGCATCGCCCGGGCGTTCCACGTCCCCGGGCGTTCCACGTCCCCGGGCGTTCCACGTCCCCAGGCATTCCACATCCCCTGGCATTCTGCACACGGCCGGGCACGGCCGAGCATCAGTGGTTGCGCAGATGCGCAATGCGGGCCTGCAGCTGCTCCGCCGAGGCCAGGGCGGTGGGCGGGCCGCCGCAGACCCGCCGCAGTTCACCGTGGATGACGCCGTGCGGGCGGCCGGTGCGATGATGATTGAGAGCCACGAGCGCGTTGAGCTCGCGCCGTAGCTCGGTGAGCCGGCGGCGGGTGTCGGTGCCTCCGTCCACCGCGGGCGCCGGCACGTCAGGCCCGGATCGTGCGGAGTCCGCCCCGGACGCGGCCGCGCCCGGGGCGGATATCCGCTCGTCGAGCTGTTCGCTCTGCCGACGCCGCAGCAGGTCGCGCATCTGGTCGGCGTTGAGAAGCCCGGGCAGCCCCAGGTAGTCGGCCTCCTCGTCGGACCCGGCGAAGGTCGCGGTGCCGAACGACGACCCGTCGTAGATGACCTGGTCGAGCTCCGCGTCGGCGCCGATGGACGTGTAGGCCTTCTCCTCCTCGCCCGGCTCGTCTTTCTGCTTGTTCGCGTCCGCCAGGAGCTGGTCGTCCAACCCCTCCTCGCGGTGCGGCTTGCCCAGGACGTGGTCGCGCTGGGTTTCGAGCTGGCTGGCGAGGTCGAGGAGCACCGGCACCGACGGCAGGAAAACGCTCGCCGTCTCGCCTGGCCTGCGTGAGCGTACGAAACGCCCGATCGCTTGGGCGAAGTACAGCGGCGTGGACGCGCTGGTGGCGTAGACGCCGACGGCCAGGCGCGGCACGTCGACCCCTTCGGAGACCATGCGCACCGCCACCATCCACCGGCTGTCGCCCGCGGCGAACTCCGCGATCCGCTGCGAGGCCGTCGGATCGTCGGAGAGCACCACCGTGGGCGCTTCGCCGCAGATGTTGCCGAGCACCTTCGCGTAGGCCCGGGCGGTGGACTGGTCGGTGGCGATGACGAGGCCGCCGGCGTCCGGCATCCCCCCGGCGCGCAGCTGCCCGAGCCGGGTGTTGGCGGCGGTAAGCACGGCCGGGATCCAGTCGCCCGCCGGGTCCAGCGCCGTCTTCCACGCCCGTGCCGTCTGCTCCGCATTGAGCGGCTCGCCCAACCGCGCCGAGTACTCCTCGCCGGCGCTGGTGCGCCAGCGCGCCTCACCCGAGTAGGCGAGGAAGACCACGGGCCGCACGACGCCGTCCGCCAGCGCGTCGGAGTACCCGTAGGAGTGGTCGGCCTTCGAGCGCATCAGGCCGTCGCCGTCCGGCTCGTAAGTGACGAACGGGATGGCGCTGTCGTCGCTGCGGAAGGGCGTGCCGGTGAGCGTCAGGCGGCGGGAGGCGTCGTCGAACGCCTCGCGGATCCCCTCACCCCAGCTCTTCGCGTCGCCGCCGTGGTGGATCTCGTCCAGGATGACCAGAGTCCGCCGGTTCTCAGTGCGGACGCGGTGCCGGAACGGATGCGAGGCCACCTGCGCGTAGGTGACGACCACGCCGTGGTAGTCCCCGGACGTCTGTCCCACCGAGTTGGAGAAGTCGGGATCCAGCGCGATGCCGGCGCGGCGGGCGGACTCCGCCCACTGGTACTTGAGGTGTTCGGTGGGTGCGACCACCGTGATCTGGTCGACGGTGCGGTCCGCCAGCAGCTCGGCCGCCACGCGCAGGCCGAAGGTGGTCTTGCCCGCGCCCGGCGTGGCGACCGCGAGGAAGTCACGCGGATTGGTCGTCAGATACCTGGTGAGCGCCCGGCGCTGCCAGGCGCGCAGCGCACCCTTTCCCACTCGCGCATCCGCGTTGGCCGCCTCCGCCGTTTCCTCATCCTGCACCTCGGAGACCCCTGTACCGACGACCAACTGCTGACACACCTCTTCCGCATCGGCTCCCCCGCCGATGATGGAGCCTACCGCCCTTCGAGGCGCCGCGCGCGTGCGGCCGAGCGTGGTTTCCGGCACCTGGCGCGGCCCGGCAGCAACCCGGCAGCAACCTGTCCGAGCGACACGCCGCCGACCTTCATGGCAGGTCCAGACCGCGATCGGGGATGCTGGAGGGTGACATGGACGAACACGGACAGGCCCACGGCGCCCGCGCGCACGCGGCGGGATGGGTGCGAGGAGTGCGCCGCGGGATCATCGGCGCCCTGGCCACGGTGTGGCGGGTGATCGCCCGCGTGTCCGTCAAATCGTTCACCGAGGGGATCTTCGGCCGTTCCGCGCAGGCGGCGTTCTGGCAGACGTTGTCGCTGCCCCCGCTGCTGCTGGGGCTGCTCGGCTCACTCGGCTACATCGGCGGGCTGTTCGGCCCCGACACGGTCGACCTCATCGAATCGAAGATCGTCACCGCGGCCCACACGGTTTTCACCGACAACGTGGTCGACCAGATCATCCAACCGACCATCGTGGACATCCTCGCGCGCGGACGCGGCGCCATCGTGTCCGTGGGCTTCGTGCTCTCGCTGTGGGCCGGCTCGTCCGCCATCTCCTGCTTCGTCGACGCCATCGTGGAGGCGCACGGCCAGAAAGACGAGCGTCACCCCGTCTGGCAGCGGGTGGTCGCGCTGATCCTCTACCTGTTCTTCCTGCTGCTCAGCGTGATCACGCTGCCCCTGGTGGCGCTGGGCCCCACCTACATCGCGCAGATCCTGCCGGACTCCTGGTACGGGTTCGGTTCGCAGCTGATCGACATCGCGTACTTCCCCGCAGTGGGGGTGCTGCTGGTGGCAGGGCTGACCACCCTGTACAAGCTGGCCCTGCCACGGTCGCTGCCGTGGCACCGGCTGCTCGCGGGCGCGGTCCTCGCCGGCGTGTTCTTCGTCCTCGCCAGCGCGGGGCTGCGCTTCTACCTGACCCTCGTCACCCAGACGGGCTACAGCTACGGTGCGCTGGCGACACCGATCGCGTTCCTGCTGTTCACGTTCTTCCTGGGGTTCGCGGTGGTGCTCGGGGCACAGTTCAACGCCGTGATCCAGGAGTTCTGGCCCGCGCGCCGCACCCGCATCGACCAGCTCCGCGACTGGCTCAGCACGCAGTCCGACACGCTGGACGGACTCTCCGGTGCAACAGTGACTTCACCGCTGCGCCGCATCGCCGCCGCGCCGCGGCGCACCACCGTCCAGCGGCATCCCGCAGCGCGCCCCGAGGACCGCGCCCGCGCGCCGGGGCCGGACCAGCAGTCGCCCGGCGACCCCGGCGTCAGCGTAGCCCCGGAGGGCGAGGTGCGTCAGTTCCCCGACGGCAGGGTCTCGTAGACCTTCTTGCACTCGGGGCACACCGGCGAGTTCGGTTTGGGCGACTTCGTCACGGAGAAGACCTCGCCGCAGAGCGCCACCACCTGGGTGCCCATCACTGCGCTTTCCGTGATCTTGTCCTTGCGCACATAGTGGAAGAACTTCGGTGTGTCGTCGTCGGTGCGCTCGTCCTCGACGACCTCGGGCTCCAGCAGGCCGGTCTGCCCGGCGGTTTGAGTACTCACGCACTCCATGATGCCGGAAACCGCGCCCCGAGTACCAGCCCCGGCCAGTGCGCCGGCCGCCGCGCAGTGGGAGCATGGAGGCATGGCATACGACGGCGGCTACGAGGACGAGGGACCCGGCGAGCAGTACCGCGGCGAATCGGGCTTCGACGGAACCGGGTCGGACCTGTCCGCGGCGTCCGCGGCACGCAGACCGCCGAGGATCACCGAGGCCCAGGAGTCGTTCGAGGCGCAGCAGCGCGTGCGCATTCGCAAGTACGCGATCCTCATGGGTTTCCGCATCCCTGCGCTGGTGATCGCCGTGATCGTCTACAGCACGTGGAACATCGTGTGGGTGTCGCTGGTCATCGTCGCCATCTCCATCCCCCTGCCGTGGATCGCCGTACTCATCGCCAACGACGCGCCGCCCCGCCGCAAAGACAAGCTGCGCCGCTACGCACGCCCGTCGCACGACCGGCAGCTGGACGCGCACACGCACCGCACCATCGAGGGATGACCGCCGCACGCCGCGCGCGGGGCACCGGCACGCAGGGCACCCGAACGCGGCGGCCTCCTGAAACAATCCGTGCATGAGCATGCACAACTCCGGCCCCTCCCCTCTGGTCACGCTTGCACCGCGGTTGCGGGAGGCGTTCGAGGCGCAGCACTACGACGCCGACACCCTCATGGCGATACTCGGCGACGACGGGCATGACGCGTTAGGCCGTGGCGAACCGGTGCCGGTGCGGCGGGCGGCCGCCGGCACGGGGCACACCGGCACGCTCATCCGCCTGCTGCTCGTGGGCGACGACTGCCCGCGCCGCGAGGCCGCCGCCGCCCTGGCCCCCGTCGACGTCGACGAGGCCGTCGCGGCGGGCCTGCTGGAGGCCTCCGGCGACAGCGTCCGGGCCGCACTCGACGTGCGCCCGATGGACCTGGGGGCCGGGACCCGATGGATGATCTCCGACCTCGACGGCAGCATGCGCCGGTGCACCACCGCGCCCGACCACGTCCTGGGCGTCGGCCACGCATCCTTGTCACTGCTGCGCGCCACGCCCACCGCCCCGGTCGATACGGTCCTCGACGTGGGCGCGGGGTGCGGCGTCCAGGCGGTGCACGCCGCCGGGTACGCGCGCCGCATCACCGCCACCGACGTGAGCGCGCGCGCCCTGGAGTTCGCGGCGGCCGGCTGCGCGCTCAACGACGTCGACGTCGAGTTGCTCCGCGGCCCCTGGTACGAGCCCGCGGCGGGGCGCAGGTTCGACCGCATCGTGGCCAACCCGCCGTTCGTCGTCGGCCGCGGCACCGTCGACCACACCTACCGCGACTCCGGCCTGCCCCTCGACGGCGCGAGCGAGACGATGATCTCCGGCGCGCTCGCGCACCTGGCGCCGGGCGGGGTAGCCACGATGCTCGCGTCCTGGGTGCACCTGCGCGGCGAGGACTGGCGGTCGCGTGTCGCCGGGTGGCTGCCCGACGACGGGCTCGAGGCGTGGATCGTCCAGCGCGACGTCGCCGACCCGGCGCTGTATGTGGGCACGTGGATGCGCGACGCGGGGCTCGACCCGCGCGACCCCGCGCACGCCACGCTCGCGGACGACTGGCTGGCGCACTTCAAGGCCGCCGGCGTCGAGGGCGTCGGATTCGGCTTCGTCTATCTGCAGCGCACCGACGAGCCGACGTCCCTGACGGCCGAGGACCTGCGGCACGGGTTCGACGACCCCCTGGGCGACGAGGCTCTCGACCACCTCTCCCGTGCCGCGTGGCTGCGCCGCGCCGACGTGGCCGCCTCCCGCTTCCGGTTCGACCCCGCGACCGCGCTCGAACGCGTCCTGCTCCCCACTGCCGCCGCCTCTTCCGCACCCGCTCACGACGCGCCGGCCGCGGACGAGGACACGTGGCGCGAGGCGGTGACGCGCCTGCACCGGGGCGGGGGCCCGCGCTGGCAGCACGAGGTGGACGAGGCATCGCTCCAGCTGCTCACCGGCTTGGGCCGCGGCGAGCTCACCACGGCGCAGGTGGCCGGGCTGCTCGCCGCCGCACGGGGAGCCGATGCCGACGCGCTGACCGGCGAGGCCACCGCACTCGTCACCGCGCTGGTCCGGCACGGTTTGCTGCGGCCCGTCGCGGGGAACCCCTGAACACGCGCCGCCGACCGACGGCGCAGGCACGGCGGAGCCACCCTGAGAGCCCCTGCGCCCGTCCACATCGAACTCTCAGCAACTTCTCAGACAGCGTCCCGCAAACATGCAGGTCACATGGCATGGGGCTGCGGAACGCCGGGAACTAAACCGCCGCCGCCGCGCGTTGAACGGTGTGAGACATCAACGAGGCAGGAGGCACCCCATGAGTAGCCCCGACACCGGCGTTTCCAAGACCCATCGCCCCCGTGCGATGAGCCGCGCAGATCTGGATGCCCAGAGCCCGTCGGCCGACCTTGTGCGCGTCTATCTCAACGGGATCGGCAAGACTCCGCTGCTCACCGCAGCTGAAGAGGTTGAGCTGGCCAAGCGCATCGAGACGGGCCTGTACGCGCGGCATCTCCTGGAGACCCGCCCGCGGCTCGGTGCGGCCAAGAAGCGCGACCTCGCCACGATCGTGCGCGAGGGTCAGGCGGCCCGCCAGCACCTGCTGGAGGCCAACCTGCGGCTGGTGGTGTCGCTCGCCAAGCGCTACACGGGCCGGGGAATGCCCCTGCTGGACCTGATCCAGGAGGGCAACCTGGGTCTGATCCGCGCGATGGAGAAGTTCGACTACGCCAAGGGCTTCAAGTTCTCCACCTATGCCACCTGGTGGATCCGGCAGGCCATCACCCGCGGTATGGCCGACCAGGGGCGCACCATCCGCCTGCCCGTCCACCTGGTCGAGCAGGTCAACAAGCTCGCCCGCATCAAGCGTGAGCTGCACCAGCAGCTGGGCCGCGAAGCCACCGACGACGAGTTGGCGGAGGAATCCGGCATCCCCAAGGAGAAGATCTCCGACCTGCTGGACCACAGCCGCGACCCGGTGAGCCTGGACATGCCCGTCGGCACTGACGAGGAGGCCCCGCTGGGCGACTTCATCGAGGACTCCGACGCCACCGACGCGGAGACCTCCGTGATCGCCAATCTCCTGCACTCGGACGTGCGCTCGGTGCTCGCCACCCTCGACGACCGCGAGCAGCAGGTCATCCGGCTGCGCTTCGGCCTCGACGACGGGCAGCCGCGCACGCTCGACCAGATCGGCAAGTCCTTCGGCCTCTCCCGCGAGCGGGTCCGGCAGATCGAGCGCGAGGTGATGGGCAAGCTGCGCCAGGGCGACCGGGCGGAGCGCCTGCGCGCCTACGCCGTGTGACGGCCGCGGGCGCGGGGCCGCAACGCCCCGTGCCTCCCCCAGCATCGGGGCGCATGGTTCCCGCCCCGATTCCGCGCGGTTCCCCTGGCCGCGTAGCCCGCCCCCTCGGCCTCCCTTCCGAGGGGGCGGGCGTCTGTCTGCGACCGCCCCGCCGCGCGCGGCGGGGCGACTCACCGCAGGCGCCGCGGCCCCAGGTCCACCGGGCGCGGCTCGTGACCGATGCGCACCTGCGTCTCCAGCACCGCCACGCCCTCGGCGGAGGCCAGGATCGGCTCGCACACCAGCTCGCGCACCTCGGGGATGTCGTCGATCAGTGCCGACACCCGGTGCACCATGTCCACCAGGGCGCCCTTGTCCACCGGCGCCCCGAACCCGTAGCCGTGCAGCAGCGGGGCGCCCTTGGGCGCGTCGATGAGCTCGAGGGCCTCGTCCTCGGTCACCGGCAGCACGCGGTAGGCGCGATCGCCCAGCAGCGTCGAGATGACGCCGGCGAGACCGAACGAGATCACCGACCCGAAGGACGGGTCGTCCTGCACGGAGATCACGCAGTTGATCCCCTTGGGCGCCATCTTCTGCACCTGCACGACGTCGCTGCCCGAGAGCGCGGACACGTCCGCGTAGGCGTCGCCCACCGCCTCGGCCGACGAGAGGTCCAGGCGCACCCCCATCAGATCCGGCCGGCGCCGCCAGTCCGCCGCGCGCGCCTTGAGCGCCACCGGGTAGCCGATGTTCTCCGCCGCCTCACGCGCGGACGGGCCGTCCGCCACCTCCACGTACGGCACCACGCCGATCCCGTAGCAGGCCAGCAGCGACGTGGACTCGCTGTCGGTCAGCTGCCGCTGCCCCCGCTCGGCGAGCCAGCCGTGCACCAGCGCACGTGCGCGCTCGGTGTCGATGCCGTCCGGCCGCGTCATCGTCGACACGGGCACGTCGAGCCACCGCGAATACCGCCAGGCTCGTGCCAGCGACGTGGCGGCACGCTCGGGGCCCGGGTAGGACGGGACGGAGCCGCGGGCGGGGTTGCCCCCGTCGTCGTGCACAGCGAGCATGTCCGGGAGGCCCTCCTCGGCGAGGAACGTCGTCACTATCGGCTTCGCCGACTGCTGCGCGGCGTCCCGCAGCGCGGCCGCGTACGGCTCGGGGGCCACCGCGATCGGTGGCACGAACACGGCCATCACCGCGTCCACCCACTCCGAGCGCACCGCCGCGGTCACCGCGTCGGCGAACTCCTCCGGCGTCGCCCGGGCCCCCAGGTCCACCGGGTCCCCCGCGTCGAGCCCCTCGCTGCGCACCGCGTCCGCGGCCAGGACCCCGAGCGCCGTCGAGTTGCCGACGATCGCCACGCGCGGCCCCCGCGGCAACGGCTGGTAGGCCAGCACCTGGGCGCAGTCGAAAAGCTGCGCGATGGAATCGACGTGGATCACGCCCGACTGCTCGAACAGCGCCCGCACCGTCGCGTCGTCGATCTCCACGCCGGTGGCCGCGAGTGCCGGGGGCACCGCGTGCCGGCCGCTTTTCACCGCCACCACCGGTTTGCCCCGCGCCACCCGGCGGGCGATCCGCGAGAACTTGCGCGGGTTGCCGAAGCTCTCCAGGTAGAGCAGCACCACGTCGGTGTCCGGGTCGGTGTCCCAGTACTGCAGCACGTCGTTGCCGGAGACGTCGCCGCGGTTGCCCGCCGAGACGAATGTGGACAGCCCCAGGCGCCGCTTGGCCGCGCCGTCGAGGATCTGGATGCCCAGCGCGCCCGACTGGCAGAAGAAGCCGATTCGGCCGCGCCCCGGCAACACCGGTGCCAGCGTGGAGTTGAGCCCCACCGCCGTGTCCGTGTTCGCCACGCCCAGGGCGTTGGGGCCCACCACGCGCATCCCGTGCGCCCGGGCCGCCCGCACCAGCCGGCGCTCCTGCTCCTGGCCGTCCGGCCCCGTCTCGCTGAACCCTGCGGAGACGACCACGAGCGCCTTGACCTCCTTGGCCAGGCAGTCCTCGAACACCTCGTCCATCGCTTCGGCGGGGACCGCCACCACCGCCAGATCGAGGTCGTCGGGGATGTCGCGCACCGAAGCGTAGGCGCGCACGCCGCGCACCGAGCGGTGCTCGGCGTTCACGGGGAACACCGGACCGGTGAACCCGGCGCCCAGCAGGTTGCGCAGCACCGCGTGGCCCACCTTGGACGGGTCCGTGGAGGCGCCGATCACCGCGATCGACCGCGGGGTGAGCACGTTGCGCACGCTGCGCGCCTCCGCCGCGCGCTCGCGGGCGTTGCGCACCGACAGCAGCGCCTCGGTGGGGTCGATGTCGAACTCCAGGTGCACCACGCCGCCGTCGTAGCTGCGGCTGACCTGGTAGCCGGCCTCGCGGAACACCGACACCATGTGCCGGTTCTCGGCGAGCACCTCCGCAACGAACCGTTCGAGCCCGTTTTCCGCCGCCGCGCCGGCGAGATGCTCGAGCAGCACCGGGCCCAGCCCGCGGCCCTGGTGGTTGTCGGCCACCACGAAGGCGACCTCCGCGGACTTGCCGTCGTCGACGTTGTCGAGCCCCTCGTAGCTGCCCACGGCGATGATCTTGTCGCCGAGTTCCATAATCATCCCCACCCTGCGCACATAGTCGAGGTGGGTGAAGTGACGGACGTCGCGCGTCGACATGGTCGGATAGGGCCCGAAATAGCGCAGGTATCGGGTGCGCTCGGACAGCGTCGAGTGGAACTCGACCAGCTTGTCGCCGTCGTCGGGTGTGATCGGGCGCATGCGCACGGCACGGCCGTCCGACGCGAGGACGTCGGCCACCCAGTGCTCGGGGTAGTGGTAGACCTTCCCACCCGGGGCGGTCGCGTCGAGGTCTGCGGGTGCGGGCGTGTCAGTCTCGTGGGTCATCCGGGTCCAGTCCGAGTAGGGGGAATACGTTGTCGCGGGTGTCGGCGATGGCCGCGTCGATGCGGGCCAGGTCGCGCTCCGCCTTGTCGACCTGGGTCACCGCGCTCAGCGGCAACGGGTCGGATCGGCCGCTCCACGGCTCGAAGTCCACCTCGCCCCCGTCGCCCATCGTCTCCGGCGCCTCGGCGCTGAGCATGAGCTCCGGCGACGCCGATTCGGCGACGGCGCGCGCGGCCTCCCGCCACGGTTCCGGCGTGGGCGTGTCGACGGGGACATCGACGTCGAGGACCGTGGCGAGCAGGTGCGTCCACGACCGCGGCACCACCCTCGTGACGCCGTATCCGCCGCCGCCGGTGGACAGCCAGCGCCCCTCGCACAGCTCGTCGGCCAGGTCGCGGATCGCGCGGAAGGCCGCACGGTGCCCGTCGACGGTGAGGTTGAGGTCCGCCAGCGGGTCCTCACGGTGGCTGTCCACCCCGCATTGGCTGACGATGATCTGCGGGCGGAACGCGCGCAGCGCCCCCGGCACCACCGCGTGGAAGGCCCGCAGCCACAGCGCGTCGGCCGTGCCGGGGAGCACCGCCAGGTTCACCGCCGACCCCTCCGCGTCGCCGAAGCCCGTCTCCGCCGGCCAGCCGGTGTTCGGCCACAGCGTCGCCGGGTGCTGGTGGATCGACACGGTGAGCACGCGCGGGTCGCCGACGAACGCGCGCTGCACGCCGTCGCCGTGGTGCACGTCCACGTCGACGTAGCCGATGCGGTCGAAGCCGTTGTCCAGCAGCCAGGAGATGGCGATCGCGCAGTCGTTGTAGACGCAGAACCCTGCGGCGTGGTCGGACATCGCGTGGTGCATGCCGCCGCCGATGTTCACCGCCCTGCGCGCCGTCCCGGAGGCGATGGCCTGCGCCGCGGCGAGGGACCCTCCCGCGAGGATCGCGCTGGCCTCGTGCATATGCGCGAACACCGGGTTGTCGTCGGTGCCCAGGCCGTGCTCCACCCGGCCGTGCGGATCGCGCACCGCCGCGATGTATCCGGGCGTGTGCACGCGCAGCAGCTCGCCGTCCGAGGGCTGCGAGGGGCGCAGCGTCTCCACCCCGTCGAGCACGCCGAGCTCCCGGGCCAAGCGCATCGTCAGGTCGAGCCGCGCCGGGTTCATCGGATGGGTGTCGCTGAGCCGGTAGGACAGGTATTCGTCGGTCCAGACGACCGCCGGGCCGCCGGATCCGCGCCGCCCGCCCGGCGGCCAGGAACCGCGGCTCGCGTACAGCGGGCCGGCGACATCCGGCTCCGTGTGAGATGACATGCACCTGACGCTACTGCCCGCGGCGGCCCGGCGTGGACGGCTCGACCGATCGCCGCCGTGTGCGGCGCGGACCTGCGGGCCACGCCCGGATTCCCGTCCGGCTCGCACCGTCCCGGACCGATCGTCCACAATGGTCACTCCCGTCGCAGCGGGCGACGATAGACTGGCGAGGACGTGAGGGGAAAACCTAGTGAAGGATCTGACAGCGTGAAAGATCTGGTGGACACCACGGAGATGTACCTCCGCACCGTCTACGAATTGGAGGAGGAGGGTGTCGTCCCGCTGCGGGCCCGCATCGCCGAGCGCCTCGAGCAGTCCGGGCCCACCGTCAGCCAGACCGTTGCGCGCATGGAGCGCGATGGTCTGATCCGTGTCGGCACGGACCGCCGCCTGGAGCTCACCGACTCCGGCCGCGAGATCGCCGTGTCCGTCATGCGCAAGCACCGGCTGGCCGAGCGGCTGCTGGTCGACGTGATCGGACTCGACTGGGAGGAGGTGCATGCCGAGGCGTGCCGCTGGGAGCACGTGATGAGCGAGGATGTCGAACGACGCCTGGTCTCGGTGCTGGGCCGGCCCACCACTTCGCCGTACGGCAACCCCATCCCGGGGCTGACTCAACTGGGCATGGAGCAGGCGGCCGTGACACCGCCGTCGGAGTTGACACGGCTCAGCGAACTGCCGCAGGGCAAATCCACCGCCGTGGTGATCCGCCGCCTGGCGGAGCACGTGCAAGTGGACACCGAGACGCTCGGTGCGCTGCGCGACGTGGGCGTGGTGCCCAACGCGCGCGTCACCGTCCACGTGGACGGCGACGGCGTTCGCATCACCGCCGTCGGCCACGAGTCGTTCCACCTGCCCGATGACCTCGCACACGCCGTCCAGGTGGAGAAGATCGCATGACCGACGGCGACCGGCCGGCACCGATGCGCCTGCTCGTCACCGGCGGCGCCGGCTACGTGGGCAGCGTGTGCGCCACCCTGCTGCTCGAGCAGGGGCATCACGTGACCGTGCTCGACGACCTGTCCACCGGCAACCGCGACGCCGTGCCCGACGGCGCCGACTTCGTCGAGGGGGACGCGGGCGCGGACGCCGCACGCGTGCTGGGCGCGATGGCCGCTGACGGCCGCGGCCCCGCCGACGGCGTGCTGCACTTCGCCGCGATGTCGCTGGTCGGCGAATCGGTGCAGGAGCCGGCGCAGTACTGGCAGCGCAACGTGGTCACCGCGCTGGCCCTGCTGGACGCGATGCGCGCCGCCGGCGTGCCGCGGCTGGTGTTCTCCTCGACCGCCGCCACCTATGGCGAGCCGGAGCAGGTGCCGATCGCCGAGGAAGCGCCCACCGCACCCACCAACCCCTACGGCGCGACCAAGCTCGCGATCGACCACGCGATCACCTCGTACGCCACCGCCTACGGTCTGGCCGCGGTGAGCCTGCGGTACTTCAACGTGGCCGGGGCGTACGGCGCCGCGGGCGAGAACCGCGCGGTGGAGACCCACCTGATCCCCCTCGTGCTCCAGGCCGCCCTGGGACACCGCGAGTCGATCTCCGTGTTCGGCCGCGACTGGCCCACCGAGGACGGAACGGCGGTCCGCGACTACATCCACGTCCTCGACCTGGCCGAGGCCCATGCTTTGGCCCTCGGCCAGGCCTCCCCCGGCAGCCACGCGATCTACAACCTCGGCAGCGGCGCCGGCTTCTCCGTACAGCAGGTGATCGACGCCTGCGCACGCGTCACCGGCCGCGACATCCCCGTCGTCGACGCCCCGCGGCGCCCGGGCGACCCGGCAGTGCTCATCGCGTCGAGCCGCAAGGCCATCGACGACCTCGGCTGGCGGCCCTCGCGCACCGGCCTGGACGAGATCGTCGCCGACGCGTGGCGCTACCTGCAGGAGCTGGGGCCGCGCGCACGGTCCGCACCGCGGCGATAGTGTCCGCAGCGGTAGCCCCCGCCGCAGCAGCACCAGCACGCAGTCACGATGCCGCGCCCGCGGCAGCCTCACCGCCGCCGCGGGCGTGCTCGTCGAGCCACGGCACGACGAGCCCCTCGGCCGCGCTCGACTCCACCGCGTACCGGGCGAGTTCACGGATCCGCTCCGGGTGGAGGCCCATCGCCAACGCCTCGTTGAGCAGACCCGCGAGCCCGTGCGCGGGGCACTCCGCCAGTGCCGCGTCCACCGCGACACCCGCCATGGTGCCATCTCCGGCCGCATAGGCGGCGAACGCGAGCAGCGCGGCCGCCTCGGCGCGCAGCATCCCCTCGAGGCGCCGCGCGAGGATCCCCCACAACCGCCGCGCGGCCTCCGCCCTGCCCCCGACGGCCAGCCCCATCGCCGCGTCGCGGACCTCGGGGGACCCGAGCGCCAGCGCCGCACGCGCCGCCTCCCCCACCGCCAGGTCACCGCACCGCTCGAGACCCACGACAGCGGCCAGCACGTCGTCGAACTCGGCCGCCGGCGCCTCCGCACCGCCGATGCGGCGTTGCGTGAGCACCGTACCGGCGAGACGGCCCAGCTCGTCGAAGAGCGCGTCGCGCAGTTCCGGCGGATCCGGCGCCAGCACCGCCTCTACCTCCGCGCGCGAGCCGTGGATGGTGCGCCCGTGGAACACGTGCGTGGCGGTGAGGTCGGACGCGTGCGGATCCGGCACCGTCCCGCAGCGCTCCCCGTCCGGAAGCTCCGTCCACGGGGCGCCGTCCGCCACCGCCGAGGCCACGACAGCCCCCACCACGTCGATCGGTGCCGCGCCGAACCGCATGAGCAACTGCTGGATCAGCCAGTCGTGGCACGCCTCCGGGGCCGAGGGGCCGTCCCAAGCGCCGTCGACGATGACGGCGAGCACGTCGAACTGCTCGTCACGGCGCATGGCGCGCAGCCGGGCGGCGAGGTCGTCCACCGCCTCCGGATGCGCCAGCAGCGCGGGCAGGTCCTGGCGCAGCGTCGCCATCACTTGACGGCCGGACCCGCCGCCCAGCAGCACGAGGACGAGCGAATCCTCCGGGACGAAGCCCAGCAGTCCGGGCAGCGCGGCGATGAGGTCACCAGGGCCGCCGAGGCCGATCCGGTCAGGCTGCGGTGGCGTTGCGTCGTCGGGGCGCGGCGGGGTGTCTGATCTCCATGTCGTCATGCCCACCACAGTGCGTCACCACGAGCGGGCACCGGCACGCTCCATCGTGCAGCCTCCTGGGGTTCTGCAGAAATCTGTGGACAACGGCGCCTGTGGAAAATCGGCCGCCGGCGGGTCCGTCTATCCGGCGCGAACAGTGTCGATGGCGTCTGCGAGCAGGCCTGACAGGTCCTCGGCCGACGGCGGCCGGCCGTGCTGGTTCATCCCGACCACGAAGATCCGGACGTCGTCCACCTGCGCGGCCAGCGTCGTCGACCGCTGCTCGATGGACGGTTCGCCCGAGCCGGAACTCACCCGCTGCACATAGGCCACCACCTCGTGATCCGCGACATCGGGAACGTCGAGCATCGTGCGCGTGATCGCGGACTGCGCGCCGAAACGGGTGGACTCCACCTTCGTGCATCCATCGATCCGCTCCCCGAACTCGGCGAGGTCCGTCGGCACCCGCTCAAGCTGCACGGCCATAGTCGTGTTGTCGGCCGCATTGGTGGCGGAAATGACCGCCAGGTCGTCTGGCTGCGGCGGCTCCGCGCTGGGCGAGCACCGGACGGGCCTGGTCCGCGCCCCACGCTGCACGCCTGCCAAGTCCTCCGACGCCGACACCGCATTGTGATGCGACAGGACCGCGGCGCTTTCCGCGAACCCCGCGGGGAAGGCCGCCGGCCGGGGCAGGAGTCTGTCGAGCGCGCCGGCGTGCGCCCCGGGGGCCGACGTGGCGTTCTGCGGCGGCGTGGTGGGGGTGGCCGGCGCCGTCGTGCCGGGAGCAGATGTGCCGGGCGCCGCGGAGGACGTGGTGGGCGGCACCGCCCGGGAGCCCGCGGCGGCGCCCTCCGCCGGATACGCCTGCCCATTCACCGTCGAGTTGCAGCCGGCCGCCAGCAACGCCGCCCCGCAGCACAACGCCGCGACGCCGCGGGCGGCACGGTCCCGACGACCCCGACGACCCTTCGTGCGCCGAATGCCATCGACGGCAAAACCTCTCACGCGTTCCTCCGGCCAATCGCGGTTCGCGGTCCACATCCAGTCCCCCAACCATAGGCACACACCGCGCCCGCGTCCGGCAGGACATCCCCGCACCGTGCCCGCTGCACGCCCGCCGCCGCCGCACGAGACCGACATCTACTATGGGGCCCGGGATAGGGACCGGCGCACAGCCGGGGTCCGACCGGCGCCGCGGCAGCAGACCGCGACCGCCACCCGACACACCGGGAGCCGCACCGGCCCCGGTTGCGGACGCGGGTCGCGCACCGCGCCGAGGAAGGGGATGAACGTGGATCAGGATTCCGGCATGTTCGAGCTGGAGTGCCCGCTGCCGGAAGTCACCGCTCCCGACGGCACCGGGCCGCTGTTGCTGCACGCCCTCGAAGGCTTCACCGATGCCGGGCACGCGGTCCGCATCGCCACCGCGCATCTGCTGGATACGCTCGAATCCGAGCCGGTGGCCACCTTCGACATCGATGCGCTGCTCGATTACCGCTCGCGGCGCCCGGTGATGACCTTCCGGGACAATCGCTTCACCGACTACGCCACCCCGCGCCTGGAGCTGCACCGGCTGCTCGACGACGACGACGTGCCCTTCCTGCTGCTCTCCGGACTGGAGCCCGACCTCCAGTGGGACCGCTTCACGCGGGCCGTGTGCACCCTCGTCGAGGAGCTCGGGGTGGAGCGCACCATCGGGCTCAGCGCGATCCCGATGGCCGTCCCGCACACCCGTCCCACCGGCGTCACCGCGCATTCCGGCAACAGCACGATCCGCGGCGACTACCACAAATGGGACGGTGAGATGTCGATCCCCGGCAGCGCCGCCGGGCTGCTAGAGCTGCGCCTGACCGAGCTCGACCACCCCACCCTGGGGTTCGCCGTGCACGTGCCGCACTACCTGGCGCAGTCGGACTATCCGGGCTCCGCGGAAAAGCTGCTCGAGTGCGTGATGGAGAACACGGAACTGCAGCTGCCGCTGACCGAGCTGGGCACCGCCGCGGCGCGCGTGCGCGAACAGATCGACGGACAGGTGCAGGGCAACGAGGAGGTCGCCGGCGTCGTCAAGGCGCTGGAGAACCAGTACGACGCCTACGTCACCGCCGAAGAGCGCCGGTCCTCGCTGCTCGCCGAGGAGGGCGACCTGCCCAGCGGCGACGAGCTGGGCGCCGAGTTCGAGCGCTTCCTGGCCGAGCAGCTCGGCGGCAAGCCCGGTGACCAGCCCGGCTCGCCCTTCGACCCCGGACCGGGTTCCGGCCGTCCCGGCGACGGGCGGCAGGACTCGGCCCCCGGGGAGGACGGCGACACCGAAGAAGGCGGCAAGGACGAAGGCGGCTCCGGCGACAGTGGCGCGGGCGGCGACGGCACCGGCTCCTGACCCGCCCACCGGCCGCGCCCCCACCCCGGGCGGCGGCGCACCGGACACCGCCTAGGCTGGACGGATGCTGCTCAGCGACAGGATCCCCGTAGACCCGCTCGACGAGGACGCGCTCTACGAGCGGTTCGTCGAATGGGCCGAGGACTCCGGCATCGCGCTGTATCCGGCACAGGACGAGGCGGTCATAGAGCTCGCCTCCGGCGCGAATGTGATTCTGGCCACCCCGACCGGCTCCGGCAAGTCGCTCGTCGCGGTCGCCGCCCACTTCATCGCACTGTGCCAGGGTCGCCGGACCTACTACACCGCCCCCATCAAGGCGCTGGTCTCGGAGAAGTTCTTCGCGCTGTGCCAGGTCTTCGGCGCCGACAACGTGGGCATGATGACCGGAGACGCCGCCGTCAACGCGGACGCCCCGATCATCTGCGCCACCGCCGAGATCGTGGCCAACCTGGCCCTGCGCGGCGGACCGGAGTCCGACATCGGTCAGGTGGTGATGGACGAGTTCCACTACTACGCCGAGCCGGACCGCGGCTGGGCGTGGCAGGTGCCGCTGCTCGAGCTGCCCCGCGCACAGTTCCTGCTGATGTCCGCCACGCTCGGCGACGTGACGTATCTGCGCGAGGACCTCACCCGCCGCACCGGGCGCGGCACCGCGCTGGTCGCCGGGGCGGAACGCCCCGTGCCGCTGTCGTTCTCCTACGCGATGACGCCCGTGCACGAGACCATCGAGGAGCTCGTCGCGAAGGACCTCTGCCCGGCCTACGTCGTCCACTTCACCCAGGCGGCCGCGCTCGAACGCGCCCAGTCGCTCACGAGCATCAAACTGGCATCGAAGGACCGGAAGGCCGAGATCACCGAGGCGCTGGCGGGATTCCGCTTCACCACCACGTTCGGCCGCACGCTGCGGCGCCTGCTCCAGCACGGGATCGGCGTGCACCACGCGGGAATGCTGCCCAAGTACCGACGGCTGGTGGAACGGCTCGCGCAGGAAGGCCTGCTGGCGGTCATCTGCGGCACCGACACGCTCGGCGTCGGCATCAACGTGCCCATCCGCACCGTGCTGCTGACGGGGCTGTCCAAGTACGACGGCGTGCGCACCCGCCACCTGAAGGCACGGGAGTTCCACCAGATCGCCGGGCGCGCGGGCCGCGCCGGCTACGACACCGCGGGCACCGTGGTGGCGCAGGCCCCCGACCACGACATCGAGAACGCCCGGCTGCTCGCGAAGGCCGGCGACGACCCGAAGAAGCGCCGCAAGGTGCACCGCAAGAAGCCGCCCGAGGGCTTCGTGTCGTGGAGCGAGCAGACCTTCGACAAGCTCGTCGCCGCGGACCCGGAGCCGCTGGTCTCCCGCTTCTCGGTCACCAACTCGATGCTGCTCAACGTCATCGCACGGCCCGGGAACTGCTTCGACGCCATGCGCTCGCTGCTGGAGGACAACCACGAGCCTCGCGCCCGCCAGCGCAAACACATCCTGCAGGCCGTCCGGCTCTACCGGAGCCTGCTCCATGCGGGAGTGGTGGAACGCCTGGACACCGCCGACGAGGACGGGCGGCTGGCCCGGCTCACCGTGGACCTGCAAGCCAACTTCGCACTCAATCAGCCGTTGTCGCCGTTCGCCCTCGCGGCGTTCGAGCTGCTCGACCCCGAGTCCCCCGCCTACGCCGCCGACGTCATCTCGGTGGTGGAGGCGACGCTCGACGACCCGCGCCAGGTGCTGCGCGCACAGCAGCATGCCGCACGCGGCGAGGCCGTGGCCGAGATGAAGGCGGAGGGCATCGAGTACGAGGAACGCATGGAGCTGCTGGAGGAGGTCACCTGGCCGAAACCGCTCGAGGAGCTGCTGGCGCCGGCCTACGCGACCTACCGGGAAACCCACCCGTGGCTCAGCGAGTTCGCGTTGTCGCCGAAGTCGGTGGTGCGCGACATGATCGAGAACGCGATGACGTTCTCCGACCTGATCTCGCGCTACGGCCTGTCCCGTTCCGAGGGCACCGTGCTGCGGTACCTCGCCGACGCCTACCGGGCGCTGCGCCAGACCGTCCCCGTGGAGATGCGCAGCGACGAGCTCGACGACATCATCGAGTGGCTCGGCGAGCTGATCCGCCAGGTCGATTCGAGCCTGCTCGACGAGTGGGAGGAGCTGGTGGACCCGTCCGCCCCCTCGCAGGAGGCGGCGGAGAAGGCCTTCCACGGCGAGACCACGCGCTCGATCACCGCCAACCCGCGCGCCTTCCGGATCATGCTGCGCAACGCCATGTTCCACCTGGTGCACACGATCGCGCGCCGGGACTGGGCGGCGCTCGAGCAGTGGGAGTTCGATCCCACGGCCGACGAATGGGCCGAGGCGTTCGCACCGTTCTTCGACGAGTACGGCGAGATGCTCACCGGCCCCGAAGCGCGCGGTCCGCAGATGTTCAGCGCGTCCGAGACAACGAACGAGGACGGCGAACCCACCTGGCGGCTGCGGCAGACGCTCGACGACCCCGACGGCGACCATGGCTGGGCCCTGGTGGCCGAGGTGGACATGGCCACGTCCGAAGAATCCGGCGAGGTGGTGCTGGACACGCTGTCCGTCGTGGCCGGGTGAGCGAGCGGGCGCGGGGCGCTAATCGGCGTCGCGCCGGCGGCTGATCCGCCGGTTCTCGGCACGCACGCCCGCCTGCACCTCGCGTTCGCGACGCAGCCACTCCGGCCTGTCAGCGAGCAACGCCTCTATCTGCGTGGTGGTGAGGGCCTCGTCGACGCCGGCGCGGGCCAGTCCAGCGATCGACACGCCCAGCTTCTCCGCGACGACGGGCCGCGGATGCGGCCCCTGCGCGCGCAGGACCGTGAGCCACTGCGGCGGGTCCTGCAACAGCGCAGCCATCTCCTCGCGCGAGACCGTGCCGTCCCGGAACTCGTCGGGCGTGGCGGGCAGGTGGATGCCGAGCTTCTTCGCGGCCGTCGACGGCTTGAGCATCTGGGGTTTCTTGCGCGCGGTCATACCGCAGAGCTTATCCGCCCGCTTCGATCCCGCCCGGGCGCCCGGCCCGGATACCCTCGCCCCATGGCCGACATCGTCGTGGGGATCCTCGCCCTGATCGTGGGCGCCGTGTTCTGCTTCCGCGGGCTCGCCGCCATGCGCGTGGTCATCGCGCTGTGGGGCGGGTTCGCGGGCCTCTCGCTCGGGGCCGGCGCGGTGGCCTCCGCCACCGGCGACGAGTTCCTCGGCACCGGGCTCGGGTGGGCCGTCGGCATCGCCGTGGCGATCGTGTTCCTGCTGCTCGCCTACCTGTACTACGCGGTCGCCGTGATCGTCGCGATGGCCGCCGTCGGCTTCACGACCGGCGCCGCCGCGATGGTCGCGGCCGACGCGCAGTGGAACTGGACAGTCATCCTCGTCGGCGTCCTGCTCGGGCTGCTGCTCGCCGCGGTGGCGCTCGCGGTGAACCTGCCCGCCATCCTGCTGGTCGTGGTCAGCGTGCTCAGCGGCGCGGTGACCCTCGTCGGCGCGGTGATGCTGCTCACCGGCGCTCTCGACACCGCCGACTTCCACCAGGCCGCCATCACCGCGGCCATCGAGGACGGCTGGTGGTGGTTCGCGCTGTATGCGGCGCTGGTGGTGCTCGGCGGCGTCGCCCAAGCGCGGGCGTACGGCCGCACGCCCGCGACACGGGACCAGTGGCGCTCCCCCCGCCGGTGACGGACGGCCGGACCCCCTCAATCCTGGAACACCGCCGCTCGGCCCGCCTTGCGCGCCGCCGTGGCCTCTTCGAAGTTCCCCGTGAGCAGGCGGATCAGCAGCTGCCCCAAGCCCTCCTGGTTCATGTGCTGTGCAAGGCTTCCCGCGTCCATGCCCGACCACAACGTGCGCTTGGTCAGCTCGATGCCCGGCCGCGAGAACCCGGCGATGGCCTCGCCCATCGCGAAGCACGTCTCGAGCAGGTCGTCGGGCTCGGTGAGCCGCGACACCAGCCCGATGCGTTCGGCCTCCTCGGCGCCGACGTCGCGGCCGGTGAGCATGATCTCGGAGGCCCGAGAGGTGCCGATCGCGCGCGGCAGCAGATAGCTCAGGCCCAGCTCGCTGGCGGTGAGCCCGTTGTTGATGCCCGCGGCGCGGAAGTAGGCGCCGGTGGAAGCCACCCGGATGTCCGTCGACAGCGCCATGCACAGTCCCCCGCCGATCGCCGCGCCGTTGATCGCGGAGATCACCGGCTGGTGCATCGACCGCAGAGTGGTCACCACCTGGTCGAGGATCTCCATCGACCGCAGCGCGACCGTGGCGCGGGTCAGCCCCTCGGTGTGCGGGATGCGGCCCGCCGACTGCTGGTCGGCGCCCGAGCTGAACCCCGCACCGGCCCCGGTGAGCACCACCGCGCGCACCGAGTTGTCGTTGCTGATGCGTTCGAGCTCGTCCCGCAAGGGGACCATGACGTCGAACGCCATCGCGTTCATGCGCTCCGGGCGATTGAGGGTGACGAGGGCGATCTCCGGGCGCGGACGATCCACGAGAACGAATTCCATTCCCCGACAGTACGAAACCGGGAGCCGCTGCGGGGGCTTTCCGGGACTCGCGGACGGGCGCGTCGCGCTCGAAGTTCGAACGCCACCGTTTCACAGCGTTCGACGTTGGCGTGCACGCGGCACCGCGTTCGAAGTTCAGGCGCGACCAGCCCGTCACGCTCGAAGTTCGAACATCACACGCCGTCGCGCCCGAAATTGCCGCATCCGGTCCGCAACTACGAACCGACCCCGACAACTGCGAACGTGACACGCTGTAGCGTTCGAAGTTCGGACGCCATGGCCATGTCGCGCCTGAACTTCGACTGCCACGCGCCGGTACGCTGACCAGGTGCACCACGACGCATCGAACCCTGGCAACGGCGCCTCTGACGACGGCGCCCCCGACGACCCCGCCGGGCCGCGGTTCCGCCTCGCGTTCGTCCCCGGCACCACCCCGGCCAAGTGGGCGCGCGTGTGGGAGGCGCGGTTCCCTGACGTGCCCCTGGACCTGGCCCCCGCCGACACCGGGCCGGCAGTGCAGTCGATGCGCGCCGGGGAGGCCGACGCAGCTCTGGTGCGACTTCCCATCGACCGCGAGGGCCTGCACGCGATCCCCCTCTACACCGAGGTCACCGTCGTGATGATGCCCAAGGACCACGTGCTGACACTCGCCGAGTCGCTCTGCCCGGAGGACCTCGACGACGAGATCGTCCACCACCCGCTCGACGACGTGCTCGACTGGGATGTCCCGCCCGGCATCCCGTCGTATCAGCGCCCCGCGACGATCCCGGACGCGCTCGCGCTCGTCGCGGCGGGGGTCGGGCTGGTGGCGCTTCCCCAGTCGCTCGCCCGCCTGCACCACCGCAAGGATCTCGTATACCGCCCCCTGGAGGAGCCCGACTCGGCCACGCGCAAACGGGTCGCACAGTCCCAGGTGGCGCTGGTGTGGCGGGAGGACCGATCGACCGAGTTGATGGACGAGTTCATCGGGATCGTGCGCGGCCGCACCGCCAACAGCTCCCGCGGCACCGGCGGGCAGGCACGTCGGCCTCGGGACGACGACCGTGACGCGGGCGCCGGCCACCGGTCCGGCGGTCCGGCGCAGAAGGGGTCCGGAGGATCGGCCGGCGCCAGGGGGACGAAAGGTGCCAAGGGGAACGCGGGTGGCAAGGGTTCCGCCGGCGGCAGGCGCACCTCCGGGCCGCGCCGTGGCCGGCCGGCGGGACGCCCCAAGCGCGGACGCCGCTGATCGCACGCCACGCCGCCCCTTGTCGCGACAGTCGTCAGCCCGATGGTCGCAGGGATCGGGTCAGTCGACCGAGTGCGCTCGGCCCGCGGGCGCGCATGCCGCCAATTCGGCCGCCAGGGAACGAAAGTCGTCGTGCCGCCCCGTGGACTTGCGGTAGACCAGCGCGATGGTGCGCCCGGGTGTCGGGTGTGCGAACCGTGCCGTCGCCAGGCCGCCGCGTCCGGCCTCCGACGGCACCGCCGACTCCGGCACCAGCGTGACACCGAGTCCCCCTGCGACGCACTGCACCACCGTGGCCAGCGACGTCGCGCGGGTGTCCCCCAGCGCCGGCGTGGCGCCCACCAGCCGGCACAGGTCGAGCGTCTGGTCACGCAGGCAGTGCCCCTCGTCGAGCAGCAGCAACGGCAGTTCGTCGAGCACGTCGGCGGACAGGTCGTCTCGGCCGGCGGCCGGATGCTCCTCCGGAAGGACGAGGACGAAGTCCTCGTCGAACAGGGGGATCTCCACCAGGCCCGCGGCGCCCGACGGCAGTGCGATCACCGCCACGTCGAGCGCGCCGCCCCGCAGGGCGTCGAGGAGCCGCTCGGTCTGGTCCTCCACCAGGTGCGGGTGCAGGTCCGGGTAGGCCGCCCCGAGCGCGGGCAGCGCCGCGGGCAGCAGGTAGGGGGCGACGGTGGGGATCATCCCGATCCGCAATCCGCCCACCATTCCGCTGCCGATTCCCGCGGCCGCGGTGACGAACCCGTCCACCGCCTCCAGCGCGGCGAGCGCCTTGCCGAGCAGCTCCCGTCCCGCCTCGGTGACCAGGACCTTGCGGGTGCTGCGCTCCATGAGCACAACTCCGAGCCCCGATTCCAGCGATGCGAGCGCCTGCGACAAGGTGGGCTGACTCACGCCCAGACGCTGTGCCGCGGTACTGAAGTGGCGATACTCGGCGACCGCGACGAACGCCCGCAGTTGCGCCACCGTGGGACGATAGGATTCATCAATCACAGCAATGAGTCTACATCAACCTAGAGGCTTTACCTTTTCTGGTTTCTGGTGCATAGTGGTGAAGGGAGTTCGGAGCAGGTCGGACGACCACAACGTTCTGCGGCGTGGATCACACGCCGTGGCGGGCCATCGTCCGCCGTTCCCGGACCTTCGGCCGGCGCACCCCACGCCGGCACCGACGCGGCGGACACCCCGCCGCACCACAACGAAAAGGAGTTATCCCAGTGGCTCTCCTCACCATCGGCGACCAGTTCCCCTCCTACAGCCTCACCGCCCTCATCGGCGGCGATCTGTCGCAGGTCGACGCGCAGCAGCCCGAGGACTACTTCTCCACGGTCACCAGCGACGACTACGCCGGCAAGTGGCGCGTGATCTTCTTCTGGCCCAAGGACTTCACCTTCGTGTGCCCCACCGAGATCGCCGCCTTCGGCAAGCTCAACGACGAGTTCGCCGACCGTGACGCGCAGGTGCTCGGCGCCTCGGTGGACAACGAGTTCGTGCACTTCCAGTGGCGTGCGCAGCACGAGGATCTCAAGACCCTCCCCTTCCCCATGCTCTCCGACCTCAAGCGTGAACTGGTCGAGGCCACGGGCGTGCTCAACGCGGACGGCGTCGCCGACCGGGCGACCTTCATCGTCGACCCCAACAACGAGATCCAGTTCGTCTCCGTGACGGCCGGCTCGGTGGGGCGCAACGTCGACGAGGTCCTCCGCGTGCTCGACGCGCTGCAGTCCGACGAGCTGTGCGCCTGCAACTGGAAGAAGGGCGACCCGACGATCGACGCCGGCGAGCTGGTCAAGGAAGCACTCTGAGCATGAGCATCGACAACCTGAAGAACTCGCTGCCCGAATACGCCAAGGACCTCAAGCTCAACCTGAGCTCGCTGTCGCGCTCCACGGAGCTCAACGACCAGCAGCTGTGGGGCACGATGCTCGCGGCCGCGGCCGCGAGCAAGTCGGCCACCGTGTTCTCCGAGATCTCCGATGAGGCGCGCGGGCACCTGTCGGACGCCGCGTTCGACGCGGCGCTCGGCGCCGCCACCATCATGGGCATGAACAACGTGGCCTACCGCGCCAAGTCGTTCCTCGGGAGCGACTACGCGCAGGTGAAGATGGGCCTGCGGATGAACATCATCGGCAATCCCGGCGTGGAGAAGGCCGACTTCGAGCTGTGGTCGCTCGCGGTCTCCACGATCAACGGCTGCCACGATTGCACGGCCGCGCACGACGCCACCGTCCGCAAGGAGGGGCTCACCAAGGAGCAGGTGTGGGAGGCGGTCAAGGTGGCCGCGACCATGGCGGGCGTCGCCCAGGCCGTCGAGATCGAGGCCGCCAAGTAGCACCCGCCGCGCGGCGCCACCATCCGGCGCCGCGGGCATCGGGAACGGTCCCGCGCCTCACGAGGGTGCGGGGCCGTTCCCGTTCTCTTTCCCGCCGTCGCCCGCCCCGCCGGCGCCCTCCCCTTTCGCTGACACCCGCACCGCGATCTCCCCGCCCAGCTCCACGCCGGGCACCAGCGGCAGCCGGTCCCCGCTCCAGAACCGCCCCGGGTCGTACCAGCCGGCGTCGCGACCGCGACGCAGCAACCCCATCTGCTCGTAGGTGTGCGCTACGACCTGCGCGCAGTACGCGCTCTCCCACGTCGCGGCCGGCGCACCACGGCCGCCCCCGAGGAGAAGCCCGCGCGGCATGCGGCCGCGTAGCCACCGCGCGCCCAGCCGGGCCGTCGACGGAAAAGGCGTGCCGTCCAGGCGCGCGACGGTGCGCAGCAACGCGTCCTCCTGCGGTGCCGTCACCTCCACGTTGATCTGCCGCAGCCACGCGCTCTGCCCGTATCGGTGCCCCCAGACCCGTACGGCGTCCCGCAGATCGTGCAGCTGGACACCGCGGTGCCGGGTGCCGGTCCACACGTCCGGGAGCGACTTGCCCATCTCCGCGTGCCACAGCAGCGGCGGGAGATCCTCGAGCACCACGGCCATGCCCACGTGGTTGACCGGGCTGTTGCTGAGCGCGCGGATCGCCTTGTCCGCGCCGGATCCGCCGCGGAATATCCAGATGTCGCCGGTGCGGGCGGCCCCGGCGGCCTCCTCGACGGTGATGCCGTTCGCGTGCACTGCCATTCCGCGATCCTGCCACGGCTCCAGCCCCGCCTGCGGCGCCCGGCCGCATCGCGCATGCGGCATCATCGTGACCATCCCTCGATGACCGGAGAGCACCATAGGAGGACGGTATGCGCAAGGACACCCTGTGGAAGGCGCTCGGGCTGGCGGGCGCCGCCGGCGTCGTCGCCTCGGGCGTGCTGGAGGCCCGGTCGCAACGAGTCCGGCGTGCCTATTCCCCCGACGAGATCCGCGAGCGTCTTCATCAGCGCCACACGCGTGCGGTGGCAACCGAGACGGCCGGCGTGCCGCTGGCCGCCGAGCGCCGGCCGCTGGCCACCGCCCGACGCGCACTGTGCTCCATGCGCCGGAAACGCCGGTAGCGCAAGGACAGGAAGCCGGACAACTCACCGCTGTCCGGCCGGTCCACTCCCGCCATCATCTTGATCAACGTGCTCCTGCCCGGGACGTTCTCGCCGAGCAGCCCGTGCACCTCACCGCCGTGCGCATCGAAATCCACCGCGTCGAGCGCCCGCACGCCCGGGTAGACCTTCCCGACGTCACACAATTGCAGCCGCACCGCCGGCGTGTCGCCGGCGGTGCGTTCGAGCGTGTTCGGACCGTCCGCCTGCCGTGCCCCGGCCCTGCGGCCCCGCATCATGCCGTCGCCAGCTGCGCGGCGGTGGGCATGGCGGACTGCGCGCCCGCACCCGTCACCGCGAGCGCCGCCGCACGCACGGCCCAGCGCACCGCACCGTCCAGGGCCTCGCCACGCACGAGGGCGTCGGTGAGCGCCCCGCAGAACGTGTCCCCGGCACCGGTCGGGTCCACCACCGTCGGCACCCGCACCGCCGGCACGTGCACCCGTGTGTTCCCGTCCACGAGCAGCGCGCCGTCGGCGCCGAGCGTCACCACCACCGCGCCGGGGCCGCCCACGCCCGCAGCCAGCGCGGCGGCGTCATCGACGGTCCGCGGTTCGGGAGCCCCGGCGATCGCGCCGAGTTCGGAACGGTTGACGATGAGCACATCCACCCGCGCCATCACCTCCGGCGGCACCGACCGCACCGGCGACGGGTTGAGGATCACCCGGCCGCCGGCGAGCCGGACGGCCTCGACCACCGCCTCTTCCGGGATCTCCAGCTGGCACACGACCGCGCCCGCCCGTGCCAGCAGCTCCTGCGCCGCGCGCACGTGCGCTGCGGTGAGCGTGCTGTTGGCCCCCGGTGCGACGACGATCATGTTCTCCCCGGACTCGTCGACGACGATGAGCGCCGCCCCGGACCCGCTGCCGGCGGTGGAGCCGAGTTGGTCGACCTGCACGCCCTGCGTGGTCAGCGCTTCCCGGATGCGCCGGCCCGCCGGGTCGTCGCCGACCCTCCCGACCATCGCGACGCTGCGCCCCAGCCGCGCCGCGGCCACCGCCTGGTTGGCGCCCTTGCCGCCGACCGACTCGCCGGTGTCCCCGCCCAGCACCGTCTCCCCCGGGGCCGGCAGCCTGGGCACGTGCGCCGTCGTGTCGAGGTTCGCCGAACCGACCACCACGATCTCCGCCGCCTGTTCCCGGTGCACGTGCTCGACCATGCGATGGGCCTCCTGGCTCACGCTGCGCGGCAGCTTCTCCGCGTCCGCACGGCGTTGGTTGACGGGGCGGCCGTAGTCAAACACGGATCCGGCACGTGCAAGTCCGACTCGCGCCACTACTCTTCGCCAGGGCCGGCCCCCTACGTCGCGCGCTGCGCCGATCACGTCACACGCGGGCACGGCCGATCATTGCCGGCCGCCCGGCACCGTTAGCCTGGAACGGAGATGAATCCGAAGCAACCGCCGCCCGTCGGCGCCCCAGCATCACGCCGCCGCCGCGGTGGACGGCGGCGGCGCGGCCCGCAGGGGGCCTCCGGCGCACCGGAGGCGCCGCAGCGCGACGACGGCCCCGAGGCCACGGCA